>CAZTCM010000011.1:0-21734 GCA_964612285.1 uncultured Alistipes sp.
AGGGAAGCCCCAATTCTGGCCCATCACCGAGAAATCATCGGGCGGAGCACCCGCCGATGCATCCATATTGAAGAGCTCGGGCGTAGCCCACGCATCAACACTCGTGCGGCTGATGCCAATCGGAATATCGCCTTTCAGCACCACACCACGGCTGTGGGCATAGTCGCGCACGGCACGCAGCTGGCGCGAGAGGTGGAACTGCACGAAGTGGTGAAAGGCCACCTCCTCGGGGTGCTCCTGTTCATAACGCTTCGCCTTCGCGGCCGTATATTTGGCCATCTTGCCCCAGGTATTGAAGTCGGGCGTACCATGTACATCACGCAGAGCACGGAAGACGGCATAAGGGCGCAACCAATGTTCGTTCGACTTCAAGAAGGACTTAAACTCGGCTGACGCAAGGGTCTTGGCGCCATCCTGTTCGTAGATGGCTTTCAGGTAGTCGTTTTTGGCGTTATTCACACGCTCATAGTCGATTTCGGGGAGGCTGTTGAGTTCCTCGCCCAGCGCCTTGAAGCGTGTTGCGGCCTGCTTGTTTTTCAGCTTGCCGACCTCCTCCAAGCGCAGGTACTGCGGATGCAGTGCAAAGGTCGAATTGGCGTTGTAGGGATAGGAGTCCTGCCACGAACCGGTCATCGTCGTGTCGTTCACGGGCAAAATTTGGATAATCGACTGTCCGGTCGAGGCGGCCCAATCAATCATCAACTTCAAATCGAGGAATTCGCCCACGCCAAAACTCTCGGTCGAGCGCAGCGCAAAGACCGGAATCGCCACACCTGCTCCGCGCCATGCCGCCATCTCGAAACGGGGGCGCAAGCCGTTGATGCAGGTGAGAGCCTGCTCGCCAAGCGGTGCTGCGAAGGTGCGGTTGTCGCCCTCTTCCCAGGCGATGACCTCGCCACTCGCGCTATCGACAATGACGCACTTGAAAGCGAATGTTCCTGTCAACTTCGAGGCCTTGATTGTCGCACTCCACATGGGCGCTTCGGCATCGCTCATCACGATACCCTTCGCAACATCCCATTCGCCCAGCACCTTCTGGTCGCCGACCAACACCACCTGCTGCGACGAGCGGACTACCGGCACCTCGGCACGAATCACCAGCTCGCCGGCGGCCGGTGTCTTGGCGCGTTTGCGCTTAGGGCGTGCAAAGACGCCTTCGGTGAACATCGACGAACGGAACGAGCGGTCGGAGGGCATCTCCTGCCAGCGGTCGTAGAGGTCGACCACCTCGCCCTTCGCGGGAAGTGTCAGGCGGTGCATTGCGCCCCATTCGCGGCGTACAACCTCCTCGCCACGACGCACCTCATAGCGGTAGACGATGTGCTTGGCAGCCGTTACCTGCGACACCTCGCAAATCCAGCTGTCGCCACCGGCATACTGCATCGGATAGATTTTGGCACGAGCGCCCTCACCAATCGCCACAAAGAGATTCTCCCCAAAGGCGGTGCGATAGGCCACTCGAAAACGGATTGTCATCATAGATTCTATTTAAGTTTAGTTCATGGTCACTTTTTTCCAGAACAAATATAGTTATTTTCACAGGAAACAAGGGCCCTACTCCCCATTTTTTCGCTGAACGGTCAAATAAAAGCGACGAACGGCAAAAAGCATCGGCCACAAGGGCAAAAAAAAGCGACGACAAATAGTGCTTTTTCACAAGAAAGCACTATCTTTGTCCCCGAATAGGCAACTATTCGTATTGCGAACATTGTGGTTCCTGCGACGAGCATCGGCTCTTCGCGGGTGAAAAGGGAATCCGGTGCGAATCCGGAACAGTACCTGCTGCTGTAAGTTCCACGAAGTGTTTGTCGTAGTTTTGCCACTGGCCACGGCCGGGAAGGCACGACAAACGGAACGAGTCAGAAGACCTGCCACAATCGGATGTGATAGAGTAACCGCAGGCATCGGTGCTTATCAAAAAGTGGGAGATTCTTTTGATAGCCGAATAGCCGTTTGTTGCGAGTCCATCCGTAGCAAACGGTTTTTTTGTGCACGAGACAAACGATTGAACTACACGCATATGAAACAGATTATGCTGCTCATGGCGAGCCTGCTGTTACTGCTGACGGCTTGCAACAAAGACGAAGAGATTCTGCAAGACCCCACGACGCAACCTCCGGTCATCACCCTGGATAGCGACACGGGTATCTACACGGTCAAGGTGGGGCGAGAGGTGAGCATCACCCCCTCCTACCAATATGCCACCGGCGCCAGCTACACCTGGATTTGTGACGGGCAGACCCTCTCGACCCAGCCCGCCTTCCACTACACCTTCACGAAGAGCGGCGCCTATTACCTCATCCTGCGTGTCGAGACGCCCCACGGCAAAGCCACCGAGGAGTTGCGTATCGATGTCTTGGAGCTGGCGCCACCGGTCATCTCGCTGGCCATTCCGCAAGAGGGGTTGCAGGTGGTAGCCGACCGCGACTACCGCATCGCCCCCGAGGTGAAGAACAACGAAGGAGCCACCTATCGCTGGCTGCTGAACGACAGCGAAGTGAGCACCGAGGCTACATACACCTTCCGTCAGCAGGCGTTGGGCAGCTATCGCATCGCCTTCCACGCCCAAAACGAAGACGGCAAAGCCGTGTGTGAGTTTACCATCGAAGTGGTCGACCGACTGCCTGCCGAGGTGGTGGTGGTCAGCCCCACCTACCTCTCCGAGCCGCCGCACAAAACCGTTGTACTGGGCTCAACGCTCTACCTGCGTCCCTATGTATCGGCCCCCACGCCCCCCACATTCCAGTGGAGCGTCAACGGCACCCCCGTCGAAGGGGCTACGCAGCGTCTCTTTGCCTTCACCCCCGCGGCCGAAGGGGAGTATACGCTCACCTTCACGATGAGCTACATGCCGAACGACCAAGCCTCTGCGGCATCGCTTTCGCGCCACATCACAGCCGTGGCCGGCAGCAGCACCATCTCGCTCGACATCCCCGTCGTCTGCCTCAAACAGGCTGCAGCGGCGCGTCCATTCACGGCCGGATGTTCGGTACATAGTAATAAGGTGTACGAATACCTGCCGGCCCCCGGGCAGTTCATCAACGAGACGCGACAGGGGGGCTACAATGGCGAGAAGAGCCACGCCGAGGCCATCGCCTATGCCGAGCGTCGACTGTCCGAAACGAAATATGTATCGTTGGGAGGTTGGGGAGGCTCCATCATCGTGGGCTTCGACCACAGCATCGAGAACAAGGGGGGCAACGACTTCTCCATCACGGGCAACGCCTTTGACGGTTCGTCGGAGCCGGGCATCGTCTATGTGATGCAGGATACGAACGGCAACGGACTCCCCGACGAGGAGTGGTACGAATTGAAGGGCTCGGAGTATGGCAAGGAGGAGACCCTGCAAGAGTATGCCGTGACCTACTACCGACCCGCGGCCGCCATGGACACGCAGTGGGAAGACAACCTCGGCAACAAGGGATGCATCGACTATTTGAAATCCTACCACCCGCAGGAGTATTACTATCCATTGTGGGTCGAAGCCGACTCCTACACCCTCTATGGTGTCCGTCTCCAACCACGCACTATCCAAGATACCGCGACGGGGCTTTGGGTCAATCAATCCTTTGCATGGGGCTATGCCGACAACTTTGCCGACGGTTCGACCGACAATTCGGAGGCTGCGGCCCGCAAGGTCTACTTCCAAATCGCCAACGCCGTACACCTCGATGGAAGTGCCGCCAACCTGACCCACATCGATTTCGTGAAGGTGCAGACGGGCGTCAACATGAAGGCGGGATGGTTGGGCGAAAATTCGACCGAGGTCTTTGGATTCACCGATGAAAACAACTACACGGAGTAGGGTAGCACCCGCTTCCGGCCCAAACCGATACACGATGAACTACATCCACACGAAACTCGTTGCCGCACTCCTATTGCTGACTCTCTTCGGCTGTATGAAGTGGGAATACGGCTCCCCCGAGGAGTTCTCTTACACGCCGAGCGGCGAAGGGCTCTTCATCACCAACGAGGGTAATTTTCAATATGGCAACGCGACCCTTTCCTACTACGACCCTGCGGCAAAGCAGGTCGAGAACGAGGTCTTCTACCGCGCCAATGCGATGAAGTTGGGCGATGTGGCCCAATCGATGGTCATCCGCGACAACGTGGGGTGGATTGTTGTGAACAACTCGCACGTCATCTTTGCCATCGACATTCAGACCTTCAAGGAGATAGGACGCATTACCAACCTCACCTCACCGCGTTATATTCACTTCCTCTCCGACGAGAAGGCCTACGTCACCCAGATTTGGGATAACCGCATCTTCATTGTCAATCCCAAGCGTTTCGAGGTGACGGGCTACATCGAGTGCCCCAACATGACGATGGAGGCGGGCTCGACCGAGCAGATGGTACAGTATGGCGACTACCTCTTTGTCAACTGTTGGTCCTACCAAAACCGCATCCTCAAAATCGACACCCGCACCGACCGCATCGTGGATGAGTTGGTGGTGGGAATTCAGCCCACGTCGCTCGTACTCGACTGCAACCAAAAGTTGTGGACCGTAACCGATGGCGGTTATGAGGGGTCGCCCTATGGTTATGAGGCCCCCTCGCTCTACCGCATCGATGCCGAGACTTTCACCGTCGAGGCGCAATTTCGCTTCGAACTGGGCGACAACCCCTCCGAAGTGCAACTCAACGGCGCGAAAGACACCCTCTATTGGATTAACGACGATGTTTGGGTAATGGATGTTACGGCGACCCGTCCGCCCGTGCGCCCCTTCCTCGACGATCGGGGCACCATCTATTACGGTCTGACGGTGCATCCGCAGAGTGGCGATGTCTACGTCGCCGACGCCATCGACTACCAGCAGCCGGGCAAAATCTACCGCTACTCGCAAGCGGGGGAGCTGCTCGACGAGTTTTATGTCGGAGTGATTCCGGGGGCTTTTTGTTGGAAATAACGACCGCATACGATGAAACAGAGCTACATACGTCTACTCACCCTTGCAGGTGTGCTCACGCTGGCCGCTGCGGCACAGGGCCAACAGCACGCCCTTCCACGCGACTGGTCGAAGAAGACCATCTCCATCGAGGAGGTGGCCGTCTATGGCCAACGCCCCATGAAGGAGATTGGCACCCAGCAGACCAAATTCGACTCGGTGGTTTTGAAGGAGAACATCGCTCTCTCGATGGCAGATGTGCTCACCTTCAACTCCTCGATTTTCGTCAAAAGCTATGGTCGTGCAACCCTCTCGACGGTCGCCTTCCGCGGCACCTCGCCCTCCCATACGCAGGTGACCTGGAACGGCATGCGCATCAACAACCCGATGTTGGGCATGACCGACTTCTCGATGATTCCCTCCTACTTCATCGACGATGCTTCGCTGCTGCACGGCACCTCGTCGGTCAACGAAACGGGCGGAGGACTGGGCGGAGCGGTCAAACTCGCCACCCGTCCGGCACAAGCCGAGGGTTTCGGCCTGCAATACATCCAGGGCATCGGTTCGTTCCAAACCTTCGACGAGTTCCTGCGCCTGACCTACGGCAACGACCACTGGCAGCTCTCGACCCGCGCCGTCTACTCCTCGTCGCCCAACGACTACAAATACCGCAACCGCGATAAGAAGATGAACATCTACGACAAAGAGATGAACATCGTCGGACAATACTATCCCACCGAACGCAATCGCAGCGGTGCCTTCAAAGATTTGCACCTGTTGCAGGAGGTCTACTACAACACGGGCAACGGCGACCGCATTGGATTCAATGCATGGTACATCGATTCGAACCGTGAGTTGCCGATGCTGACCGTCGACCACGGCAACCCGACCGACTTCGACAACCGCCAACGCGAACACACCTTGCGCTCGGTGCTCTCGTGGGACCACCTGCGCTCACATTGGAAGATGGGAGCCAAAGCGGGGTACATCCACACCTGGATGGCCTATGACTATGAACGTGACCTGGGCAACGGTGTGATGGCGACAATGACCCGCTCGCGCAGCAAAATCAACACCTTTTACGGACAACTCGACGGCGAGTACTCGGTGGGGCGTCGCTGGCTCTTCACCGCCTCGCTTGCGGCTCACCAACACCTGGTCGAAAGCCGCGACAAGAACATCGTGCTGCAACAGGGCGACCGCGCCATTGTCGGTTATGACAAGGGGCGCGTCGAACTCTCGGGCTCGCTCTCGGCCAAATGGCGACCCACAGAGCGCATCGGTATTTCGGCCCTCTTGCGCGAGGAGATGTATGGCGACGATTGGACTCCGCTCATTCCGGCCCTGTTCATCGACGGCGTGTTGTCCAAGCGCGGCAACCTGATGGCCAAGGCCTCCTTGTCGCGCAACTTCCGCATCCCGACCCTGAACGACCTCTACTTCCTGCCCGGCGGCAACCCCGATTTGCGGCGTGAGAGCGGTTGGACCTACGACGTGGGGCTCTCGTTCGCGATGGCCCGCAAGGAGCATTACTCCCTCTCGGGCTCGGTCAATTGGTTCGATTCACACGTCAAAGATTGGATTATCTGGTTACCTACCACCAAGGGCTTTTTCTCGCCCAAGAACATCAAAGATGTCCACGCTTATGGCATCGAGGTGGAGAGTTCGTTGCAGGTCTCTCCGGCCAAGGATTGGCTGTTGACACTGGATGGCACCTTCTCATGGACTCCCTCAATCAACGAGGGTACGCCGATGACCGAAGCTGACCGCTCGGTGGGGAAGCAGTTGCCTTATGTTCCCGAATACTCTGCCTCGGCCACCGGCCGTGTTGCGTGGCGCAGCTGGTCGCTCCTCTACAAGTGGTGCTATTACAGCCGACGTTACACGATGTCGAGCAACGACATCTCGCTGACGGGCAACCTGCCCTCCTACTACATGAGCAACCTGACGCTCGAAAAGGGTTTCTCACTCACTTGGGCCGACCTCTCGCTCAAAGGATGCATCAACAACCTCTTCGACGAGGAGTATCTCTCGGTGCTGTCGCGTCCGATGCCGGGTATCCACTACGAGTTTTTCATCTCCATCACCCCAAAATGGGGTAAAAAACGCGCAGCCACAAAACCATGAGAAGCCCCGTTCATTCGTTGTCACATCGCATCGGCCTGCTACTCGGGTCGGTTGTGCTGCTCGTCACCACAGCCTGTACGAGCCACCGCGCCGACATCGAGGAGTATCACCTCGTACTGTACAGCCCCACCTATGCCTCCGGTTTCACGATTCTGGGAGCCGATACGCATGCCAGCACCCTCATCAAAGTACAAAATCCGTGGCAGGGTGCCGAGGGGGTGGATCGACACCTCTTCATCGCCCGCAACGGCGAGCAGCCGCCACGAGGTTTCACGGGGGAGGTGGTTCGCGGCGATGCCAAGCGTATCGTCTGCATGTCCTCGTCGCATGTCGCCATGCTCGATGCACTGGGTGCCGCAACGTGCGTTGCAGGGGTCTCGGGCATTGACTTCATCACCAACGACTATGTCTCCACCCACCGCGACCACATCGGCGATGTGGGGTATGAGGGGAATATGAACTACGAACTGCTGTTGGCTTTGGAGCCCGACGTGGTGTTGCTCTTCGGATTGACGGGAGCCAGCACGTTGGAGCCCAAATTGAAGGAGTTGGGCATTCCCTTCTTCTATGTGGGCGAGTACCTCGAAGAGAATCCCCTCGGCAAGAGCGAATGGATGGTGGCCTTGGGCGAGTTGATTGGCTGTCGTTCCACCGCCGAATCGTTGTTTGCGGCCATTCCGCAGCGCTACAACACCTGGAAGAGGCTGGCACAGCAGGCCCAAACACCCCGTCCGAAGGTGATGATTAACACCCCCTATGCCGATTCGTGGTTCATGGCCCCGACGACCAGTTATGTGGCACGGCTGATTGCCGATGCCGGTGGCGACTATCTCTACCGCGACAACCATACCTCCGTGTCGCTCCCCATCGACCTCGAAGCGGCAGCCCTGCTCACCTCGCAGGCCGACCTCTGGATGAATGTCGGCAGCATCGCAACCCTGAACGATTTGCGCCAACGATTCCCGAAATTTGCCGATGTGCCGTGCGTGCGTCGTGGTGCAGTCTACAACTGCGATCGGCGCACCAACCAGCGGGGTGGTAACGACTATTGGGAGTCGGGAGTGGTGCAACCCGATGTCGTCTTGCGCGACCTGGTCAAACTCTTCCATCCCGAATTGGCCGAAGCATATCCCTTTGTCTATTACCGTAAATTGGAGTAACCGAACGACCGCATGAAATCTCGTACCACCATCCTCTTTGTGTTGCTCGCACTCGTGACCCTGCTCTTGTTCCTGCTCGACCTCACGACCGGCGCCGTGCAACTCTCCCTCGAAGAGATTTGGCAGGCCCTCTGGGGCAGTGACGCCGCGACATCGACGGTGAAAATCGTACGCGACATCCGCCTGATGAAGGCCATCGTGGCCGTGGCTGCCGGTGCAGCCTTATCGGTCAGTGGTTTGCAGATGCAGACCCTCTTTCGCAATCCATTGGCGGGGCCCTATGTGCTGGGCATTAGTTCGGGTGCCGGTCTGGGTGTAGCGATATTCATCCTGGGAACACCGCTCCTGGGTCTCGGAGGACATAGCGCCTTATCCACCCTCGGTGTGGCCGGCGCCGCCTGGTTGGGAGCTGCGCTCATTTTGGGGGTCATCGCACTGGTCAGCCGCCGCATCAAGGATATCATGGTCATCCTGATTCTGGGCATGATGTTCTCATCGGGAGTTGGTGCCATCGTGCAGATTTTGCAATACCTGAGTCACGAGGATGCCCGCAAATCCTTCGTCATCTGGACTATGGGGTCGTTGGGCGATGTGACGGGCACCCAGCTGCGGCTGCTCCTGCCGGCCGTTACCGCAGGTCTGTTGCTGGCCGTAGTTGTCATCAAGCCGCTCAACCTGTTACTGCTGGGTGAGGGCTATGCCCGCACAATGGGGCTCAATGTCCGCCGCTCGTGCCAGCTCATCTTCCTCTCGACCACCTTACTGGCCGGCACAGTCACCGCCTTCTGCGGCCCGATTGGGTTTATCGGTCTGGCCGTGCCGCACGTCGCCCGCATGCTCTGTCACAACGCCGACCACCGCATCCTGATGCCCACAACGGCACTCACGGGTGCCATCGTCGTACTTCTTTGCGACATCATCGCCAAGTGGCTGACACTACCCATCAACACCATCACGGCCCTGATGGGAATTCCCATCGTTGTTTGGGTGGTAGTGCGTAATAAAACGATTGCTTAACGATGATACAGTTACACCAACTCTCGGTCGGATATGCCAACCGCACGCTGCTTGCCGAGGTCTCGACCCGTTTTTCGGCCGGCAGACTGACGGCGCTCGTAGGGCGCAATGGCAGCGGCAAATCGACCCTGCTCCGTGCCCTTGCAGGATTGAGCCCTGCACAAGGGGGCACGATTCATCTTGCCGGCGAGTCTCTTCGCCACATGGAGCCCTCACAGCTGGCCCGTGCCGTGGCCTTTGTAACGACCGACCGCATCCGCATCGCCAACCTCTCGTGCCGCGACGTGGTGGCGCTGGGGCGTGCTCCCTACACCAATTGGATTGGACGCATGCAGGCCGAAGATGAAGCCATCGTGATGGAATCGTTGCGTCAGGTAGGCATGGAGAGGTATGCAACCCACACCATGGACCGCATGTCGGATGGCGAGTGTCAGCGGGTGATGATTGCCCGCGCCTTGGCACAGCAGACCCCCATCATTCTGCTCGACGAACCCACGTCGTTCCTCGATATGCCCAATCGCTATGAGCTCTGTTCGCTCTTGGCCGAGTTGGCACACCGCGAGGCGAAGTGCATCCTCTTCTCGACCCACGAACTCGACATCGCCCTCTCGCTCTGCGATGCCGTGGCACTCATCGACACCCCGCAACTCCATCATCTGCCCACAGAAGCGATGGTCGAAAGCGGCCACCTCGAACGACTGTTCAGCAACTCGCGCATGACCTTCGAGGCCGGCAGTCGCACGGTGCGGATGAAATAAAACAAGGGTCCCGGCAGCATTTGCCGGACACCCTTGTTTTCAAGAAATTTTCGACTAATAGTTCTGCTTCATCGGCTCGAAATAGGATTGCGGATGGAGGCAGGCGGGGCAAGCCTTCGGAGCATCCTCAGCCTCGATGATGAAACCACAGTTGCGACACTGCCACCAAATCTTACCATCGCGGTGGAAGAAGTCGCCATCGGTGATGCGGCTCAATAATTTCAGGTAGCGACGCTCGTGCTCGGCCTCGACCTTGGCAATATTCTTGAAGGCAGCAGCCACGACAGGGAAGCCCTCCTCCATAGCCACCTCGGCAAACTCCTTGTAGAGGACATCCCACTCCTCCTTCTCGCCCATGGCAGCAGCCAGCAGGTTCTCGGGTGTCGTGCCAATCTTACCGGCAGGGTAGGTGGCCGTAATCTCCAAATCGCCCCCTTCGAGGAATTTGAAGAAACGCTTGGCATGTTCCTTCTCCTGCTCGGCCGTCTCCATGAAGACACCGGCAATCTGCTCATATCCCTCCTTCTTGGCTACGCTTGCAAAGAAGGTGTAGCGCGTGCGCGCCTGGCTCTCACCGGCAAATGCTTTCAGCAGGTTCTGCTCGGTGCGCGTACCTTTCAAACTCTTTTCCATCTCTTTCCGTTTTTTAGGTATTTGTGTTGTGTTTCCGTAGGCAAAGATAATCCTTTTTTTGGCTTTTGTGCAAGAAAAACCCATCAAGAGTTTTGATAGGGCGATTTGTTTTACTGATAGCGGAGCGTGTGCAGGTGCTCTTTGGTATCGGCACGAAAGAGTTCACACGCTTCAGCTCGTCGCAGCGTGTCATCGGCCGGCAACGGACGAATCACAAAATGGGGTTTCTCGACCCAGACAGGAATCAACTCGGTGGCATAATGCATACGGCCATCGGCATGGCGCGTCACCACCACGCGGGCCATCAATCCGCCATCACGGTAGCGTTGACGCTGGTTTGACACAAAGTTGCCGAGCGAATAGCAGCAGAGATAGGTCGAATCGCCCTCGACCGGTTGGATGACATGGGGATGGTGGCCAATGATGATGTCGGCCCCATGGCGACGCAGAAAGGCAGCCAAACGACGTTGCGTGCGATTGGGGATGCGTTCGTACTCATTCCCCCAATGCATACACACCACGCAGCAATCCACCGAATCGGCCAGTGAATGCAGGTCGGCAGCTATCTGCACCGTGTCGATGCGACTGATCTGCATGCCCGATGGTACAGGCATCCCGTTCGTACCATAGGTATAGTTGAACAGCGCAAGGCGAATACCTCGACACGAGAGCAGCAGCGGGTGGTTGTTTGCACGCGCCGTGCTATCACGGAAAAGCCCCGTATGACGAATGCCGTGGCGGTCGAGCAGTTCGGTGGTACGTTGTACGCCCCGCGCACCACCATCCAGAGCGTGGTTGTTGGCCAGGCAGGCCACATCGACCCCGCAATCGGACAGCACCTCGGCCAAAGCAGCCGGCGCACGAAACATCGGATAACCCGTGTAGGGTGGTTGGTCGGTAAGGGTTGTTTCCAAATTTACGACTGTCAAATCGGCCTCGGAAAGCCAGGAACGCACCTCTTCGAACGAAGAACGATAGTCGAACCCCTCACCGCAGCGTGCCGCATTGATTTGGGGCAGGTGCTGCATCACATCACCCGTGAAGAGGAGGGTAGCCCGTTGTACCTCCGGCGGAGGTGGGGAGACGACAGCGGATGAAGGCGCAGTGGTGCAGGCCGTCGCCAACAACCACCCCAGCGCAACACCATATCGCACAACCCGCTGCATGTGTGTGCTACTTTTTTTCGCGTTTCGGGAACCAGCCACGCTCGACGCGACGTCGTTGGGCAAAGAGTTCGCCAATCGACCAGAAGGAGGAGGCCCCCCAAACAGCCAGCAGCACCGAACAAAAGACCTGCTCGACCAACAGCGAGCCTATCACCGAGAGAATGCCCATCAGGGCAAACACCCACCAACACCCAACGCCGAAGTAGTATTCGCCCTTGATGACTAGCGGATGAAACAAGCCGATAATCAGGAAGGTCGAGATGCCAATGGCCAGGCCGGTTAAATTGTATGCAGTTAAAAATTCCATCATCATGCGACAAAGATACAAAACAAAGGCGAAAGGGCGAAAACCTCTCTTCGAATTTTCCGCCCTTTGTGCCTGTTATACATCTATACATCGCTGCGTTGCCGCTAATCGTTATCGACCACCTCGTAACCCGTGCCATCGGGATCGACCATTACCTCGTAACGGAAAGTGCGGTTCATCAGATTCAACGCCGTCTCGATTTGCGAAACAAGTGCCTCGGGGTCGCTCGGATTGCGCGTGAGGGTAATCGATTCGCTATCTACATCGGGCCCATCGTACCAATGCACTTTGCCGTCGCTGCGATACTCCTTGAAATTGTCGGTCCAGGTGCGGGTTAGCACATAGCTATCCTTGTCGAGCGTAATACCCTCCTTCATCGCCACACCGACCGTCACCGAGAAACCGGCCGGAAAGGTGGTGGTCGTAAAACTTTGTGACCACTTTGTCGTAGTCAGCGGCTCGCTCACGGTGGTAATCTCACCGGCAGGATTGGTGTAGGTAAAGGTGATGTCGGCCACCGCAAGCAGATCGGCACTCACCTCGTAGGAGAACTCCATCTCCATTCGTTCGAAGGTGGTGGTTGACGAGGTGTGGTCCTCGTCGTCACACGCCACAAAGGCCGCTCCGGCCAACAGCACCGCAGCCAACAATCCCTGTACAAAATACTTTTTCATACAATCATCAATTAAAGTGAACAGTGCGATTGTGTACAAAAACCGCGCAAGAGTGGCAAGAATCAAAAAAATAGTTGTATCTTTGACACGATAAACACGGTTTGTTCCGTTTGAATGAGGAAACAATAATTTTAACACAACACACAATGATGAAAAAATTTGGAATGTTTTTGGTGGCAGCGTTTGTAGCGCTGACCTCTGTATCCTGCATCGAGAGCGGTGATTCGGATTATGCGACCGATGCCGCCTATGTGACGGTGGCAGGCACTTCGCCCCTGACCTACTACACCGATGAGGGAAAGACGCTCGTGCAAGTCGATTCACGCGTAGGTACTATCGAAGTATCGTATGGTGACCGTCTGCTAATCTATTACAGCGAGGCTCAGACCAACGAGAGCAGCTATGGCGGCACCTACATCACCCTCTATGGGTGCATCACCTTCAACGAGGCAGAGAGTGAAGCCGTAGCTACGCCCGAAGAGGTCGAGGAGTATGGCACGTTGCCGGTGAACTTCTATCAGGAGTATAGCCAATATGCATTGGTGCATGCCACCAAGCAGTGGTTGGATGTGGCGCTCGTATTCTATGCTACCAGCACGAAGGCTTCGGCGCACGAATTCACGTTGGTGCTCGACGAGTCGAACCCCACAACCGCCGACAACCACCTCAATTTGCAGTTGTGCCACGCAACGACCACCGAGGAGGCCGCCGTCAAGACGCTCTACGCCGATTACTACTCGTTCGACATGACCCCGTTCTTCGCCCATATCGCCGGCACGAAGGGTGTGAAAATCACGATGCCGGGTGAGGATGACGAAGAGATTACCCACACCTTTGCATGGCCCACAACGAACGCCAACTAATTACCAAAGGAATATAACTATGCAAGAGCGAGTCCAAAAAGTTTTTGGCCTCGCTCTTTTTGCTAGAAGTGATATTTCAACTCCAAACTAACACGGTTGGCGTGATTCTTCGTCGAGCTCATATCTTTGCGTGAGCCATAGAGGTATTCGGCACCGATCGAGCAGCGGGGTGTCAGCTTATAGAAGATGTTGCCGAAGATATAACGTCCCTGCTTGTACTCGTTGTCGAACGAATAGTTCTCCTCGCGGTCGACATTGACCATCGAAAATCCACCCGAAACAAACATCCGCTGCGAGAGGTTCAGCTGGGCAGCCGCCTGCCAACCCCACATCGGCATCACCTTGATATCTTCGCCCGTTGATGAGGGGAGAAAATCGAGCCCCGAGCCGGTCAAATCTTGGATGTAGGGGGTGATACCTCGGCCATAGACGCCATTCATAAAGAGTCGCAGCGCAGGGAACACCCGAATGGTACCACTTGCCTGCACACCCCATCCAAAGAGGCGCACATTGTCCGAATCGACGAAGTTACGCACATACATATTGCGGAAGACACCCGAGGCGCGAATGTGGCTGTCGCGATTTTCGCCCCATGCATATTGCACATAAATCGGGATGTCGGGGATACGTTGGCGCATCTCCAAATAGGAGTCGCTGTAAGTACCCGACACATTGGGCATCTCGGCAGCAACACCCATCGTAAGGTGGTCGTCGAGCAACGAGCACTCGTAGCGAATCATCGTGGCGAAGTTGAAATTGTAGGCGTTGGGACCTTGGAAATCAATCGTCGTCGGTGCCGCCGCCAAATCGCAGAAGGTCGTCACATCGCGTCCCAGCGTAAAACCGAGGAACGAAACATAGGCCGAACGCAGACGGGGCGTATAGCTCTGCTCCGAGCCGCCTCGGAAATCGCCATCGACATAGAGAATCACACGCCCCAGCGTGCGCGTGTTGGCGATGGCTTTTAAGTAGAGACGCGAGGTCGAGGCATCCATCAGCAACTGCTGACGATTGTTGTAATCGGCCGTCATCGGAATGTCGTAGGGGATGAAGTCGAGGTTGTCCGCGATACCATCAAAATCGTAGGAGGCGCGCAGGGCTACATAACCACCCAACGCCAACGAGAAGCGGTTGTTGCGCGTGGCGAAGATGAATTGCGGTTTCTCGGTCTGCTGCGCACCATAGCGATGGGTATCGTAATAGTCTTGCGTCGATTGCGACATGGCTTGAAGCTTGTCGCAACAATCATACGACACATCCTCTTCGACGGCAATCAAATAGACCGTCGGTGAGTACCCCTCGCTGTTTTGTGTCGTTTGCGCCGACGCGGATGCTGCAAAGAGCAGGGCAGCCGCCAAAAGTCTTACTTTTCTCATAAGCTGTGAATTTTTGTTTAACTTGCTGTTTTGTTCTTTTCTTGCTTGTGAACCTTTTTCGGGGTGATTTTTGCAAGATGTATGCCAAACGCCAAAATGAGAACTTGTCGCTCGCTTCTACCATATTTTTCACTATCTTTGCATGCGTATAGCCAACGAACATTCGCCATGTTTTTTCTGTTGTTCCTCATACCTATTTTTATCGCTGCGGGCATCGACCTCGTGCGATACCGTCACGGAGAGCTCTCACGTCGAGGATTGTGGGGCTGCTTTGCCATCGACATCCTTCCCATCTATCCCTTGTTGTTCCACACGTTGGTGGACAACACACCAATCGTGACCCGCATCACGATGTGGGTCGTTTGGGGGTGGGTTGTGCTCACCGTTCCTCGTTTTGCGAACTACCTGTTGACATGGCTTGGAGGACGCCGCTTGGGCCGCGTAGTGGCCTGGCTGCTCGTAGCACTGCTACTTGTGGGTGTTATCTATGGCCGACGGGCCCTTCGGGTTACCGAGGTGGAGGTCTGCTCCTCGCGGCTGCCGGCTCTCTTCGACGGCTACCGCATCGTACAATTCTCCGATTTGCACCTCGGCACGCTGGTCAATACCCGAAGCGAGGTGGGGGAGTTGGTAGCACGCATCAATGCCCTGCAACCCGATTTGGTCTGCTTCACGGGGGATTTGGTGAACATTCGTCACTCGGAACTCGACGCTACAGCCACACAACTGTTGCAACAGATTGAGGCACCGGTAGTCTCGGTGTTGGGAAATCACGATATCGGCAGCTATATCCGCGATACCATCCACCTTCCGCCCGTCGTCAGCCAAGCACGTCTGATGGAGCAGCAGCGGGCGATGGGGTGGCAACTGCTGTGCGACTCGACCATCTACCTGCGTCGTGGCGACGATTCGCTCTCGCTGACGGGCATCAGTTTCGATGGCGCGTTGCGAGAAAGCCGCCACGACCGCGAGCTCCCCTTTGCCGGTGGCGAACGGGCTTATCGCGGAGTGCCGCCTTCGCTCTACAACATCACGCTGGTACACCTGCCCCAACATTGGGAGCAGATTCTCGCAGCCGGCTATGGCGACGTGACCCTCTCGGGCCATACGCATGCCATGCAGCTGAAAGTGGGGTGTTGCGGCCAACGCGGCTGGTCGCCGGCGGCATGGCTCTACGACCGATGGAGTGGCCGTTACGACCTCGACGGGCGCACGCTCTACATCAACGACGGCATCGGCTATGTAGGCTATCCGATGCGTATCGGAGCGTGGCCAAAAATCACGTTAATCACACTGAAACGATGCGAATAACTCTCTCATTTGCAATAACGGCCGACGGTTACCTCGACGATAATTCAAATCGCCGGCTCGTCATCTCCACCCCCGAAGATTGGGAGGCTGTGCATCAATTGCGCGCCGAACACGATGCCATCTTGGTCGGTGCCGAGACCTTGCGTCGCGACAACCCCTCGTTGCGCGGTGTTGCTACGCGCATCACACTGACACGCACCGGCGAACTCTCGCCCGCGATGCGTTTCTTCACCACCGAGGATGGGCGCTGCATTCTTTTTGCGCCCATCGAGTTGCCCCATTTGGCCTCGGCGGCAGAAGTGGTTGTGGTGCGTGAGCCGATTACGGCCCGACGTATCGTCACCGAATTGGAACGACGCGGGATACGCCGTCTGATGGTCGAGGGGGGTGCTCAGGTGTTGCGACTCTTCTTGCAGGAGGGAATGGCAGACGAGGTACGCATGGCGGTCAATCCTGCAATTCGGTTGGGAGATGCTGCCGGCTATGCGCCGTTCCATTTCGAGGCACCGCAAGCCATTGCCGCACACAAGGAAGAGTTGGGCGGAATGGAGGTGACAACCTGGCAACTGACACCCGACACAACGACCGAAGATTTGCACCATCTGCGCCAGGCTATCGAGGCCAGCCGTCACTGCACACCCAGCGCCACCTCGTACTGTGTCGGAGCGGTGGTTGTTGCTGCCGATGGGCAGCAATTCGTCGGCTACACACACGAGACATCACCCACCCACCATGCCGAGCAGGAGGCGCTGAAAAAGGCCTTGGAGGCGGGG
Source organism: uncultured Alistipes sp. (assembly GCA_964612285.1). Classification (GTDB taxonomy): domain Bacteria; phylum Bacteroidota; class Bacteroidia; order Bacteroidales; family Rikenellaceae; genus Alistipes. The sequence continues at coordinate 17,055 of CAZTCM010000011.1, forward strand.
TGTAATCTGCGCGGAGCCACCATCTACGCCTCGATGGAGCCCTGCACGACGCGCAAAAGCGAACCGGAGAGCTGCACACAACTCATCCTGCGCCATGGGCTGTCGCGCGTGGTTTTTGCCTGCTATGAGCCCGACCGCTTTGTCACCTGCAATGGTGCCTGTACGCTGCGTGCCCATGGAGTGGCCGTGCGCGTCTATCCCGAGTTGGCCGACGAGGTATTGCGCATCAACGGCCATTTGTGGCAGAAATAGGACTCCTCCCCTTGATGAAATAACGAAGGCCGAGCTCATCGCTCGGCCTTCTCTCGTCACAGACTATCTGGGGCCAAAGCCACCGCCACCTCCAGGAGGAGGTCCCATCATCCGGCGGTGTTGCTGAAACTCCTTCTGTGCCGAGTTTTCGTAATCCGACATATTGCGCGAACCCTTCTTGCCGAAGATGCGCAGGTTGTAGGTAAATTGCACCATGTAGTAACGTCCCATCGAGAGATTCGTGGCATTCTGCGTATAACCCGAGCCAGTCGTGCGCGAGAAGGCGACATTGTTCTGGTTGAGCAGGTCGTTGACACCCACCAGCACCTCGCCGCGTTTGTTCTTGAAGACCTTCTTACCAAGGTAGACATTACAAATCAGGTAATCTTCGTTGTAATCGTTTGTAATACCGAGGTACTGCGAATAGGCAGCCGACGCCGTGAAGGTGAAGTTCCACGGCAGGACGAACTTCATCGAGGCATTGGCCGTGTGGTTGAAGTAGCGGTTCTTCTCATTGCCGGTAGCCAGCGAGTTTTTCGCCTCGTTGTAGTTTCCATTCCACGAGAGGGTGAAGTCCACCTTTTCGGAGATGTTCGAGCCCAATACGGCACGGAACGAGTAGCCCATATTCTCGCTGTCATTGCGCTCGCCACCGAGGATGGTGCCCGTTGCAGCATCATACTCACCGCCAATCATGCTCGGGGTTTTCGAGTAGTTGACACCCGCCATCATGTTGAAATTACTCTTCAAGAAGCCAATCGGCAGGCCATACATCAACATCGTACGCAGGCTCCACTGTCCATCCAGATTGACCGGCATCGAGAAATAGTTGGGCGTATAGCGATTGTTCTCGCCTTCGCCAACCACAATTTCACCCGGATTCTGCAACAGGTGTGTAGCGACATAATCCTGCGTCTTATTCCACGAGAACATCCACATGAACGTACGCCCTTTTTCGAGGTTCGAATTCGTGTAGTGGAAGTTGATATTGTGGGCGTAGGAGGGTTTCAGATAGGGGTTACCGCGCGAAATGTTCTGGGCATTCGACACATCGTAGACATCCTGCAAATTCGAAATCGAGGGGACATTCGTATTCGAGCGCACGAACAGACGCAACGAGTTCTCCTGATTGAGGTTGAGTTGTCCCATCATGAAATAGGTGATGTTGTCGTAGTTGTGCTTGATGGGCTTGTTCTCGCCCACGGTCTGGCCGCTGATCACCTGTCCTTCGAGTTGAGCCGTCTGGTAGTAGATGTTCGCAACGAAGGTATTCTTCTGCTTGGCATAGCGGAAGCCCGGGCCGATGCGGTGCTCGATATTCGTGCTCTCGTAGTTGTTTGACAACGAGGGGTCGGGCTCCCTTTCGGAAATATCATAGAACGCGTCGGTAATGTAGGAGGCCTTGTCGCGCTCCTCCTCCTCGTAGTCGGCGCGGTATTGCAGGCTGATTTGCGAATACTTCGAGACGGGCTCCGTATAGGTAAACTCGCCCGAGACATCGAGGCTCGACGAAGGAGCCTGGTTGTACAGATAGCGCAAATCGGTGTAATCGGTCGGATCCCAGCCCCAGATATCGGCTCCCTCGGGACGAAGATTGCTGTTGGCCTTCTCGTTCGAATAGGAGTTGGAGGTGTTCTCCTGATCCGAATAGCGCACATTGCCATTCAAGGTAATCGTGCGACCGGCTTTGCCCAACTTGGCACGATAGACGGTACGCAGCCCCATATTATAGCCATTGCGCTCGGTCGAGGAGTAGTTGTCCGTATAACTGTAACCACTGCCGCCCATTGCCGGGTCGCCATACTGCCAACCGATGGTGTTCGACATCGGGTCGTTCGACTGGAAGCTGAACGAGGGACGCACCATCAGATTTTGGTTCTCCGAAATCTTCCACTCGATACGGGCATTAAAACGGTGGTTGTTGGCCTTCGTGTCGGACCATCCGCGCGTCGAAAGGGTATCGAGTTTCATCGGGGCCTCGTACCACTTATCCACCGTCGAGCGGTTCTCGGTATCGGTGTTATTGAAGAAATAGCTGCCCTGGAAGGTCACCTGGTCGCGCCTGCCCCAACTGTCCGAGAAGTTCAGGCCGATGGCATTGACCGAAGCCACCCCGCTCTGCGGACGCATCATGTATTGGCCGACACCACGGCCGCCGCCACCGCCCGAGACACCCAGAATATCCTCGAACGAGAAGTTCTGCTGATTGACGTTGTTGAAGAGGGCCAGCACCGAGATACGGCTGTTGCCATTGAACATATTGACGTTACCGCCGGCCAAATATTTCAGGCGATCCGAGGCGCCATCTTCGGCATCGTAGCCCAGACCGGCATAGACCTTACCGAATTTACCCTGACGCATGTGGCGGTGGGTGACAATATTCAAGGCCTTGAAGCCCTCGCCATCGTCCATGCCCGAAAATTCGGCCGCATCGGAGAGTTTGTTGTAGACCTCGATGCGGTCAACGGTCTCAGCCGGCAACGACTTGATGGCCGTCGTGACATCCTCGCCAAAGAACTCTTTGCCATCGACAAAGACCTTCTTCACCTCTTCGCCCTGCGTCTCGACCTTGCCGTCCGTCACCGTGATACCGGGCATCTTCTTCAACAACCCCTCGACATCGGCATCGTTGGCCACCTTGAAGGCGCCGGCATTATAGCTGATTGTATCGCCCTTCTGCGAAGCTCGAATCGCCTTGGCCTCCTTGACAACCGTCTCAATCGCCACACCGGCTTTGAGTTGCAACTTACCCAAATCGACCTTCGATTTGTTCACCTTGAAGGTTGTCTCGTAGTTGTTGTAGCCCAAGAAGGCGACCACCAATGTGTATTCGCCATAGGCCAACGACTTCATCGACACCACACCCTGATACCCCGAAGTGAGGTGTTGCACCTTCTCGGGTGCAGCAGCAGGAGCTACGGATAGGACTGCACCGGCAATTCCTTCGCCCGTCTCGGCATCAACAACCGTGGCCGACACCGTAGCCCGTTGCGCAAAGGCTATCGAGACCGACAACAGCAAGACAAAAGTCAAGAGTATACGTTTCATTCGCTTATCTATGTTTGTTTATTCTTCTTATTTCAATTTCGCGTACACGCGAAATGCGAAAATACACGATTTTTGGTTATTTTGTTCTTTTCGCGTTCCCCAAAGCGGGTCAATCGACAAAAATCGGGGGTCAATCGCCCGATTGACCCCGCGTTGTAGTGGTTACTTGGTGGCAGGATGCTCTCCCTTGCCCGGGTGTGAAGCCCCCTTCTTGCCGCGAGGGCCCCCGTGGCGTTGCGCACGCTCGGCCTCCATCTGTTGCCACTTTTTGTACTGCTCCTCGTTCAGGACACGCTGCATCTCGGCCTGTTCGGCAGCATGTGCCTGCTGCATCTTGGCACGCATCTGCTCACGGTCAACCTGCTCACCCTGCATCTGCCGGCGCATTTGTCCCATCTGCTGCATGCGGTTGAGTTGCAATTGGTAGACCTCCTCGGCCTGCTCCTTGTTCAGCGACAGCTGCTTGGTCAGTTGTTCGGTGCGGCGTTGTGCCATCTGCTCGGGATTCATCGAGCGTTCACCCGGCCCACGATGGGGCGGTTGTGCAGAGACCGTAGTGGCCAACAACGAAAAACAGGCAGCCACGGCTGCAAAAAACAATCGTTTCATAGCATCATTTTTTAGAGATAAATGTTTTACACACCTACAAGGATAACGCCAAAACCACTTTGTTAGTATCCCTGCCGGTGAAACGCCCAAAAGCGACCGCGAAACGCCCTATTCAGCCGTATTGGTGCGTCGCAACCACGCCTTGAATTCCGGTACACGCGCCTTGGAGATGACGATGCGTTCGGGGGCTTCGGGTTGCAACGAGAGCGACAAACGACTGCCAAACCACACCGTAATCTCGCGCACGGCTCGTCGTGCCACCACAAATTGGCGATTGGCGCGGAAAAAATCCGCTTCGGGAAGCAGCGTCTGCATCGTCTCCAAGGTCTTATCGAGCGGATAGCTGTTCCCCTCGAAATCGAAAGCCGTGACCCGCTCATTCGCCGTATAGCAGAAGGCGATGTTATCGCGATGGAGCGGAATGATTTTATCGCGCACATGAATCAAAAAGGTCTCCTGCTCGGAACGGGCTGCCAACTTCTGACGCACGGCATATTCGCTGCGCTCGCGGTTGGTCAGACGCGCCCACTTATCCAACGCACGGCGCACATCAGCGGCGCTGATGGGTTTCAGCAGGTAATCGATACCATTCACCCGAAAGGCATCCAACGCATATTGGTCGTAGGCCGTAGCGAAGATAATCGGCGTCTCGACATCCACTTTATCCAGGATGCGGAACGACTCGCCGTCGGCCAGATGGACATCCATAAAGAGCAGGTCGGGCGCAGGGTTGTTTTGCAGCCACTCGACACTCTCCTCGATGCTTTCGAG
>CAZTCM010000012.1:0-21664 GCA_964612285.1 uncultured Alistipes sp.
CCTTACTCGTCCAGTGGCCGATGCGGGTCTTGATGCGGTCGTAGTAGGCGGGCATTCCCTTCTCGCCGGCACGCTCGGTGGGGAACATGTGGTAGGTGTCGCCCAGCTTAATCACCTGGCCACCTTCGAAGCCGCCCTGAATCCCCTCCGTACCGGGCATTCCCTCGTTTACGACAGGGTCGTCCTGACCGCCGATAATCTCGAACAAAGCCGGCTTCTCGGAGAAGCCCTCGATGACAAAGGCGGGATAGTCGATGCCCGAGGCCAGCTCGGCATCACGCCCCGAGAACTTCACTTCGCTCGTGGCCCCGACAATCAGCAGGTGCCCTTCCAGCCCCTCGGGGATGGTCAGGGTATGCTTTCCGCGCGGATAGCGCACGGCATAGACATCGAGGTCGCCCACCTCCGTCACGGCGATGGCACGTTTCAGGGCAGGGGTTCCATTCAGGCGCCCTGCACCCAGGTCCAACGCCTCCACGGCCTCCTTCGAGGTGGCGGCAACGAGCAGGTTGGCCGAGCGGCCGAGCGTAAAGTGCACCTCGCCGGCCTGCATCGCACCCTGCTTGTCGAGCGGCAGGCGAATACCCTGCAATCCATCGAGTTCGGGAACCAGTTGCAACACCGAGCGGTCCGAGCCGGCAAAGGGGTTGGCATAGGTCGTGGTGTGGAACATCTTGTCGCCCTGCACGGCAACCACGCGCAAATGGCTGGAAGCAACGGCCGCGAGGGTCGTCGCCACCGCAGCCAACAGCGCAAAAATCAATCGAATCTTTTTCATTGAGTTGTTTTATTAGGTTTGGTTTGTTCTATTCGCAAAACGCCATATTTAGACAAAGATAGGAAAAAGATTGGAAATACCACACCTCTACCCCACATTTTCTTGCCCTCCGCCGAGGAAAAGCGCTTTTTCATCCTTTCGTGTTTTGTTTTTCGAGGGCTTTTCGTATCTTTGTCTAAATTTAGGAAAATTCTAAACATACCATACCTATGAAACACCTCTTTCTACCGCTGCTGGGCAGCCTGCTGCTGAGTGGCACCTTGGCACAAGCACAACAGGTCATCGAGGCCACGCCCGAGACCCTCAACGAAGCAATGGCCAATCTGAAAAAGGCCGCCAAACGCCCAAAATCGGATGTCGAACTGCGCCTCAAAGGAGGCACCTACCACCTCACCCAACCCCTCCGTTTCAACGAGGAGTTGGGCGGCAAGAATGGCTTTAAGGTGCGTGTCGTGGCTGCCGAGGGCGAACACCCCGTATTGAGCGGCGGTGTGCAAATCACCGGTTGGGAGCGCGTCGAGGGCAATCTGTTCAAGGCTCCGTTTGCCTGTGACCACAAATTGCGCACCCTCATCGTGGGCGGAAAACGTGCCCGCATGGCCGGTACGAATCAGCCCATTCAGTCGCTCGGTGCCTATGGCGAAATCGAGGTAACGGGCGACGAGCCGTGGGCCTTTGGTGCCGGCAAGTCGGTCAAGGGACTGCGTTTCAAGCAATCGGCCGAGGTGATGCCGTTCCGCAACGGCGAGGATGTCGAGCTGATTCAGAACAACGTCTGGACCGAGAAGATTCTCTGCGCCGCGAAGGTCGAGAAGAGGGGCGAGGAGATTGCCATCGAACTGCAACAACCCTACTCGACGATTCTCAACTCGCTGGCATGGGCCGGCAAGACCAAATACGAGGGTTCGTTCCTCATTCGCAACGCCTATGAGCTGCTCGACGAGGCCGGAGAGTTCTATTTCGACCGCGCAGCACAAACCATCTACTACATCAGCCACGGCGAAGACCTCGCCGAGGTCGAGGTGATCGCCCCGATGACCGAGGGATTGCTGCGCATCGAGGGGTCGTCGTGCTCGTCGTGCGTCGAGAATATCGAGTTCGAGGGACTGACCTTCGCCTACGATGCCTGGAATCTGGTCGAGTTGGAGGGGTCGCACGGCTTTGGCGGCATCCAGAGCCTCGGCCTGGCGATGAAATACATCCCCGACGGCAACTGGCACCCCACGAAATACAACAGCGTCGATGTCCCCGAGGGCACGGTCGAGGTGAAGAATGCCCGCGGCATCCGCTTCATCCGCAACCGCTTCGAACACCTCGGCTCGGCCGTGGCGGTCAATCTGGTGAATGACGTCTGCGAGGCGGAGGTGTCGGGCAACATCTTCAACGACCTGTTGGGTAATGCCGTCAGCATCGGCCACCCGCAGCACTACGAAATCGGCGACGGCGACACCGGATGTGTCTACGCGCCGGGCATCGAGGGGGTGTGCAGCGACATCGCCATCACGAACAACTACATCCGCAACGTGAGCCTCGATTTCCGCCAGGTGGAGGCCATCGTCGGCTTCTTCTGCCGCAACGTGAAGATTGACCACAACGACATCTACGGCACCCCCTATGGTGCCATCGCACTCGGCTGGTGGTGGGGCAATGCAAAGATTCCCGAATCGACCACGGCGGCCAACAACTCAATCAGCTACAACCGCGCCGGTCACACCCACACGATGCTCACCGACGGCGGTATCATCTACATGCTCGGTCGCCAACCGGGCTCCGTGGCACGTCGCAACTACCTCTTCGACGGTCCGCGCTGCATCTATCCCGACGACGGCTCGTCGGGGTGGCTCATCGAGGAGAACTTCATCGTGAGCCTCTATCAATTATGGCTGCACATCGACTCGGATCGCAACTATGACATCCGCATGGTGAACAACTATGTAAAGGATAACCGCCTGTGCAACAGCGGCAACGGCACGACCATCGAGGGCACGAAGGTCTACCGCAATGTGCCGTTCAGCGACGAGGCACTGGCCATCCAAGACGAATCGGGTCTGGAACCCGCCTACCACGACCTCATCCCGAAAAAGGAGTTCGCTCCCATTCAGGTGATTCCGACCGTGGGTGCCAAACGCAAAGCAGTCTTTTAACGGATTACCTGAAAAGTCAGGGGGGGGGCAAAATTTAGAATTTTTGCCCCTGCCCTTCTGGAAATTTACAGGGCCTCTTTTAACGAACAACAACCCCCACATTTTTTCGATTGTGGGGGTTGTTGTTCGTTTTCAATTTCAGCAAGTCCGCCGAATGTCGGAGGGCGGTTCATTACGCCTCGCCCATCTTCGGACCGGCATTGTGCGTCGTGGCGGGGGATGGAATTTCGATTTTACCAATCGAGCTCTCGTAATGTACGATGTTCTCCTGCAAGGTGCGCAGCAACCGTTTGGCGTGTTCGGGAGTGAGCACCACACGACTCTTGATGCGGGCCTTCGGCATGCCGGGCATTACATTGGCAAAGTCGACGATAAATTCCGAGGTGGAGTGGGTGATAAGCACCAAATTGGAATAAATTCCCTCGGCTACCTGGGCATCGAGTTCGATTTCGACGCCATACTTTTGCATTTCTGCCATGGTTTTCAAGATTTGTTGCTACAAAAATAGTGGTTTCCAACCCCGTCTGCGCAACTTACGAGCCAAAGTTTTCGATATTTTATCAACATCTTACCCAAAGATGCGAATCTATCACACCTTTTTTTCGTATCTTTGTGGCGCTTGAAGCATTCGAACCATGACAGTATCACTCATAGAGGTTTTATTCCGCGGCCTGATGGTCGGCGTGGCCGCATCCATCACAGTGGGTCCCGTAGCCGTGTTGTGTATTCAGCGCACCCTCTCGAAGAGCCGTCGCTCGGGTATCATCTCGGGTGTGGGAGTGGCGTGTGCCGACACCTTCATGGCCATCGTGGCGCTGCTCTTCTACTCGATGCTCGAACACCACATCCACCAATACGACACGCTGTTGCGCGTCATCGGAGGCATCTTCGTGGTGATGGTCGGCGTCTATGTCTTCACGCAAAATCCCGTGCCGCAGATTCGGCGCAACCGCGCAGGCCGCAGCTCGTTGTGGCAGGATTTCGTCTCGATTTTCGGCCTCACGATTGCCAATTTCATCATGGTCATCCCCTACATCCTGGCCTTCTTTGCCGTCTTCGAAATCTCGTCGAACGACATCACCGGCAGCGGTTTGGCCGGTTTCTTGCGGGCTGTGCTCACCATCGGAGGCTTCTTTGGCGGCGCGGTGGCCTGGTGGACCCTCGTCGCCTTTGTCATCAACCTCTTCCGCCGTCGGTTCCGCCCGCGCCACATGCTCACCATCAATCGCGTGGCCGGTCTGATTATCGGCGTGCTGGGTATCTACACCATTTTATCCACCTTTTTTGATATTTTCCCCAATGTCGGACACTAAGCCTAATAAAATCATCATCGCCATCGACGGCTTCTCGTCGTGCGGCAAGAGCACCTTCGCCAAAGCCATCGCTTCGCGTCTGGGCTACATCTTCATCGATACGGGTGCCATGTACCGCGCCGTGACGCTCTATGCCCTCGAACACGGAGCCATCCGTTCGGGCATCGTCGACGAGGAGGCCGTGGTGGGTCTTTTGCGCGACATCGCCATCACCTTCCGCTTCAACCCCGAGCGTGGCGCGAGCGACATCTATGTCAACGGCGACCGGGTCGAGGGGAAGATTCGCACCATCGAGGTGAGCAACTGCGTGAGTGCCGTCAGTGCAATTGCCGAGGTGCGCCAAAAGTTGGTGGCCATGCAGCAGGAGATGGGTCGCAAGCGCGGCGTGGTGATGGACGGCCGCGACATCGGCACGGTGGTCTTCCCCGATGCCGAGTTGAAAATCTTCATGACGGCCGACCCGCGTGTGCGTGCACAACGACGTTACGACGAGCTGACGGCCAAGGGCGACAGCGTGTCGCTCGAAGAGATTGAGCAGAATGTCCGTGACCGCGACTACCAGGATATGCACCGCGCCATCTCACCATTGCGTCAAGCCGACGACGCCATCGTACTCGACAACTCGCAGATGACCGTCGAGGAGCAGATGACGTGGGTCATGGAGCGCATCGAGGCGGCCCGCAGTTAACCATTCACCGGCTCTACCCCGCCCATGCTGATTGAAATCGACGATAAATCGGGTTTCTGTTTCGGCGTTGTACGCGCCATCTCCGAGGCTGAACGCGCCTTGGAGCGGGGCGGCACGGTCTATTCGCTGGGCGACATCGTGCACAACCGCATGGAGGTGCAGCGGCTCGAAACGCGGGGGCTGCGCACCATCTCGCACGACGAGATGGCATCGCTCGCAAGCGGTTCGAGACTCTTTATTCGGGCCCATGGCGAGCCCCCCACGACCTATGCAGCGGCCCGCCGGCAGGGCATCGAAGTGATTGATGCCACCTGCCCCGTGGTGGCCAAGTTGCAGACGCGCGTGGTACGGGCTCACGAAGTAATGCGCCCACAAAACGGGCAGGTGGTGATTCTCGGCAAGCGAGGTCACGCCGAGGTGGTAGGACTCACGGGCCAGGTCGACGAGCCTACGTTGGTCATCGAAGGCGAAGCCGACCTCGACCGTATCGACTTTACGCGCCCCATCTACCTCCTCTCGCAAACGACGCAGAGCATCGCCCTCTTCAATCGGCTGGGCGAGTTGATGCGCGAACGGGCTGCCGACCCTGCACAAATCACCCTCGACGACACGATTTGCCGTCAGGTCTCGGGGCGCGAACAACACTTGGCCGACTTCGCCGCCCGTTTCAACGTGGTGATTTTTGTCTGCGGCCGCAAATCCTCAAACGGCAAGGTACTCTTCGAGGTGTGCCGCCGGAGCAATCCGCGCACCTACAACATCGAGGAGGCACGCGAATTGGAGACCGCGTGGTTCGAGGGGGCGCAGTCGATTGGCATCTGTGGGGCTACCTCTACCCCAAAATGGCTGATGGAAGAGGTGGCAGAGCGAATTAAAATGCAAAATTAACAGTGAGTTTCAGGACTCCCAAAATTCTCAAAAAAGATGAAATACTTCGTTCGTTCCGTAAAATATTTCGTAGCATTGTGCGTTTTGTGCATGACGCTGATGGCTGCGATGCTGCTGACGGGGACCTCGCAGCTGACCGCCGAAGAGACCCTCTATCTGATGTTCCACTCGGACCGCTTCCTGCTGCTGGGCATCGCCGTTGTGGTTTTGGCGGCGACCTACCCCAAGTTTGGATTCATCACGCGCCGCATCGAGGGCAATATCGCCACCCACCGCATGCAAATCGAGAGCGCCTTCGCGGGGGCCGGCTTCCGATTCGTGCGCGAGGAGCAGGGGGTACTCTACTTCCGCGGCGAGGGGCTCGTCAAGCGTCTTACGCTACTCTTCGAAGATGAGATTGCGGTGCGCCAAGAGGGCGAAGCCATCTGCATCGAGGGCATCCGTCGCGGAGTGGCACAAGTGGTCTACAAACTCGATTCCTACATTCAAATGGTAAAACGCAATGAGAAATAAGAAGTTTGGTCGGCGCCTCTGCATCGTTGCTGCCACACTCATCACACTCTCGACCTTGACCTATGCCCTGCGCGACGACTTCGGGCTGGGGCGCAACATGGAGTTGGTCGTGAACATGATGCGCGAACTGACGGTGAGCTATGTCGATTCGATTGATACCGACAAGTTGGCGGCCGGTGCTGCTGCCGGCATGATGCGCGACCTCGACCCCTATACGGAGTTTATCCCCGAAAAGGAGATGTCGGAGTTCGAAACCCTAACGACGGGAAAGTATGGAGGTGTCGGAGCGCTGATTCGCCAGAAGAAGGAGCATGTGATTATCGCCCAGCCCTACGAAGGTTCTCCCTCAGACCGTGCCGGTCTGAAAATCGGCGACAAGATTTTGGCCATCGGCGACGAGGATGCCAAGGGGTTCACCACCGAGCAGGTATCGTCGCGCTTGAAGGGTGACCCGGGAACGGCCGTGAAGGTGAAGGTCGAGCAACTCGACGGCACGATTCGCGAGGTGACCATCACCCGCGAGCGTATCGCCATCCCGGGAGTGTCGTATGCCGGATGGGCCGCCGAGGGCATCGGCTATGTGCGCCATAACGACTTCACCGAGGGGTGCTATCAGGAGATGCACAACGCCATCGAGCGACTGCGCAGCGAGCGCCCCATCGAGGGGTTGATTCTCGACTACCGCTCGAACGGTGGTGGCATGTTGCAGGAGGCCGTCAAGATTTTGGGGCTCTTCACCCCTCGCGACACGGAGGTGGTACGCACCAAGGGCCGCAAGGAGGAGCGCCACTACCGCACCTCCACCGATCCGGTCTACAAGGATATTCCGCTTGTGGTGCTCATCAACAGCGCCTCGGCCTCGGCAGCCGAGATTGTCTCGGGCGCGTTGCAGGATTTGGACCGTGCGGTACTCATCGGACAGCGCACCTTCGGCAAGGGATTGGTGCAAACGACCCTCCCCATCGGCTACAACTCGATGTTGAAGCTGACCACGGCGAAGTACTACATCCCCTCGGGACGCTGCATTCAGGCCATCGACTACTCCCACTCGCAGCAGGGGTCGGTACGCACCGTACCCGATTCGTTGATTCGCGAATACACGACCCGTGCCGGCCGCAAGGTCTACGACGGCGGAGGCATCATGCCCGACATCCGCACCGAACCGGACTACATCAGTCGCTTTGCGGCAACGCTCTATGGGTTGGGCTTCATCGAGGACTTCGGCGATGACTACATCCGTCGCAACGGCTACCGTGCACTCGACATCGACACGTTCCACATCACAGAGCAGGATTTCGCCGACTTTCAGGCCTTCATGAAGGAGAAGGAGGTGCCCTACGAGTCGGAGACGCGCAGCGCGCTGAAACTCATCAAGGAGGCGGCCAAGAACGACCGTTTCAAGGCGATGGAGCGCGAGATCGAGCAGTTGGAGGCCGCCCTCAAAGATGACACCGAGACCAATATCGAAACCTATCGCAAGGAGATTGCCGCCTCTATTACGAGCGACATCGTCTTGCGTCACGCCTACACGGCAGGTGTGATTCGCAACTCGCTGCGCGAGGATCGGGATGTGGCCCGCGCCATCGAATTGTTGCGCGACACGACCGAATACGGGCGCATCCTCCGCGAACAGGACACCCCACGCAAATAGCGCACTACGGCAGCGCACAAAAGGCTGAAAAAACATGAAATTCCGCAAACTACTCTCGTTTCGCAACCGCGTGGTCGTCATCGCGGTCGGGGTAGTGTTGTGCGGATTTTCACTGCTCTACATGAACGATTTGGCGCGCCGTCTGCGCGAGAAGGAGGCCCACGACGTAGCTCTTTGGGCCCACGCCATGGAGCAGCTCAATCGCGATGTGCTGAGTGGCACGATTCAGGTGCAGGACCCCCTGGTCGATGACCTGATTTCGAGCAACAACAACATCCCCTTCATCATCACAAACGAGAAGTTGGAGGTCATCAGTTCACACCTCATCCCCGATAAAATCATCGACCATCCGGACCGCCTGCGACGACAAATCGAGAAGTTTACCGAGGAGAACGTACCGCGTCAGGTACGCTTCTGGTGGACCGACAGCCACTACCACATCATCTTCTACGGGCGTTCGTCGCTGCTCACGGCCCTCTACTACTACCCCTACATCCAGCTGATGGTCATCGTGGCCTTCATCCTGCTGGTCTTCATCGCCTTCCGTTCGTCGAAACAAGACGAGCAAAACCGCGTGTGGATTGGTCTGGCGAAGGAGACGGCCCACCAGCTCGGTACCCCCACCTCGTCGCTGCTCGGGTGGATTGAGTACCTGCGCCAGCAACCCGTCGACCAAACGGCCGTCGAGGAGATGAACAAGGATTTGGCCCACCTGATGAAGATTGTCGACCGCTTCTCGAAAATCGGTTCGGAAACACCCCTCACGCCGGCCAACATCAACGAGGTGGTGGGCGGCTCGGTGATGTATTTCCGAAAGCGCATCCCGCGTAATGTCACGCTCGACTACAACGGTCTGGCCATCGCTCCGGTCGAGGCCAACATCAACATAGCCCTCTTCGAATGGGTGGTGGAGAACCTGATGAAGAATGCCCTCGACGCACTGCAAGGCCACGGAGCCATCACCGTACACATCTCCTCGAACGACAAGCAGGTGATGGTCGACGTGAAGGATACGGGCAAAGGCATCGCCAAGGGGAATTGGAAACGCATCTTCGAACCCGGCTTTACGACCAAGACACGCGGCTGGGGTTTGGGGCTTTCGCTCTCGCGCCGCATCATCGAGGAGTATCACCAGGGGAAAATTGCCGTTGTCGAGTCGGAAATCGGGAAGGGTACCACCTTCCGCATCACCCTTAAACGCACCCACGAAGCATGAGCCTGCTGTTGATACACGCTGCGGCGACGGCGTCGGGGCAGGTGTCAGGTGACGCAGCCATGCCGACGGAGATCGCACCCGCATCGCAGCACGAGAGCTCCTTTTTGTGGCCCCACTATACCAATTTGGAGGCCCTCGCAGCGACGGCCAACACCCCCTTTCGTGTGGTCGAACCTACGGCCCTCTTCGGACTGCGCTCGGAGCAGGCGACCATTCCTTTGCCCTCCTTCGTCACACGCCCCCACACCGCATCGGCCGGTTATGGGTTGTTGCTCGTGGGACTGGTCTGCCTCTATGCCACGCTGATTTATCGCCACCTGGGCGACGTGCGCCTGCTCTTGGCCCGTATGACTCTCACGGGAAGCGCCGGCGAGCGACTGCAAGAGGACTCGGGGAGCAGTTTCTCGAAATTTCTGACCATCTGCGGATGGCTGGGGCTCGGGCTGTTGAGCGCCGCCGTGGTGCGCGTTGCGGCCCCTGCGCTGCCCATCGAATGGGTCGCCCAAATGCCTGAATGGGCCGCTTTGACGGTGGTGGTTGCACTGCTGGGGGCTTTCCTGTTGGTGCTGCTCTACCAAGCAGGGGTGACGGCACTGGTCGGCGTGCTCACCTTCTCGCAACCCCTCATGCAACAGCTGTGGCTCGTGAAGCGCATGCTCTTTGCGCTGATGACGATTCTCTGTGCACCGCCCCTCCTGCTGCTCTTGGCCGGCGACACCCCGAGCCGTTTTTGGTTATGGGTGATTATCATCGAGTTGATTATTTCGGCGATTTTGTATCTCCACGAGACAAGAACGCTCTTTCTTTCAAAAAAAATTTCAATTTTGCATTGGTTTTTGTACCTTTGCACCGTCGAAATCTTCCCAATCAGCCTGTTATGGCTGCTGGTCCTTCGACATGTGTAACAAAATTGACCGAGAAAGTGAAGAAAATACTGGTATCGCAGCCCAAACCGGCTATCATCGAAAAATCACCCTTTTACGAACTGACGCAAAAACACCACCTCGAAATCACCTACAAACCCTTCATTCGGGTCGTGGGTGTCACCTTGAAAGAGTTCCGTGCCCAGCGTATCGAGATTCTCGACCATAGCTGCGTTATCTTCACTTCGCGTTCGACCGTCGACAGCTTCTTCCACATCTGCGAGGAGGCCCGCATCACGGTACCCGAGACGATGAAATACATCTGCCAGACCGAGGCCGTAGCCCTCTATCTGCAAAAGTACATCGTCTACCGCAAGCGCAAAATCTCGTTTGCCGACGGCTCGTTCAAATCGCTCATCGAGCAGATTGTCAAGCATAAGGAGGAGCGCTTCCTCCTGGCCCTCTCCGAACCCCACAAGCCCGAGCTGCCCGAGACGCTTCAAACCCTGAAATTGGCCGTTGACCCCGTGATTCTTTCGCGTACGGTGGCAGCCGATCTCGACGAGGTGAAACTCGACGAGTATGGACTGCTGGCGCTCTACTCGCCGTCGGACATCAAGTCGCTCATCGAGAAGTTCGGCACCGAGCAGCTGCCGCCGATTGCCGTCTTTGGCGAGGGAACGTTGCGTGCCGCCATCGAGGCCGGCATCACCGTGTTGGCCAATGCCCCGACCCCCGCAGCCCCCTCGATGGTCAAGGCCGTAGACCTCTACCTGCAAAAGGTGGAGAAGGGCGAGCCGATTGCTCCCGTCGAGTTGGTAGTGGATGCCCAGAAGGAGGAGTTCATCCGCACCCAGCAACACAAATTGGCCAAAAAGAGCCGTGTGCGTCGTACAACGACGGCTGCCACCAAATAAATCCACCTATCACTCGTTGCCATGACCGACCGTTCGCTACCCCGTCACGAACGGCTCCGCACGTTAGGAGCCATCCGTCGACTCTTTGCGGAGGGGGAGTCGGGCTTTGTCTTCCCGTTTCGCTACATCTGGTATGCCGAGGCGGATGTGATCCCCTCGGTCGAGGTGCTCTTCTCGACCCCCAAGAAGTTCCATAAGCGCGCCAACCGCCGCAATCTGCTGCGCCGTCGCACGAAGGAGGCCTATCGCCTGCAAAAGCAGGTGCTGACGCTCCACATCGGCGAGCGGAATGTCGATTTGGCACTCATCTACTCCTCTCAGGAGGTGCTCTCCTCAAAACGTATCGAACATGCCGTCCGAAGGATTCTGGAAACGATTGCTTCGCGGTTGTAGCCGAGTGGCCGCATGGCCCCTCATCGGCTTGGTACGTTTTTACCAATACTGCATCTCCCCTTTCACACCCCCTTCGTGTCGCTTTACGCCCACCTGCTCGCAATATGCGTTGGAGGCGTTGCGTCGTTATGGCCCCTTGAAAGGGCTGTGGCTCACCCTCAAACGGCTCGCCCGCTGCCATCCCTGGGGAGGAAGCGGCTACGACCCCGTGCCCTAAACATCGCTGCCGGACCATGCCCCGCCTCTCGTTTCGCGCACTCGTCCGCCACCTGGCCGGAATGCCGATGTTGAAGGTGTTGATTCCCTTCGCCGTCGGAGTGGCGTTGGCGCTGCATTTCACACTTCCAAATTGGTATTTGGTCGTCGCGCTCATCGTCAGTGGCCTGACGACCCTGTTTTTGCGCAGCACACTCGGCCTCGGAGCGCTGCTGCTGACCATCGGCTGGCTCGGTACATCGCTACGCGCTCCCGTGCCCGAAAACCCTCCCCTCGCCACCAAGACCTCGTGGCAAATTCGCCTTACTCAGGATGCCTTCTCGCGCGACGGAAATCATCGGTCGGAGGGACAACTCGAATTGCGGCGCGACCCCGCAAGCGGTCGTTGGCAGCGCGTCGAAGGGGGCGTGATTGTGCGCATCGACACCACCTACACCGGCCCCACGCTGCACGAAGGCGACCGAATTGTGGTGCAGGGGCGCATCTACCCCTTTCGCCACGGCTCAGCGTCGTTTCGACGCTTGATGTACCGACGCGGTTTTCTCGGGAGTTGCTACCTTACACAACATTCAGTGCTCGAACACCGCCCTGCTACACACCGCACCCTGCACCAATGGGCCGCCCAACGCCTGCGCGCGCAGTGTGACACGACCCAGGCATCAGCCGTCGTGCGTGCCATGACCGTTGCCGACCGCACGGGACTCAGCCAGGGGCTCCGCACGGCCTATGCCCGCAGCGGGATGTCGCATCTGTTGGCCGTCTCGGGGTTGCATACGGGCATCGTCTTCCTGTTGGTCAATGCCATCCTCTGGTGGCTTCCGCTGCTGCGTCGCGGGCACATTCTGCGCAACCTGCTGGCCATCGTGGCGTTATGGCTCTTTGTAGCAGCCGCCGGCTTCCCGCCGAGTGCCATCCGCGCGGCGGTGATGTGTACCCTGTTGCAAGGGGCGCTGGCCACCTCCTCACTCTATGGGGCCATGAATGGCTGGGCAGCTGCCGCCGTGGGCATGTTGCTGTGGAATCCGCAGTGGATAGGCGACATCAGTTTTCAACTCTCGTTCATCGCCGTAGCGGCTATTCTCGCCTGGGGAGTGCCGTTGTGTCGTCGTTGTCGCACCCGTTCAATGCTGCTTAATCGGGTGTTGCAGGCCCTGATTATCAGTTTTGTGGCCTCCATCGCCACGGCACCGCTCGTCGCCTATGCCTTCGGCATCGTGTCGCTTATCGGCCTGTTGCTCAACCCCTTCGTAGTGATATTGGGCAGTTGGGTGGTGGCCGGAGGGGTCTGCCTGCTCCTGCCGGCACCCGTCGGTAGCTGGCTTTCAGGGCCGGTATTGGCCCTTGCCGAGTGGCAAAACCGCATCGCCACGGCAGGGGCTGCAAGCGTGCATGGCGTACACGAATACACCCTCTCGACAGCGGGTGTTACGACCATCTATCTCCTCTTTGTGGCAATTACGCTCGTCGCATGGTCGACAGAATCGAAAAAAAGCGTACATTTGTTACCATGATTACCCACGAAGAGTTTACCCTGCTATGCAGCGACGAGGTGCGTGCCGCGATTCAGGCAAACCGCCACCGCAATCCGACCGAGGTCGCCCTCGACCGGCGCATCGCCCATGCCCGCCTTGTGGCGACGCAGGTCAAATACCTGCAACGTGCCGCCACGAAGCTCCCCTCCTATGCCGAGGCGGGATGCATCCTGCCGCCACGCGCCTTCGAGCAGGCTTCGAGCGAGCGATGCGCCGCGCACAAACAAATCGAAGGAGAGCGGCTCCTCGATTTGACCTGCGGATTGGGGGTCGACGTGCTCGCGTTGAGCCGACGTTTTCGGCGAGTGGTGACCCTCGAACGCAACGAGGTGCTGGCAGCCGTGGCACGCGAAAATTTCGCACGGCTCGGGGCAACCCACATCGAGGTCGTCGCGGCCTCGGCCGAGGAGTTTGTGGTGACCTGCCACGAGCACTTCGACTGGATTTACGCCGACCCCGACCGCCGCTCGGCCGAGGGGAAGAAGTTGGTGCGGCTCGAAGATTGTTCTCCCGATGTGTTGGCGCTCCTACCTCAACTGAAACGCATATCACCTCGGTTGTGCCTGAAAAACTCGCCCCTCTTCGATGTCGATGAGGCGTTGCGACTCTTCCCTGCCTGCCGCGTCGAGATGCTCTCGCTCGACGGCGAGTGCAAGGAGGTGGTCATCTACGACGACGCAACAGGCCCCTCGGTGACGGCGACGGCCCTCGACATCGGCTCCTGCACCTTCCTGCCCGACACCGTAGTGCCGACACCCGAGCATTTCGAGCCGACCCGCTATCGGTGGCTCATCATTCCGGATGTCGCCTTGCAGAAGGGGCGTATCGTGCGTGCCCACCTGCACGGCAAAGCCGACTCATGGAGCGAGAATGGTTATGGATTTGCCTCGGCATACCCCGAAGGGGTGTTGGGGCGTATCCTCGAAATCGAGCAAATCGAACCCTTCGACCCCAAGCAGTTGCGGCGCACGCTGAAAGGGGCACGGGTCGAACTGCTCAAACGCGACTTCCCGCTGCCCATGGAGGAGCTGCGACGCCGTTTGGGGGTACGCGAAGGGAACGAGCAGCGGCTGGCCTTCACGAAAATCGGCACAGAGTATTGGACAATCCGCCTAAAATAAGTAGTTTTGCAAAAAGCCTTCATCGACGATGCAACTGAGTAAACTCTACACCTTCTTTACCGACACCCTCTTCCGCCGCAAGGAGGAGGAGTGGCACAACCCCACGGTGCGCCTTGCAGTGCGGCTCTACAAACTCATCTACTACATGGTACGCGGGTTGGTGAGCCACGGCACCCTCGTGCGCAGTGCGGCACTCACCTACTACACGGTCATGTCGCTCGTGCCGGTCGTGGCCGTTGCCTTTGCCATCGTCAAGGGTTTTGGCCTAGGCGAGCGCCTCGTCACTTCGCTCTATGGGCTCTTCCCGCAGAATCCCGAGGTCATCGACTATGTGGTCGCCTTTGCCGAGAATGCACTGGCCCGCACACAGGGGGGTGTGGTGGCAGCCGTGGCATTGGTGATGCTCTTCTGGGCCATCATCCAAGTCTTCGGCTCGATTGAAAGCGCCTTTAACAACATCTGGGAGGTGAAAACTACCCGCTCGATAGCCCGTCAATGGAGCGACTACCTCGCCGTGATACTCATCGTGCCGATTCTCTGGGTAGTGGCCAACACCGTCGGCCGTTACACCGAGACGCTGCTCGGCGTGGACGAGAGTTGGTACTTCATGCTACTCTCGAAGTTCATGTCGATGCTCTTCATCTGGGTGATGTTCACGCTCCTCTACCTGATTATCCCCAATGCCAAGGTGAAATGGCGCAGCGCCCTGACGGCCGGTATCGCTGCCGGCACAGTCTTCCTGCTCTTCCAATGGGGCTATGTCTATGCACAGAAGTCGATGACCTCCTACAACGCCATCTATGGTTCGTTTGCCGCTCTGCCCCTGTTTCTCATCTGGATGCAGATTTCGTGGGAGATTCTGCTCATCGGCGGCGAGTTGTCGTTCACCTATCAGAACATTGCACGCTTTGGCGAGGAGCACGAATCGCAACGCATCAGTTACGACCAGCGCCGCAAGGTGTTGCTGGCCACGATGCTGCTGGTTGTACGCCACTTCCGCGACCACGGAGGAGCCATTCCGGCCGAAGAGTTGCGCAAAGAGCTCAACCTCCCGACACGCATCGTCAACGACATCCTCTTTCAGCTGACCCGCACCGGCCAGCTCATCGAGGTACACAAGAGCGAAGATGAACGCTCGGCCTCCTACACACCGGCCTACGACATCACACAGATGACCCTCTACGGCGTATTGCAAGCCGTCGAGCAACACGGCGAACGAAACCTCGAATTTGCCCCCTCGTCGGATGTCGAACAGGTCGAATTGTTGCTCGACCAACTGACCGACGAAGCCCTCCGCTCGAAAACCAATATTCACCTTACGGAATTGATTTGATGTTACGCAACGTAGTTATCATCGGCAGCGGCAATGTCGCCGAGCAGCTGGCCGTTACCATCGCAGCACACCCCGACTTGGAGCTCGTACAACTCTTTGCGCGTAACGAGCAGCGCGGACACGCCGTGGCAGAGATGGCACACACCCGTTGGACCAACGACCCGACGCAGTTGGCCGCGGCAGATATCTACCTGATTGCCGTCAGCGACCGTGCGGTGAGCGAGGTGGCGCAAACGCTCCCTCTCCCCACCTCGGCCGTCGTGGCTCATACGGCCGGATGTGTTGCACTCGATGCCTTGCAGCGCTATCCGCTCCGCGCCATCTTCTACCCCTTTCAGGGCTTCTCCGCAGGACGGCGCATCGACTTCACACAGGTGCCGCTCTTCCTCGAAACGGCCGATGAGGCATTGATGCCCGCCCTCGACAGCTTTGCACGGCGCCTTTCGACGCGGGTCTATCGGGCCAACTCGGAGCAGCGAGCCCGCATCCACCTCGCAGGGGTCTTCTGTTGCAACTTCACGAACTGCATGTACACGCTCGCCGAGGAGCTGTTGCAGCAGGTCGGGCTTCCCTTTGATGTGCTGCGTCCCCTCATCGCCGAGACGGCAGCCAAAGCCATTGCCGCCAACCACCCCGCCGAGGTACAGACCGGACCGGCACGTCGCGGCGACCTCGACACCCAGGCACGCCATTGCACCCTCATCGAGGAGGAGCGCATCAAAACACTCTACGAAACAATCAGCCAAACGATATGGGAAACTTCAAAGAAGATATAGCAAAGGTCGAAGCGATGGTCTTCGACGTAGACGGTGTCATGACCGACGGCCGCATCATCCCCACCCCCGAGGGGGATTTTATCCGTTGTTACAACTGCAAAGATGGCTATGCGCTGGCCTACGCCATTCGCCACGGCTACCGCGTCTGCATCATCACGGGAGGCTATGGTGCCACGCTCGAACGCCGCCTGCAGATGCTCGGCGTGCAGGACTACTACATCGACTGCATGGACAAAATCACCACGCTGCGCAGTTTCATCGAGAAGTATGGGCTGAATCCCGAGCATGTCCTCTTCATGGGCGACGACATCCCCGATTTGGAGTGCATGCGCGAAGTGGGGATTCCGGTCTGTCCGGCCGACTCGGCCGCCGAGGTATTAGCCGTTTCGCGCTATGTCTCGGAGTTTGAGGGCGGACGTGGTGCCGTGCGCGACATTGTCGAGCAGGTGTTGCGTGCCCGCGGCGATTGGGCCAAGAGTTCGGAGGGGGTAACCCCCTCGTCGCTCGTTGCCTCGCGCTAAGGCCTCACGATACAAAAAAGAAGCATGGGAGTTTGGGCTGTCAACCTCAAACTCCCATGCTTCTATATTGCTCGATGTCGCATTATTTCCTCAAACGCGCCAATCCTCCCTCGGAGGTCTCACGGTAGAGACTCGGGAGGTTGGTCCCCGTTTCGTTCATCACCTCCACAACCTTGTCGAAGGGAACCAGATGCTGTCCATCGGAGAGCGTGGCATAGGTGTTGGCATCGAGGGCGCGTGCGGCAGCAATGGCATTGCGCTCGATGCAGGGAACCTGCACCAGGCCGCAAACCGGATCGCAGGTGAGCCCCAGGTGGTGCTCCAACCCCATCTCGGCGGCATATTCGATTTGTGCGGGCGTGCCTCCAAAGAGCTGGCAGGCAGCCGCAGCCGCCATTGCACAAGCTACGCCAATCTCCCCCTGGCAACCAACCGCAGCCCCCGAAATCGAGGAGTTGGTCTTCACGACATTGCCAAACAGGCCCGCCGTAGCCAAGGCGCGCAGGATGCGGATGCGCAGAAATTCGCGCGAGGTAGCCAGGTGGTAAATCACCGCCGGAATCACACCGCAAGAGCCGCAGGTCGGGGCAGTCACCACCTCGCCACCGGCGGCATTCTCCTCGGCCACGGCCAAGGCATAGGCGTAGATACGGGCACGCGAAGCGAGCGAGCCCGTATAGCTTTGCGATTTGACAAAATAGGTGCTCGCCTTGCGCGAAACCTTCAACCCGCCGGGCAGTACACCGTCGTTGTTCAATCCGCGCTGTATCGTGTCGCACATCACCGTCCAAACACGGTCGAGGTAGTCCCAAATCTCGGGACCTTCGCACTCCTCGACATACTCCCAATAGGTTTTGCCCTCGCGGTAGCAGTAATCTTTGATCTCCTGGATGGTCGACATCGCGTAGATGTCGGGAGCCGGCTCGGCCTTCGTATCCTCGTTTTCGAGGGCCCCGCCACCGGTGCTGTAAATGGTCCAGCTGTCGATGACCTCGCCTCCGCGCAACCCCTCGAAACGCATGCCGTTGGGGTGGAACGGAAGCACCACCTCGGGCTTCCAGCAGATTTCGGTCGGCGCGATGGGTTCCAAGACCGTCAGAATGGCACGGTCGGTGAGGTGACCACGCCCCGTGGCAGCCAACGAACCGTAGAGCGTCACCCGATAACCATCGACACCCGAGCAGCGCAGCGAGAACTGCTCGGCCGCACGTTTGGGCCCCATCGTATGGCTCGAAGAGGGACCGTTGCCTATCTTAAAGAGTTCTTTGAGTGTTTCCATACTTTGCGAAGTACAAATTTTGGACAAAGTTAAGAAATAGAATGTAAAATCGGGCCAATCGTTGCCCAAAAATCGTTATCGCAGGTTGGGGGAGGGCAGATGACTACAAGAAAAAGCAGGGGAAGCCCTGCTATATAATTATAATTTTTTTCCGCTTGATCGTCCCCCCTTAACAAAGGGGGAGCGAGGGGGATTTTAAATATGCCCAGAGAGCTACAAGAAAAAGCAGGGGAAACCCTGCTTTTTCTTGTAGCCTCACCGCGACTCGAACGCGAATTTAGGGTTTAGGAAACCCTCGTTCTATCCCTTGAACTATGAGGCCGGTTGCCGTGCAACATCTATCGCACGGCAAAAATAACACTTTTTTAGCGCAATACCACGCGCAAAGTGCGCTGATGTGCCTTCTCCGAGCTACCACCCACGCGAATCACATACTCGCCTTTGAGCGGCTCCATGCGGTTGGTGGCCGGATTGAACCAGGCGAAATCGTCGTAGTCGAGCTCGAAGAGCACCATCTCCGAGGCACCCGCCGCAAGCTCGACACGGCGGAATCCGCGCAAGGTCTGCTGCGGGCCCTCGCCATCAGCGGGGCGCTCCAAATAGAGCTGCACCACCTCCGTTCCTTTGCAGGTGCCGACATTGCCCACCGGCACCGTGAGCGTCAACGACTGGCCGGCACTGAGGCGTGTACGGTCGGCGCGTAGATAGCCGTAGAAGAAATTCGTATAGCTCAACCCATGCCCGAAGGGGAAGAGGGGCGAGCCTGTGAAGTAGCGATAGGTGTGCCCCTTCATGTTGTAATCCTCGAAGTCGGGCAACTGGGCCGTATTGCGGTAGAAGGTGACGGGCAGTTTACCCATCGGGGCCTCACGACCCAAGAGCACCTCGGCAATGGCCGAGCCGCCCTCCTGTCCCGGGTACCACGCCTGCAAAATCGCCTCGCAATGGCGCGTCTCGGGCTCCAAGGCGATGGCCGAGCCTGAGAAATTGACCAGCACAACGCGCTTACCGGCACGGTGCAGGGCCTCGATGGTGGCACGTTGTACAGCCGGCAGTTCGATGTCGTCGCGGTCGCCGCCACGGAAACCCGGGGCCGACACGGGCATCTCCTCACCCTCCAACTGGGGCGAAATACCACCGGCAAAGAGCACCACATCAACCCCCTCGATGCGTTGGAGGAAGGCCTGCATATGCTGAGGCACCGCCTCGGCGAAATCGAAGCGCAGCGCAGCATCGGTACGACGACGCACACCGGCAAACTCCACCTCCAAGGCATACTCCCTGCCTGCCACAAAGTCGAAGCTGTACACCGTCTCGGTATTCTTCACATTCGTGCGGTCGGCAACCACCGCGCCATCGACCTTAATGCGTACCTGCTCGTTGGTCATCAGGCGGAAGACCGCCGTGCCACTGTGCGTAGGGGCAAAGGTGGCCGAATAGCGGGCCGAGAAGGCCGAAAGGGCTACGCCCGGGGCAAAAACCGTATTGCCGGCCACGCTGAAATTGAACGGATGGGCCAATTGATCGGTGGCAACCGGCGCACCGCTGAAATCGAGGTTGTTCCAATAGGCCGCCGAGAAGCCCTGTCGACCCTTCGACGAGCAGGCGCCAATGAGCGAATGGAAGGTCACCTCGTCAGTATAACCGCACAACGGCTCGTAGATAATTTGGTCGGCCGGCAACAACGCGCGAAGTCCTTCGAGCAGGGTCACCGTGTAAGAGGGTGTTCCGTTGTAGTTGCCCCACTGCATCACCTCGTTGTCGGCATTGGGGCCTACGACGGCTACCTTCTGCGAGGGGTTGAGCGGCAACAGGTTATCACGGTTCTGCAACAGCACCAAACTTTCGAAGGCCATGCGCTTGGCCAACGCACGATGGCGGTCACAATCGACCACCGAGTAGGGAATCGGATAGGGGTTCGTCTCCTCGAACAATCCGAGCGAGAAGCGGGCAGCCATCAGGCGGATGACAGCGCGGTCAATCTCCGCCTCGGAAATCAATCCACGGGCCACGGCCTCCTTCAACGCAGCATAGCTGCTGCCACACTCCAAATCGCAACCCGCCTTCACGGCATCGGCCGAGGCGGCAGCTGCATCAGCATGGGTCTCGTGACGACCCTCGCCATAGAAGTCGCGGATAGCACCACAATCCGACACGACAATGCCGTCGAAGCCCCACTCCTGACGCAGCAGCGTGTCGAGCAGGTAACGGCTGGCGTTACAGGGAACGCCCTCGAAGCGGTTGTAGGCGCCCATCACCTCCTTCACGCCCCCCTCGCGCACCAGCGCCTCGAAGGCCGGAAGGTAGGTCTCGCGCAGGTCGCGCTGCGAGATATTCTTGGCATCGAACGAATGGCGATTCCACTCGGGGCCCGAGTGTACGGCAAAGTGCTTGGCGCAGGCGTGGAGTTTGTCATAGCGTGCATCCGGAGCCCCCTGCAAGCCGCGAACAACGGCCAGCCCCATGTGGGTCGTCAGGTAGGGGTCCTCGCCGTAGGTCTCCTGACCTCGGCCCCAACGCGGGTCGCGGAAGATGTTGATATTCGGAGTCCAGAAGGTCAACCCCTCATAGCGCTTGCGCGAGCCACGCCGAACAAAGTCGGCATGCTTGGCGCGCGCTTCATCGGAAGTGGCCGTAAAGACCTCCTCGACCAACGCGTCGTTGAACGAAGCCGCCATGCCAATCGTCTGCGGGAAGACCGTAGCCAGGCCGGCACGGGCTACGCCGTGCAACGCCTCGTTCCACCATTCATAACGCTCGATGCCGAGACGCGGGATGGGGGCGGCATTGTTCTGCATTTGGGCAATCTTCTCGTCGAGGGTCATGCGGCTCACCAAATCGCGGGCGCGGGCCTCATGCGAGTAGTTGGCATCTTGATAGGGCAAAGTCTGTGCCGTCGCCCCCACAAACAGGAGCGACGCAACAACGAACATGATTTGACGTTTCATGGGCGGTTGGTGTGTTTCAATCGGTTGTTTTACGTTTTTTCGGGTTTTGTTTTAGTGAACGTAAGTTATGAATATTAGGTAGTTGTCGTTATTTACGGCTGTTGTAGGCTTCGAGCGCCTTGCCCAGAATCAGCAGGGCCCGTTGCAGGTCCTCCTTCTTCAAGACATAGGCGATACGCACCTCATTGCGACCATGGCTCGGGTCGGAGTAGAATCCGGCCGCAGGGGCCATCATGATGGTCTCCCCCTCGTAGTCGAACTCGGAGAGACACCAGGCGCAAAAATCGTCGCTATCCTCGACCGGCAGGCGGGCCACCGTGTAGAAGGCGCCCATCGGAATCGGCGAATAGACCCCCGGGATGCGGTTTAACCCGTCAATGAGGCACTTACGGCGTTCGATATACTCCTCGTAGACCTCGGTCGAGTAGCTGCGCGGCGCCTCAATCGAGGCCTCGGCCACAATCTGCCCCAGCAGCGGCGGCGAAAGGCGCGCCTGGCAGAACTTCATCACCGCCTCGTGTACGGCGCGGTTCTTCGTGATGAGGGCGCCAATGCGGATGCCACACTCCGAGTA
>CAZTCM010000013.1:0-21437 GCA_964612285.1 uncultured Alistipes sp.
TTTCATCACCGAGCACCTCTAAACAACAGGCATCGCGGCCAAGAAAACAGGGGCTGTCACCAACTTTTAGGTGACAGCCCCTCTGTTTTGACTATATACGGAGGCTACGAGAAGAGCGTACCACCGTTGATGTCGATGTTCGTACCGGTCAGATAAGAGGACTCGTCGCTTGCCAAATAGCAAACCAAATCGGCCACCTCCGAAGCCTCACCCTCACGACGCAACGGAGCCGTATTGTGGAGGTTTTGACGTGCCTCGGGCTTCGTGAAACGATCGTGGAACGAGGTGTTAATCATACCCGGGCAAAGGGCATTGACACGAATACCGTCGGGGCCCAACTCCTTGGCCATCGAACGCGTGTGGCACATCACTGCAGCCTTTGCCGTAGCATAAATCGATGCACCCGGGCCACCACCATCGCGTGCAGCCTGCGACGAGAAGTTCACAATCGAACCACCGCGCGGCATCATGGGCACCACCTCGCGCGTGCAGAGGAAGACCGAACGCATGTTGACATCCATCAGGAAGTCGTACCATGCCTCGTCCTGCTCGACAATCTTCTTGCGGCCGACGATGCCGCCAACCACATTCACCAAAATATCCACTTTGCCCCCAAAAGCCTCGCCGGCCTTGGCAAAGAGATTCTTCACATCGGCAGCCTTCGTCATATCGCCCTGTACGGCAATGGCTACGCCACCCTCCTCTTTAATCATGTTCAGCGTAAATTCGGCATCTTCGGGGTTGTCAAAGTAGTTCAGACAAACCTTGGCACCCTCACGAGCCAACTTCACGGAGATTGCGCGACCCAAATCGCGTGCGCCGCCCGTTACGACGGCTACT
This sequence comes from uncultured Alistipes sp., assembly GCA_964612285.1. Lineage (GTDB taxonomy): Bacteria > Bacteroidota > Bacteroidia > Bacteroidales > Rikenellaceae > Alistipes. Next base: position 841 of record CAZTCM010000013.1, read on the forward strand.
TTTCCACTCAATTTCATACGATAGATTTTTTTAGATAAATGATGATATTGAACTTATGATAGCATGCTACTTCACATCACGGCTTTCTTGTTTCGGTCCATTCACCTGTTCGATGCGACCTCCCAACAAGAAAACAGCCAACAGACACAAGGGGACAAGCGATGCGCCCAGGATAAAGAACGAGGTCCAATTGCCACTCTGCGTGAGAATCGGGATGAGCCACGTTGCCACAAGCGTACCCATGACGGCCGCAGCACCGCCCAAGCCCGCCAACGAACCTACGGCTTTGCCGGTCTGGAAATCGCTGACAAGCGTTTGGATGTTGGTCATCACAAATTGGAATCCGCCCAGGATGAAGGCCATGAGCACAACGGCCATCGCGGCGCTCTGCGCCATGGCGGCGAAAATCATACTCGGAACAATCACGCAGCTACCGGCAATGATGGCCGTTTTACGGGCAAAATTGACCGATTTGCCACGATTAATCAGCAGGCCCGAGAACCAACCACCGGCCACCGAGCCGACGGCAGCACCTACATAGGGCACCCATGCCGACATGGCAATCTGCTTGATGTCGAGGTTGAAGACCTCAATCAGGTAAATCGGCAACCACGTCACGAACATCCACCAAATCGGGTCGAGGAAGAAACGGCCCAGAATCACCGCATAGTTCTTCTTCTCGCCGAGCAGTCTGCCCCACGATTTGCCGGCATCGTTCGAGACCTTGCACTCGGGCTGGCCGGTCAGGATGTACTCACGCTCCCCGTTGGTAATCCACGGATGGTCTTTCGGCCCCTTCTTATTAATCAGCAGCCACGGAATCACCCACAGGATACCCAGCATACCGACAATCACAAAGGTGATGCGCCAGCCAAAGGCGAGGAAGAGTGCCGGAATCAGAATCGGCGCGACAATCGAACCCATCGAGGCCGCACCGCCAAAGATACCCTGAGCCAATGCACGCTCCTTCTGCGGGAACCATTCGGCATTCGATTTGGTCGTACCGGGCCACGGGCCTGCTTCGCCCAAGCCCAGCAAGACACGGAAGAAGGTCAGCGACTTCAAGCCCGAAGCCAACGAGGCCAGGGCATCGGCACCACCCCACAACAAGGCGGAGAGGGTAAAGCCCTTGCGCGTACCAATCTTATCGTAAATCTTACCCGACACGAGCTGGCTGATGCCGTAGGCAATCATGAAAAAGGTCGTAATCAGCGCCAACAAGTTTTTGGCCTGACGCTGTTGCTGCTCCTCGCCGGCCGACAAATCGACCAACCCCAAATCTTTGGCAATACCGCCATATTCGGTATACACCAGGCTGCCATCGGTCTGCACATCCACCTGCGACTGCGGAGCAACCACCGAGGCTCCATCCAACTCGAAACGGTAAGTCTGCGCAGCCTCGTCATAGAGATAGGCATCGGCTGCCACGGTGTGCTTCGTGTTGGCAATCCACATGTAGTTCAGGGTGCCACGGTCAAGGTAGTTGATAATCGTCACAATGGCGATGAGCGACAGGACAATCCAACGCAATCCTTTTACTTTCATCGTTTTTTCGTTTTGATACGGAGTGATTTACTTTACAAAGTCGGCACGATGGGGCGAGAAGGTATCAATCAGAATACCGGCTTCGAGGCAGACGCAGCCGTGCAACTCGTCGGGAGCCACATAGTAGCCGTCACCGGCCGTAAGCACCTGCTTCTTACCCCCAATTTCGAGTTCAAATTTACCACTGGCCACATAGGTTGCCTGGCTGTGGAAATGCTTATGCAGATTACCCAAGGCACCCTGCTCGAATTTCACCTTGACAATCATTAACTGACCGTCATAACCCATAATTTGGCGTACTACGCCCTCACCGGCAGGCTCCCATTTCAGCTCCTGCTCCAACTGATAAGTTCCATTCCAAGTCTCCATTTTTCTGTTTGTTTTATTGGTTAATTGTTCTTGTTTGTCTATGTGCTATTTCTGTTGCATGAGGTGATAGTTACCCTGCCATTCGAAGCACTCACCGGCAACCTTGATGCGGTAGCGACGGTCGGCATCGGCCGAGGTGGCCGCACAAAGCGTCACCTGCTCCCCATCCTTGAACGACAGGCGCACGATGGTAGCCTCCTGCCCATCGTAGAGCAGTTTCACCTCGCGGCACGATGCCGTGAGGTTGGCCGACTGTTCGACCTGCAAGTCGTAGGTACCGTGCGTCTCCAAAGCGGAGGCAAAGGTGTGGTTCTTGCGTCCCTTCTCGCGTACGAGGAAGGCCCCTTCGCCACGCAGGTGATAGTCCGGATCGTTGGCGCCGGCACGCACCATATAGAGTTCCGTTTCGGGAGTCGTGGCAGTCGACAACGAGTAGAACTTATCGCCCTGCAACCAGGTGTAGGTCGTCGTATTGCTCGTCTTATTTTGTCCCCATGCCTCGCGCCACAAATGCTCGTAGCCATTCGCGTCGCCCATCACCTCCATTTGCGTCAGCGCCTTCTCATAGGGGAACGTGAAGGAAATCATGTGACCGCCATACCAGAACGGCAGGTCGTAACAATGCGCTGCGGCACTCGTCACCTTAAAGAGGTCGATGAGCAACGGATATTGCAAGAAGTCGGTCGTGATATAGGCCGTCGTGCGCTGCATCTGTACCCCCTCGTAGGCGTGCTCGTCGCGGGCCGAGACAAGCTGAATCCCGGGTTGTGAAAAATCGGTGTAAAGCATCTCCGCATGGTGCTGCGACGACTGCTTGATATCCCCGTCAAAGTGGCTGCGGCAATCGACCACCAACGTGTTGTGCGCCACGCTCTGCATCGCGAAGCTCTTATTCTGTTTCGTGTAATGACCTTTGTATTTCGCCTCGATATTCAGGAAACGAGCCGCTCCGTAATCTTTCAGAATCTCATCGCCATTGTTGTAGTAGGCCAGCGTCAGCTTGTCGTAGTGTCCGTGGCTCAATCCGTGCGAAGTGGCTTTCATCGTCACCAACGAGTTGAGTGCCGGATTGGTTGAACGAATCACGGCCACACCTCCTTCGTCGCCATGGCGACCGTCGCGGTAGAGGGCGCTGTGGAACGACAACGGCTCGGCCTCGCCACGCGCAATATCACGCGCCACGGCATAACCGGCATCCGTGGGTAAGAATTTCTGTTGATAGCGGGCTGCCAAATCGAGCAGTTGCTTATTCGACGGATCGGCATTGTAGGCAATATCGACCGCATAGATCAACTCCTGCGCATCGTAGCCCTTTACCAACGCATCGTTAAAGCGCAAAAAGAGCCCCTCATAGGCGAGCTGGGTCAGCGTAGCAACCGCCTTGGGCAGAATCGCATTGCGGTAGGCAAAAATCTGCAATTCGGGGCGATTGTTCTCGATACACTGCGCAAAGACCACAAAAGGCCAGATGGCATAACGCTGATAGTAGGCTCCTTCGGTGAAATAACCATCGGGCGAAAACAGGTAGTCGAGTTGGCGAATAAATCCCCCGTTCTGCCCCGTCTTATCCGACCCATAGAGGGCTCTGTCGACCAGGTCCTGATTGCCCATTGCCAACCCAATCATACCGACACCGGCCGTCGCCCATGTGCCGTGGTTGTGCATGCGGTTGAACACCTCATTGTTCGTGCGATTTCCCTCCAAGCCGTTCATGATGAAATCGGCCACGGGGTATAACAGTTGTTGCTCAATCGTGCGTCGCTCCTCATCACTCAGAAAATCGTAGACACAATCGTAGGCCACGGCCGTATGCACCAACCAGACACTCTCGTTGAGCGTCTGCCAGAAGATGCGTCCGGGGGTCTTCGAGAGGGTCAGGGGATGGAAGCCCAGCGTCGGATAGAGTTCGGCATAGGCCAACAGCATATCGACCACATAGCGGGCATACTTCTCCTCGCCACTCAACTGATAGCTCACGCCACAATCGAACATGTGGTAGTAGTTGAGTTTGTGCTGCTCATGGGTATATCCGCCGCCGCCATCCTTCGGAACGGGAACGACAATAGGTTGCCGCAAAGCCTCTTCGGCAGCAGCGAAAGTCGCCTCCAACGAGCGGTCGAAAGCGGCTACTTTCCCGCGATTGGCCCGAATCTCAGCCACCCCTTCGCGCGTGAGCAACAGCGACGGATGTTGGTGAGCCCATGCGCTGCCCACAACGAGCACCGACAAAAGAATCAATAGGTTTCGTTTCATGGTTATCTCTCTTTTATTCGTTTTTCAGTCTAAAATCGAACCGGTCTGCATCGATGTAATGGGGCTCGCAGTGGGTCATGGGGCTCGTAATCACGCGCTCGCTCATTGACAGGATGCGTCCTGCCTCATAGAGGTTGCAATCGTGAATCGAAATCTGCTCCCAGGTGGTCTCATCGAGGCGAATCGTCGCTCCTCCGCGACCACTGCGCGAGAAGTTGCAATCGCGAATCTCCATCACCTGCGGGCCGATGGCTCGAATGACCGAGCCGCGTTCTTTGTTGCAGCAATCCTCAAAATTGCACCCTGCAATCGTCACATAGGGGCCCGCTGTCGATTCGTCGGAGCCTCCACGATAGAGGTTGATGGGAAGACCCAGAATGCGATAGAAGGCGCATCCCTCAATCAACACATCATCGGCATTGTAGCGTCCTTTATCGTCGCGCTCGGCGGCGAAATGAATGGCATCGCCCGACAAATTGCGGAACAACGAGTGGCGGATGATCACACGCTCGGCAAAGGTCGAAAGGCCGCCCTTTACGGCAAACATACCGCTCTCGCCGAAATCGACAAATTCGCAATCGTCAATCGTCAAGTTGTAGGGGGCAATCATATCCTGCTCGGTAGCTACACCCGCCGCGGGTAACGAGCATCCGGGCTCCAACTCACCGCTGAAACAGATGCCGGCCAACTCCAAATCGGCACCATCGGCTATGGTGACCAGATTCTCGCGTCGCTCGCCCACGAATCGCACCAGCGGACGCTCACCGTCGATACGCGCAGCCTCAACGCGCAAGGGGCAATCAACCCATATCGTGCGGTCAATCAAGAAGTGCTTACCACACAGACGAATCGTTGTACCGGCCACAGCTCGATCGACTGCCTGCAACAAGGCGGCGGCATCATGCACCTCGACCACCTGCTGCGGTACCTGGTGAGGCGTAGCAATAGGTTCGGTCGGCTGTAAGAAGGTCGCTCCACATCCGGCAGCCAGCTCGGCATAGGTCGGCGGCGTCGGATAGTCGGCCGCAACATTTCGGAACCCCTTCATCGTCACCTTTTGGGCCAATGCCACCTCATTCTGACGGAAGGTAAAACCATCGACGCAATCAATAGCCCGATAAGGCTCCTGCAAGGCGCTGTTCAAAATTTTATTCTCACTGAACAGAATCCGCTCGGGAGCCAACGTACGCTCCATATCTTTGCCCGTGCCAAATTCGATATTCGAACAATCGACAAACAGGTTGCGCTCGATGCGCACGTCCTCGACCAGACAGTAACGATTCGGCAACGAGTTGGGCACGGCATTCATCAGTGCCAAAGCCGAAAAGAAGCGGCCACCCTGCAACCCATAGAGGCGGTTATCGTAGATGCGGTGTGCGGCATTGACCACGCGAACACCACCCGTATTGCGTTTCCCGTTCCCTACAAAGATGTTTCCCGAAGCCTCGTTGCGATCGCCGTGGCGGAGCGCCAAGACCCCTTCACACTCCCAAAAACCGTTGTTGCGCACCGTGTTGTCGCACGATTTGATGGAGACCACCTCCACCTCGCCATTGCACCGGTCGAAGAGGTTCTCTTCGATGAGCGTATTCGAGGATTTGTAAGCCTGCTGCGAGGTACCCACACGAATCGTCTCCGCCCCATTCGAGCCATAGACCGGTCGCGGACCGAACCAATTATGATCGATGCGGTGGAAATTCTGCTGGCTGCGCTCCTCGGTCAAAATCACATAGAGCGCAAGGCCCAAATTGAGTTTACGGGTCAATGAACAGTGGTCGACCCGATTATTTCGCCCATAAAGAGCGACATAGTGATACAGCACATCGCGGCGTGCGGGATTGTAGCCATCGATGGCACAATTGGTCAGGCGGCAGTGATTGGCCACCTCTTTTCCACAACGAAACTCAACCACACTGCCCTTCGGAGCATAGCCATCCGTAAAACAGAGCCCCTCGATTTCGAGCCATTCGCCCGCAATACGCAGCGTCGAAGCTCCCCCTATCACCACGGCACCGGCCTGCTCGGCTTCGATGCGAATCGGAGCATCGGCCGCACCATGGCCTACCCACTTCAATTCGAGGTCACGGTATGCACCCCTCTCAACCACGATGCGGTCACCCGCCTGCGCCTTTTTCAGTACGGCGGCTACCTCCTCGGCACGCACACGATACTCTGCGCCCACAACCGTCTGCATCAAGCCTATGAGCAAAAGCACCCAAGAGAGTTTCAAATAAAGTTGTTTCATAGCTCTTTTATTACTTAAATCCTACCACGAAACACCCGCATTGCGACGGATATTTTCCACCGAAATCGCCACATTGGGGATGCGTGGAGCCACATCAAGGAGCGGTTGACGAATACCCTTGAAACTGCCGCCATAGAGGTAGTTGTTCGACCACTGAATCCGTGGGCGCGGTGTTTCGACAGCATGAATCAGGTAGTGTTTCGGGTTATTCGTCGAAACGATATTCTGCTCGATGCGCGAGTCGATGACCGGCTCGGTCTGTTTCGTCGTGCCATAGTTTACATTGAGCCCATAGCGGCAGTTGACGATGATGTTACCACGCACAACGGCCTGTTTCACCTGCCAATAGCCACTCAATGCGGCATTTTTCTCTCCACGGAGAATCGACACTGCCGCTTTGTTGCCCGTACCCTGTAAATCCTGCATGTAGTTGTTCTCAACCGTATGCTCCTCGCCGATGATGCGCACACCGCCCGTGTTATCGACTCCTCCGCCGAGGAAGAAGTTGCCACTCACACGGCAACGATTGCCGTGACGCAACGTGAGCGAGCCACGACTCTGCTCGAAGAGGTTCCCGCGATAGAGGTTGGCGCACGATTTGTTGGAGATGATTTCGGCCTGCTCGCCGTGACAACGGAAGAAGTAGTTGCCCTCGACCGTGCAGGCTCCCTGCTGCATCGAGGTCGAGCTCGTACCGATACGAATCGTCTCCTGCCCGTTTATCGCCTTCCCTTCGTCCGAGAAGAAGGTCACGGGGCGTTCGAAATGGTTTTTGATGATGCGATGAGCCGGTGCATCAATCTCGGGTTCAAGCCATACGACCAGCAACGTGCCCATATTCTTCTTATTGAGGAACGAACAACGCTCGATACGGTGGTTACGCCCATAGAGCGACACCCATTTGGCATCAATATCGGCACGCAACTCGGTATGCTCGCCCGTGATGGCACACTGCTCAACCACACAACGCTCACTCCCCTTGTCGAGGGTGATGACGGCCTTGCCCTTCACGGCCGTGGGGTCTTTCCACCACAAACCGCTCACAACGGCACCGGCACCCTTAACCACCAGACGCGATGCCCCCGTAAAGAGGGTTTCACCGGCCGACTCGGCGCGCAGGAGAACGGGGTTTTCTTCCGTTCCTGCCGCTTTGAGCGTCACAACTTGATCGGCATAGCTGCCTTTGCGCCAAACAATCTCGGTACCGGCCTCGACCACACCGAGTGCCGCCACCTCCTCGGCCGACGAGACCCAGACAACCTGCCGTTCCGAAGAGGCATACAGCGGGGTGATGCCACCCGTGAGAAGCGGCAGCAACAACGCCCCTAAAAGGCAGATAAGGCGAATTCGCTGTTTCATTCTACGCAATGTAAAATCAGTTTTGCGGGTTTGCTCCGACACCGTCTGTCACACCCGGCAACAGACGGTGTTCTCGGAGTGATCAATCTAACCTAAACCCGTTTTATTTCTCATCAAAAGCAACTCTTCGCTATTGGTTAATCGTCTTCGACCAATAGAAGTCGAATTCGATGTAACCCTCGCGCGAAGCAATTGCAGCACCATTGGCATCGGCGCAGGTCACCTCCTTGATGTGGATGAAACCAATCTTTGCCAAATCGGTCAATGTAGCCGGCTTTGCACCCATCGTATAGGTCGTATAACCTACCGCAATCACGCTGCCGACAACCCATGTCTTACCATCGCCATTCGTAGCACCCATATTCGGTTTACCCTGACCCGGGACATTGCCATCGTAGGCGGCAATCGATTCCAACTCGCCATTCTTCACCTTTTGGGCCCACTCCTTGTCATCACCCAGAACGCGATACATCACGATGGGGGTTCCATAGGCCGAAGGCAACGAGGTAAACGAGCTGCCGACATAGGTGCAGTGCGACTTAATCTGGCTGTTCGAATTGGCACAACCGGCAATACCCAGCTCGCTCTTCGAATTCGTAATGAAGAAGATGTAAGGTTTCACGGCATAATACTCCGCCTCACTAATCGCCGACTTGGTCAGCGTATTGGCAGATTTTACCGCTGCATTCGAACCCGAAGCGGCATAGGAATCAAGCTGCGAATCAAGCCACTCCTGCGCACTCACGACGCGGCCCAAATCGGGATAGAAGAAGGTATTGTCCGAAGCGTACTGCGTATAAGTGGATTTCGAGTTGGAACCCAGACCGAGACGCACACCCTTGAAATAGTAGAAGGGGTAAATCTTGATGGTGCCGAAATCGACCTTCGAGCCACCGCCATAGACCGCTTCGAGCGCCACCTCCGTAGCGGTCGTGAAAGTCACCTCCTCGGGGATGATGAAGGTAGCCTCGACATCGTTGGGCTCGCCGTCCAGCTTGGCCTCTACACCACCGACCACAAAGCCCTCGATCGAGGCCATGTTCTGACCCTTGACAGTCACCTTCTTCGAAAGGTAGCAACCCTCCTCGGCCACCAACTCGCCAAAGACGGGCTTGGCAGGACCCTGCGGCGTGGTGTCGAGACGCATCGCAGCAACGAGCTTGACGCTCTGCATCGGCGTACCCCACTCGGCCGTCACATCGGCTGTGGCAACCACCGGATCGGCAGGCTCAATCGACGAGGGGAATTTCAGCGTGACGGATGTGGCTGTCTGCTCCAAGACAATCAGCTCATAGCTGCCCCACTTGAAGTTTGACAAGAAGTCGATGAACTGACCCGTCAGCGTAAACTCGTCGCCAATCACCGCATTGATACCTTCGCCCTGCTGGTAGGCATCGATACTCGGAGTCTGCATCTTGAAGGGGGTCTCTCCCGTAACATCAATCGTATTCGAGCCACCCCAAAGAGCCGTGATTGCCACACCACTCTCGCCTGCGGCATAGTTGCCTGCGGGAACTGCGAAGCTCACCGAACTGTTCAGCGAGCCGGCAACCACCTCCGTAAACTTATCCGAACGCACTATTTCGCTGCCGAAACGAACCTCGGTCACCTGCTCCAAATTGCGGCCCTCAATCTTCACAATCGTACCCACCGTACCTTGCGCGGGGCTGTACCCCGTCACAATGGCATCGGTCACGGGCACCGTGACATAATATTCGTAGGTGAAGATTGCCTCTTCGCCCTGCATCACCACCAACTCCTGGCGATAGGGCGCATCGCTCTGCGCCAACTGCAAGGCCGGAACGGTAAATTGCAACTTCGAAATCGTCTGCTCGACAATCTCGCACTCCATCTCACCAAGCAACACAGCCGTCACCTGATCGAGGTTGAACCCCTCGGCCGTCACGACCGTACCGATGAAGGCCTGCGTCGTACCACTCTCGCCCGCACTGCCCGTAGCATCGGGCACAAGCGTCTTGGTCGTGATGTTGATTGCTGCCGTATGACCTTCGGGATCGGTGCTGTTGTCCGTGCAACTCGTCACGAGCGCACCCATCGCAACCACCGCGAAGAGGGCAAGCATATACTGAACTATCTTTTTCATAACAATGATATTTCCGTTTGGATTATTGAATCAGGGAATAGTCGTAGTCGTACTTCTGCCAATAGCAGTTGAAGGTGTAATCGCTCATCGAAGCCGGCTTGGACGAGTTCGTCTCGTCAATGACAAAGTTCACATTCGTGATGTGCAGGAAGCCGATACGTTTGAGGTTCGAGGCAAAGTTGAACTTGCCATCCGCGCCCTTCTCTGGGCCCGGGTGGGCGTAGTACATAATCATCACCACTGCATTGGGTTTCACACCCATCACATTCGATTTTTTGTCACCGAACATATCGACAGCCCACTCCTTATCCTTCAATTGAGCCGACGACGAGCTGACACCGATACCTCCGATGGTTTGAGCTGCCACATCGGCCGGGAAGAGCGTCGGGTTGATATCCTCCAACTCGCAATTGCGTACCTTGTCGGCCAGCGCCTTCTCGGCGGCATTTGAATCTTTCAACGCACGGAACGCCAACACCGGAGTGCCGTAGCAGGAGGAGTTACCACCGGGCAGGCGATTCTCGTTACCCGACACATTGCCAATCCAGAAGTTCTTAAACAAACCGTTCGAACTTGCAGGCGAATTGACACTCAACTCACAAGAGTTATTACAATAGAAATAGAAATAGGGAACAACCGAATTGTACTCCTCGGTGCTGACGGCCGACTGTTGCACCGCCGAGCAGGTTGCAGCCTGATATTGGTAGGCAATCGGGTCGAGCACCGTGCGCCAATCGGCATTGGCATAGACGACACCCGTCTCGGGCGAGAAGAAGGAAGCCAGCTGCTCCACCAACTTCGAGTGGCCCCATGTGCGCATATTCTCCCAATATTTCAAGAAGGGCACATAGACACAGAAGGCATCGGAGAGTACCAACTCCTCGTAGCCGTCGAAATAGACCGCCTTCAACTCAGTGATGGTCTCGCCATCGGCAAAGTCGCCGGCCGGAACCGTGAATTTCAGTTCCGAGTGGCTCTTGAAGCACTGCGCCTCGAACCCATTCACCAAAATCTTGTCCACCTTGTCCAGATAGCTGCCCGTGAGCGTCACCGAACGACCGACGTCCGTACGCGCATAGGTCTGCGCATCGAAAACAGGCTTGTAACGCACCACAGTGATGGTCGGTGCACTCTCCTTCGCAGTCTCGGTCATCGCCGTACCATCGAAGTAGCGCAGCGTGATGTGGGCCTTATCCGTCTCGACATAGGGGCATTTTACCACCAACTCCGAAGCCGAGCGGCTAATAATTGTTGCCTCGTGAGCCTCCGTATAACCTTCGGCCGTGAACAGCACGCCGTCAACGGCACTCATATACTTGCCGGCAATGAGCATCTGGTCGCCCATATCCACCGACGACTGCAAAATCGTCTTTGTAATCTCGGGAGCTGCATAGGTGTAGGTAAAGGGCTCGGCCGATGCACCTGCACCCTCCGTGTTGTAGAGTTTAATGACACCGTCACGGGCATCAGCTGTGGCGATAATCGAGAGTTGTGCATCGCTCACGCGCTCTTTGATGGTCACCTCTACCCCACCGATTTCGGCCTTCGAAACCGTATTCAGGTAGGCACCCGTAATGACAATCTCACTGCCGACCGGTGCGGCCTCGGGCGTGAACGATTCGATGACCGGAACCGAAACCGTCGTCTCGTCGACATGGGTCGATTCGCACGCTGCGAAGAGCGTCACGGCTGCAAGAGCCGCAACTGCAAAGAGTCTGTATATCATCTTTTTCATAAGGCTCAATGGGTTAGTAGCCGACATTTTGGGCTACGTCAGGGTTAATATTGATTACGGCAAGCGGAATGGGCAGCAGCGTCTGCCAATCGGCAATCGGATTGACCGCGTAGTTGTACTCGGAGAAGAAGGCCTCGCTCGCCAGGAAGTTGTTGACCGTCATCGTGGCCACCTCCCAACGCAGCAGGTCGAACCAGCGATGATTCTCAAAGGCCAACTCCAAACGGCGCTCGGCACGCACTGCTTCGCGGAATTGGTAGCGCGAGGTGAGCTCCGAAGCGGTATAGGCAGGGATATTGGCACGCTCGCGAATCATATTCAAATAGGCCAGCGCCTCCTCGGTCGGGCCATCCACCTCGTTAATCAACTCGGCAAGCAACAGCACCACATCACCGACACGCAACACCGGCCAATCATTCTCGGCATCCCACTCGGTGGCCATGTCCGGATCGAGGTATTTGACCATATAGCGCTCCGCTTTCCAATCACCCGTCGTGATGTTCGTATACCCCTCGGCAATCGACACCGCCTTACGCACGTCCGTAGGATTGGCATTGTAGGCAGCCAACAGATTATCCGACGGATAGTTGTAGTGTTTGGGCGAGCCGAGCACCACGCTGTTACCGTTGTTCAGCGGGCCGAAGAGGGTCGTGAAGGGCGAGCCTAATCCGACATTGCCCGAGAGATAACGCACGGCAAAGATAATCTCTTTGTTCATCTCGTTATCTTTGGCGAAAATCTTGGCATAGGGCTCCAAATCCGACGCCGACTGCGGATTGCCGGCTGCCGTCAGCACCTCTTTCAGCAGGGTGCGGGCAGCGAGATACTTCTCCTCGCCGATGGCGTAGTGGGTCATGTAGACCTTGGCCAACAGCGCCTTCGCAGCCACGAGCGTTGCGCGGCCGATCAATGCCGTCGGCATCTGCACGGGCAGCATCTCTTGCTCGACGATACGCTCCAAATCGCCCTCAATCTGCGCATAGATTTGCTCGGTCGGCACACGCTGCATGCGACGCGCCTCGTCGGCACCTACCTGCTTGGTCACCAGAAAGACGGGGCCATAGAGGCGAATCATGTCGAAATAGAGAAGCGAACGCAGGAAGAGCGCCTCACCCTCGTATTGAGCGCGAACCACCGGATCGGTCACCACATCCAGATTGGCCAGCACCATGTTCGTGCGATTGATGGTCGAGTAGCAGTTGTCCCAATACTCGCCTACCCAATCATGTGCCGTACCGATAGTTCCCTGATCGAGCTGTTCGATCAGTTTCGTATCCTGCGCCGACGAACCCGAGACACGCATACGCGCATTGTCCGAACGCAACTCCGTCAGGCTCCACTGATGATACATCACCCCGTGCAGGCCGTTGTAGGCACCGACCACAAGCGTATTCACCGCCTCGGCATCCTTCACATAATCTTCGGCCGCAATCTCCGAATAGGGGTATTGATCCATTTCGCACCCCGCAACAAAGGTCGCAAGGAGCAGAATCAGATATGTTGAAATTCGTTTCATACTCTAATAATAAGCGATTTAGAAGTTAATGTCGAGACCAACCGTTACGGTCGAAGTGAGCGGGAAGCCACCACGTTGGTAGCCCGAAATCATCGGACTCGAATACTGCGACGAAGTCAGACGCGACTCGGGGTTCACACCTTTGTAGTCGTCGCTCCACAGGTAGAAGAGGTTCTGCCCCGTGGCGTAGAGACGCAGACTGCGCAGATGCATCTTCTTGGCCACCTTCTTCGGCAGCGTATAACCGACTGTAAAGTCGCGCAAGCAGAGGTACGAACCATTCTGCAACGGGAAATCGGTCAACATAATATCATAACCGTTTTTGGCATAGGGCGTCTTTCCGTCGCCTCGATGCGTGTCGCTCACCCAACGATTCTCCAAATAAGCGCTGTTGTACTTATGGGTCTCGTTGTAGTAAACATCGCCATTGAGCACCGTCACACCCTGTACACCTTGCAGCAGGAACGAGATGTCGAAGCTGCCGATGCGGAAACGGTTGGTCATACCCCATGTGAAATCGGGATAGGGATTGCCCAGCGGCACACGGTCGGCATCGGTCAACGCTCCGTCGTGGTTCGTATCGACAATACGCAGACCACCCGGTACATCCTGTGCAAAGTGCGGATTGGCGGAAATCTCTTCCACATTGTTCCAGACACCCATCGTCTTAAAACCGTAGAACTGAATCAGCGGCTCACCTACGCGGGCGATGTAGCTCTCGTTGCGCTCGCCAAGCGTAATCACCTGCTTCTCGCCACCGATTTCGAGCAGTTTGTTGCGCGAAAGCGAGAGGTTGAAGTGGGTCGACCACTCGAACTTCTTGCGACGCATCTGGTAGGTGTCGAGCTGAATTTCGACACCCGAGTTGCGCACCTTACCGATGTTGTTCCACTGGCTGGTATACCCCGTAAAGGATTGCGTCGGCTGTTCGAACAACAGCGCGCGGGTCACCGAGTAGTAGGCATCGACAGCCAGGCTGACGCGGTTGTCGACGATACCCCAATCCAGACCTACGTTATACTCATCGGTCTGTTCCCAGGTAATCTTGTCATTCGATTGGGTCGAGGAGGTGTCGGCAATACCCGGCGTGAGCGTACCATTCCCCGCACCGGTGACGTAGTTCATATTACCGAGCAGCGCCAACGAAGCCTGATGAGGTACGGCATTGTTACCCGTCACACCATACGAGGCACGCAATTTGAGGTTCGAAATCCAACGCGAGTCACGCAACCACGGCTCCTCCGACATGCGCCAACCCACCGACACCGAGGGGAACCATGCGACACGATTACCCTTCGTGAAGAGCGACGAGATATCGGCACGCAACGAAGCCGACAAGAGGTATTTCCCGTCGAACGAATAATTGACACGACCCAAGGCCGACTGCAACACTTTGTCGGGATAGCGGTAAGTACCCGTACCCGCCGAGATACCATTTCCGCTTGATGCAAGTTCGTAGATGGTACCGGCGTTGAGCGTGTGGATGTTGTCCGTAGCAAAACCCGTAGCAGTCATATAGACCGTCTGCAAGCGGGTGCTTTGTGCCGTATAACCGGCCAACACTTCGACATCGTGTTTGCCGAAAGTCTGGTGGTAATTGAGCGTATTCTCGGTCAGCAAATCGACATAGAGCGAACTGCCAAAAGTGGCCTCACTCGGCACACCATCCTTCGTCGCATTGACATTGGCATAGCTGTACGAAGGCGAATAGCGCACATTGAAGCCATTCGAGGTCTTGAACTGCAACCCCTTGGCCAAATCGATTGTCAAGAAAACATTACCCGTACCCGAGAACTTCTCATTCCAGCGGGTGGTGTTGGCCATCACGCTCTTCGGGTTGTTGTTGGCCGACGAGAAGGGACTCACCTCTTTATCCCAGGTGGGGTTGCCATACTCGTCGGGAGCGCCCGTCGGGGTGCTGATTTTCGAGAAGTGGCTACCGCGTGCAAAACCCGTATAACCACCCGTAAAGGCAGTCGACCAATCGTTGTGCTTTACCGGCAGGAACGAGGGGGTTCGATAAAAATCGATGAAGTTGTTACGCGGACGCGAACCCTTCTGGTAGTTGGCCGAAACATTGACGCCGAAGTTGACAATGCGCGAGAGTTTGGCATCAAATTTCGTGCGGAAGGTCACCTTCTGCACCTCGTTCTGCAACATGATACCCTGATCGCGAGTCCACGAGGCAGAGGTATAGTAGCGCACATCTTTCTTGCCGCCCGAAACCGAGAACTGCACATTGGTAATGCTGGCTGCATCACGCAGACCTTCGCGTTGCCAGTCCGTAGCACCGAGGTTCGACTCGACCCATGCCGCAGCACGATCCTGTGCCTTGGCTTTGGGGCCGCCCACCGACTCCTCAAAACGCTGCAAGGCGGCATACTCGGTAGCCGTCAGCAGGTCGTGGAGCTGATAGGCCCACTTGACGCCATGATAGAGTTTGACCGAATAGCGCGGGCGCTCGGCCTGGCCGCTCTTGGTCGTCACCAGAATCACACCATTGGCGGCACGCGAACCATAGATAGCTGCCGAGGCGGCATCCTTCAAGATTTCAATCGAGCGCACATCGGCCGGATTGATGTCGGCAAGGGTCATGGTCCCGGGGAACCCATCCACGACAATCAGCGGTGCGCTGTCGGCCGAAATCGAGCCGGTACCACGCACGCGCAATTGGGGTGCCACGCCCACCTCAGAGGTGATGTTATTGACCTGCAAACCCGGAATCTGACCCTGCAAAGCCGTGGTCAAATCCGAAACAGGACGATCGGCCAGCGTCTCGCCGTCGAGTTTGGCAATCGAACCGGTCAGGTGCGATTTGGTTTGCGTACCATAACCGACTACCACCACCTCGTCGAGTTGTGCCACCTCGGGCTCCAACACGACTTGCAGCTCGGTCTGACTGCCGACGACACGCTCTACGGTGCGATAACCGATGAACGAGAAGACCAGCACGGCCTGATCGTCGGGCACAGCCAATTCGAAACGACCATTGATATCGGTCGACACGCCATTAAACGGAGGGTCGCGCAGCACCACCGAAACACCCACCATCGGGCCTTCGCTGTCGGTGACCGTACCCTTTACCGTACGCTTTTGTGCGAACGCCGAAGTCGCCGCCAAGAGAACGAGCATCACGACCATCAGCGCTTTGTAAAGTAGATTTTTTGCCATAAGCGATGTTATTAATTGAATAAATGAATTTGCACACGTTATTTTCGCATCAACCGACTGATTCCCAATTTCCCAAATGGTTTACCAATCTGGTTTACCAATTTATCAAATGCAAAGGAACGATATTTTTTCTGAATTAAAAAACTTTTACGACAATTTTTTTGGGCCCAAACGTATAATAATTTTTTTTAGAAATTCAGCCCTGTTTTCATCGACATTCGGGAAACCAAATCGACCGGCAACAATCGGCATCGGAGAGAGGTACAGAGCCACTATTAAAATAGGTGTTTGTAGAAAAATCGAGGTAAAAAAGAGGGGATAAATTGGTAAAATTGGTATTTTATTGTATTTTTGCGCATCCAAAAAAGCAACAGAAAAATATCGCATAGAAGATGGCTGTGAAAATGTCGACCATCCACCAGGTGGATACGGTACTTAAACACGTCAAGGAACTCATATACAGCGGGAAACTCGCCCCGGGCGAGCGTCTTCCGGCCGAGCGTCGGTTAGCCACCCAGCTCAATGTCGGCCGTTCACAGGTGCGCATGGCCTTTCAGAAGTTGGAGAAATTCGGGGTCGTAAAGACCTATCCGCAGAGCGGAACGGTCGTAGCGCAAGAGAAGACGCAGGTGCTTGAAAGTCTGATTACCGATGCGTTAAAAATCGAGCAATACGACTTCGCTTCGTTGGCCTATGTCCGCATTCTGCTCGAAATCGAGGCAGTGCGTCTTTGTGTCAAGAATCGCACAGAAGAGGATTTGGAGCACATCGAAACCGCCTTGGCCGAATGTGAAGCATTCTTCAACACCGACCAGCGCGTCGACAAGGACTTTGCCTACCATCAGGCCATTGCTCGTGGCGGTCATAACCCCGTATTGGCCTCGATGTTGCTGATTATCACGCCCGATGTGTTGCGATTTTACCAGCAATACCAGGTCTGCTCGGTGCCAAGCGAAGCGGTATGCTTCGAACACCGTGAGCTGCTGCGCCACATTCGCGAGCAGAACACCGAAGCGGCCACTGAGATGATTCGCACGCATTTGAAGTCGTTGCAGGAGTTTTTAAGCACGGACCGCGCCACCGTAGACCACTTTTTCGAGTAGTCGACGGTGTTCGTCGGACAAAATTTGCCGAAGCGAAAAAAACTCACTATCTTTGCGCCGTCGCACGACGATTCGGGGTGTAGCGCAGCCCGGTTAGCGCGTCTGGTTTGGGACCAGAAAGTCGCAGGTTCGAATCCTGTCTCCCCGACAACGTTGAACACAAAGCCTCCGAACGCAGGTTCGGAGGCTTTGTGTTCAATTCGGCATCGCTGTATATAAAAATAGGGAGTCCTGAGCACCCGCTCATAACTCCCTTTGGTTCGAGAATTTAGTTCTCTTCGAAAAAGCCGCGAAGGCTATTCCCACAATTTTTCGGGGTATTTTCCGGCTGCGATGTAGCGTTGCAAAGCAGCCACCAATGCCGGTTTATCCTCCTTGTAGGTCACACCGTGCCATTGGGCATCGGAACGCAGCACACGCAACTCCGAGGTGCCGTCGGCAATCAGTTTATTGACCATCGTCGGAATGTAAAATTCTCCTTTCAGGTGGTCGGGATTCTCGGCAAACCACTGCTTGAAGTAATCCTCTGTATGTGCAAAATAATCAGGCGTAAAGCCAAAGAGGTTCATCGACACGGGTGTGTCCTCGGCCAACGGCTCGTCCTCACCCAGGTCGTGGAAGACAATCTGCCCGTCGGGCATGCGCTCAATCTTCGTACGCTCGACCATCGACGTCAGGTTACCGTTGGCATCCACACCGCAGACACCGCGCGATACGGTACCATTCTCCGAGAGGGTCAGATTGAGGTTGTAGGCCACCATGCAGTAGCGGTCGTGAGCATCGCCGAGGGTCGAGAGGTAGGCGCCAATCGTCTGATAGGCCTCAGCCCCATAGAAGTCATCGGCATTGATGACGGCAAAGGGTTCGTGAACCACCTCCTTGGCCATCAGCACCGCATGATTCGTACCCCACGGCTTGACACGTCCTTCGGGCACCGAGCATCCTTCGGGCAGGTAGTCGAGTTCCTGGAAGACGAACTCCACCTGAATCTTCCCCCCGAAGCGTTCGGGCGAAAATACCTCGCGAAACTCCTTCTCGAAGGCGTGGCGAATAACAAACACCACCTTGCCAAATCCGGCACGGATAGCGTCGTAAATCGAATAATCAATGATGGCCTCGTTGTTGGGGCCTACCCCGTCCATCTGCTTCAAAGAGCCGTAGCGCGAGCCCATACCGGCAGCCAGGACCACTAATGTCGGTTTTACCATGATTTATTTTCTCGTTAATTGGTTTCGAAACACACAAAGGTAGAAAAATTCCCGCAAAAAGCAGCAAAGAATCGACTAAAAATGGTTACCTTTGCGTTTTACAAGGTAAAAAAAGTCGCGATGAAGTTTTTCAAACAGATCGTCCGTTTTTGGAGCAACCTCTTCCGCAAGCGTCGCATCTCGGTGCTCAACGCCGCCGACCACAGCGAAGAGTGGCACACCCACCTCTCGCCGGCAGGTCTGCTGGCAGCCTCGGTTTCGGTGGTGCTGACGCTCTTTATCATCATCCTCATATTGGTGGCCTACTCCCCCATTCTCGAATTGCTGCCCGGATTCCGCACCGAGGCCAATCGCTCGCGCGAGAGCCTCGTGCAGAACATCATCCGCCTCGATTCGATGGAGCGTGTGATGAACGACATGATTACCTACAACCGCAACATCGCCATGATTATGGCCGGCAAATCGCCCGTGGCTCGCACCATCATCTCGTCGGACAGCACCCGCACGAGCAAAATTCTGGTGATGCCCTCGGCCGAGGATTCGTTACTCCGTGCCCAGATGGAGGGCGACGGTCCCTATGCGCTGGGCGGTGACGGTTCCTCATCGCGTCGTGCGTTGCGCGAAGCCATCGAGTTGGTAACCCCTGTCGAAGGGCTGGTGACCGAGCATTTCAACATCGAGGAGGGGCGCTTTGGCGTGCGTATTGCGGCTCCGACAGCCGGTCGCGTGACGGCCATCGACGACGGTTCGGTGATTGCCGTGCAGTGGACCCCCGAGAGCGGCCATCAACTCATCATCCAGCATCGTCACAACCTCGTAGCCCTCTACAAAAACCTCTCGCAACCGCTCGTCACCACCGGACAGGCGATTCGTGCGGGCGAACTCGTGGGCTACACGGCCCAAGAAGACACACAACAGCACCAACCCTTCGAGTTGGAGCTGTGGAACAATGGTCAGGCGGTCGACCCCGAGGGATACATTGTCTTCTAAACCTATGGTGGAGATAGCAAGTAACAGATGAAACAACAATTAGCCATATTGGGTTCGACAGGGTCGATTGGCGTGCAGACGCTCGACATCGCCCGCGAAAATCCCGACCGTTTCGAGGTGCGGGTCTTGACGGCGCATCGCAATTGGGAACGGTTGGCCGAGCAGGCACGCGCCTTCGATGTCGATACGGTCGTCATCGCCGACGAACGCTACTACCTCCCCTTGAAGGAGGCGTTGGCCGACACCGACACAAAGGTCTATGCCGGCGAGGAGGCCGTGACACAGGTGGCCGGCGGAGGCGACACGAATGTCGTGGTAAATGCGTTGGTGGGTTATGCCGGACTGGCACCCACGGTGGCCACGCTGCGGGCCCGCAAGAAATTGGCACTGGCCAACAAGGAGTCACTCGTGGTGGGCGGCGAGCAGGTGATGCGCCTGGCGCGTGAACAGCAAGCCCCGATTCTCCCCATCGACTCGGAGCATTCGGCCATCTTCCAATGTCTGGTGGGCGAGCGTTCGCCCCTGCGCCGCTTAATCATCACATGCAGCGGCGGCGCCTTCCGCGATTTGAAACGCGACGAGCTGGCCGATGTCACCGTCGAGCAGGCACTGCGTCACCCCCAGTGGGACATGGGGGCCAAAATCACCATCGACTCCTCGACGCTGGTCAACAAAGGGTTTGAGGTCATCGAAGCTCATTGGCTCTTCGATGTGCAGGCCGAGCAAATCAGCGTCATTCAACACCCGCAGTCGATTATCCATTCGATGGTCGAGTTCGACGACGGAGCCATCAAAGCACAACTCGGCACCCCCGACATGCGGATGCCCATCAGTTATGCCCTGCTCTTCCCCGAGCGAGCCCACCGCCCGAGCGAGCGGTTCAATTTCCTGAACCACCCCGAACTCACCTTCGCAGAGGTGGACCGGCTGAAATATCCGGCCCTAGACCTCGCCTACGACTGCCTGCATCGCGGCGGTACGGCGGCCTGCGTGATGAAC
>CAZTCM010000014.1:0-20273 GCA_964612285.1 uncultured Alistipes sp.
CATACGCTCGAATTCAATGGCGAGAAGTATGTCTTGCGCTCGATTCCGTCGGGTATCTTCCAGGGCGGCAAGGCCAACATCATCGGCGGGGGTGTCGTACTCGACGCCATTCTGTTCCGCAAGGAGGCCGAAGAGCTTGCCACAAGCGGGCACGACCTCACGAAGCAGTTGTCGGTGTCGAAGAAGGCTCACCTGATTCTGCCGACGCACCGCATCCTCGATGCCGCCTACGAGGCCGCCAAGGGGAGCAACAAAATCGGCACGACGGGCAAAGGCATCGGCCCCACCTACACGGACAAGGTGAGCCGCAACGGCATGCGCGTAGGCGACCTGCTAAGCCCCGATTTCAAGGCCATCTACGCCAAGGCCAAGGCACGCCACGAAGAGATTCTGAAAAGTCTGAACTACACCTATGATATTACCGAGTTGGAGCAGGAGTGGTTCGAGGCAGTCGAGTACCTCAAAAAGTTCAACCTGGTCGATGGCGAATTCTTCATCAACCACGCCCTGAATGAGGGGAAGAGTGTGCTGGCCGAGGGCGCTCAGGGCACGTTGCTCGATGTCGAGTACGGCTCCTACCCCTTCGTCACGTCGTCGAATACGATTTGTGCCGGCGCATGCACCGGTCTGGGTATCGCTCCGAATCGCATCGGCGAGGTATTCGGCATTTTCAAGGCCTACTGCACGCGCGTCGGCAGTGGTCCCTTCCCCACCGAACTCTTCGACGAAACGGGTGCTACGCTGCGTCGCATCGGTCACGAATTTGGTGCTGTGACGGGGCGCGAGCGTCGTTGCGGCTGGCTGGACCTCGTGGCGCTGAAATACTCGATCATGATTAATGGTGTGACGCAACTCATCATGATGAAGGCCGACGTGATGAACGATTTCGAGACGATTCGTGTCGCCACGTCGTACAAGGTCAATGGTGTGGAGACGAGCGAGTTCCCCTACTCGATTGAGGAGGGTGTCGAGCCGGTTTACACCGATTTCGAGGGCTGGCAGTGCGACCTGCGTGCCTGCCGTTCGTACGAGGAGTTCCCCGAGGCGTTCAAACGTTATGTCGACTTCATCGAGCAGGAGACGGGTGTACCGGTGAAAATCGTATCGGTGGGTCCCGACCGCGACGAGACGGTTTTGCGATAAGAGCCATTTGCAATGAAGAAAATAACACGCATTGTCGTGCTGGCCAAGCAGGTGCCGGATACACGACAAGTTGGCAAAGATGCTATGACGGCAGAGGGTACGGTGAATCGTGCCGCTCTGCCGGCTATTTTTAATCCCGAGGACCTCAATGCATTGGAGATGGCTTTGCAACTCAAAGCGCAGTGTGCGGGAGCTTCGGTCTACCTGCTGACAATGGGCCCGCAGCGGGCTGCCGACATCATCCGCGAGGCAATGTATCGCGGGGCTGATGGCGGTTATCTGCTTTCGGGGCGTGAATTTGCCGGTTCGGATACGCTGGCAACCTCCTATGCCCTGTCGTGCGCACTGCGCAAAATCGACGCCGACGTGGTGGTGGCCGGTCGTCAGGCTATCGACGGTGATACGGCGCAAGTGGGGCCGCAGGTGGCCGAGAAGTTGGGCCTTCCGCAGGTGACCTATGCCGAAGAGTTGGTGGCTGTGAAGGAGCAAAGTCTCGTCATTCGTCGCCGCATTGCCGAGGGCACGGAGGTGGTCGAAGCGCCCTTCCCGCTGGTCATCACGGTGAATGGTTCGGCCGAGGCGTGTCGCCCGCGCCACGCCAAGCGGTTGATGTTCTATAAGTCGGCTCGGTGCCGTTCGGAGTTGGCAGCAGCCCCCGAGTCGTTCGCTGCTCGGCGTGTAGCGGCTCATCCCGAGTTGGAGATTGTCGAATGGACGGCTGCGGATGTCAATCCCGACCCTGCACAACTCGGTCTGCAAGGCTCACCGACCAAGGTAAAGCGCATCGAGAATGTCGTTTTCCAGGCCAAAGAGGCAAAGCGGCTGACCGCCACCGACGAAGAGTTGGAAGGGTTGATTCGGGAGTTGATGGCAGCCCACACGATTGGTTAAAGGAGCATGAGGTATGAATAATCTGTTTGTCTACATAGAACAAGAGGGTGGCCGCGTCGCCGATGTCAGTCTGGAATTGCTGACCAAAGGGCGCGAATTGGCCAACCGCCTGGGGGTCAAACTCGAAGCGGTCGTAGTGGGCGAAGGGCTCACCAACATCGAGCAGGAGCTGGCAGCCTATGGTGCCGACACGGTGTGGGTGGCCGACGATGCACTCTTTGCCCCCTTCCGCACCTTGCCCCATACGGCAGTGCTGACGGGGCTGATTCGCGACGAGCGGCCACAAATCGTGCTCTTCGGGGCTACGGCTGTGGGACGCGACTTTGCACCGCGTGTTTCGTCGGCACTGCATAGCGGTCTGACGGCCGACTGTACGCAACTTGAAATTGGCGACCACACGGATGCCAAGAGCGGAAAACACTACGAGGAGTTGCTCTACCAAATTCGCCCTGCCTTCGGCGGCAACATCATCGCCACGATTGTCAATCCGGATCATCGGCCGCAGATGGCCACCGTGCGCGAAGGGGTGATGCGTAAAGCCTATGCCGAGCAACGCGGAGAGGGTCTGCGCCGCAACATCGAGTGGCAGCGCTATTTGAGCGACGCAGATCTGGCAGTGACGATTCTCGAACGAGCCGTGAGCGAACGCAAAATCGACATCAAAGGGGCTCACATCATCGTCGCCGGAGGCTATGGCGTGGGATCGAAGGAGAATTTTGCGTTGTTGCACGAATTGGCCGAGGTATTAGGTGGTGAGGTAGGAGCCTCGCGTGCCGCGGTTGATGCCGGCTTCACCGAGCCCGAACGACAAATTGGGCAGACGGGGGTCACGGTGCGCCCCAAACTCTACATCGCTTGCGGCATCTCGGGGCAGATTCAACATACGGCCGGCATGGAGCAGTCGGCAATGGTCATCTCCATCAACACCGATCCTGCGGCACCCATCACCAAATTGGCCGATTATGCCATCACGGGCCGTGTCGAAGAGGTGGTGCCGAAACTGATTAAGTATTACAAGAAAAACTCGAAGTAATGGCCAATTTCTTTCAAGATAACCGAGATATACAACTGCAATTGGACCATCCGCTGATGCGGCGCATTGTCGAGTTGCGCGAACGAAACTTTGCCGATAAGGAGCTTTACAACGATGCTCCGCAGGATTTCGAGGATGCGATGCACTCCTATCGCCTGGTGATGGAGTTGGCCGGAGAGGTGTGTGGCGAGAGATTGGCCGCCAATGCCGAGGCGGTCGATCACGAAGGGCCGCACCACGTCGGTGACCGCGTGGCGTATGCCGCCGGTACGGTCGAGAATTTAAAGGCCTTTCACGCCGCAGGACTCGATGGTTTGTCCCTGCCGCGCAAATACGACGGATTGAATTTCCCGCTCGTGACCTTTGTGATGGTCAATGAGATGATTGCCCGAGCCGATGCCGGATTCCAGAATGTCTGGGGGTTGCAGGATTGCGCCGAGACGCTCAACGAGTTTGGCTCGGAGGAACAGAAGGAGCGCTACCTGAAACGCACAACCGAGGGGGCCACCTGGTCGATGGCGCTGACCGAACCCGATGCCGGCTCGGACCTTGGTGCCGTAATGTTGAAGGCGACGTGGTGTGAGAAGCGTAGCGTGTGGCTGTTGAATGGCGTAAAACGCTTTATCACAAACGGCGATGGCGACCTCTCATTGGTGCTGGCACGCACCGAGGAGGGCACGAGCGACGCCCGCGGTCTTTCGATGTTCGTCTATGACAAACAAAATGGCGGCTTGAAGGTGCGTCGCATCGAGAACAAGCTGGGCATCAAAGGTTCGCCTACCTGCGAACTGGTCTTTACCGATGCTCCGGCCGAATTGGTCGGCGACCGCCGCATGGGATTGATTAAATATGTGATGTCGCTGATGAATGCGGCGCGTTTGGGCATTGGCGCCCAGTCGGTCGGCACCTGCGAGGCGGCCCTGCGCGAAGCGGTGAAATATGCCCACGAACGCCATCAGTTCGGCAAACCGATTGTGATGTTCACGGCCGTAGCCGAATTACTTGCTCTGATGAAGGCCAAGACGCAGGGCGTACGCGCGTTGCTCTACGAGACGGCCCGATTTGTCGAAATCTACAAGCAGTTGGCCGCGATTGGCAAAGAGCGGGCATTGGAGGGCGACGAACGCCAGGAGATGAAACACTACAACCGCCTGGCCGATGGATTTACCCCGCTCGTGAAGCTCTTCTCGTCGGAGTATGCCAACCAGACGGCCTACGATGCCATTCAGGTGCATGGCGGCTCGGGCTTTATGAAGGATTACCCCTGCGAGCGCATCTACCGCGATGCCCGCATCATGAGCATCTACGAGGGCACCTCGCAGTTGCAGGTGGTAGCAGCCATCAACGGAGTGACGAAGGGCTCCTTCATCGAGCAAATCGAGCGGTATGCCGCCGAGAACTACGCTTCGGAGTTGAGCACCGAGGCGGAAAAATTGCAACGAATGACCGCACAGCTGCGCACGATGACCGAGCGCGTGGAGCGCATGGATAAGGAGGCTGCCGGTTTCAAGGAACTGCACGCCCGCCGTTTGGTGGAGAGTGTGGGGCACATCATCATCGGCTACCTGTTGCTGCGCGAGGCGACCGAACACCCCGAGGAGTATCTCCACTCGGCACGCATCTTCTGCCGCATGGGCGAAGGTAAAGTGGCCGAGGCCTATACGGTGGTGATGGCCTCAGCGGCCGACGATGT
Source organism: uncultured Alistipes sp. (assembly GCA_964612285.1). Classification (GTDB taxonomy): domain Bacteria; phylum Bacteroidota; class Bacteroidia; order Bacteroidales; family Rikenellaceae; genus Alistipes. The sequence continues at coordinate 4,761 of CAZTCM010000014.1, forward strand.
GTTGCTCTACAAAGCGTAGCGCACAGAACGAGGTTCTCATGCAAAAGAGTGTGTCCAAAAAGCTCGATGGGCACACTCTTTTTGTCAGCAGTCGGTTTCTTGGGCTTTTCCTTGTTCGCCAGGCCTGAGTTGTTTCCAACCCTTACCACCACCCTCCCCACAACGAGCCGCGCACCATCTCACACTCACTTTGCGCCAAGTTGTAGATATAATCACGCAGTTCGGCCCGATTGGCCTTACGATAATAGAGCGTAGAGAGAGGCATTTGTTGCCAATAGAGAAATTGCACCAAATCGAAGGTCATGGATTCGCACCGAAAATGGGATTCGGTGGTATTTACCGAAAAGGCCCACACACTCTCCTCGGCCGGACAACGTGCATCGGAAGGGTGAAACAGATAGAGTTCACCGGCTTCCCAACGCGTCGTAGCTCCGGTTTCGCGCGACAACAACCTAACTTTTGGCTCTTTTTTCATGACGATACACCTGCACTTTTGTCGTAGTTCAATCCCCAAACACGGCAAAACACTCCGTTTCGTACCGGACCATGCAGCGCAATTGGGACACAACAAACTCCTCGATGCGTCGGAAAAATCGCCGACGCATCGAAGTTTGTTGCTGAACGCGTTCGGACAATCGACTACCGTTGGAGGTAGGCTACACCCGAATAGTGTTCACCATCGATGGCGATGGTGTAGTCTTGATTGGCCTCCACATCGCAGAAGAACGATACGACCGGCTCCATCTCCGTATTGCATACGGCCGTACCCACCTCTTGCTGCGAAGCGTCGTAGACCGTAAACTCGACCTCGCCTACCGGTTGATAGAAGGTAAACGTAAAGGTTGACAGCGCTGCATCGAATACACCCGATACGATACAGGTCAACGAACGGGGCTGGTTGGGAGGAACTGTCGGCATAGAAACATCACGAATAGCCAACTCGGTTTTCGAAGTGTCGTTGGCCATTGCAACCATGGTCCAGCTGACCATTACCACCGCTACGGCAGTGAAAAATTTTGTGAAGTGCTTCATAATTTGATAGGTTTTGTGTGAATCTCTTCGCAAAACTAAATGGAAAATTTTACACCTCCAAACCGCTCCTTTTGAGCAACTAACACCTCCGAAAAATGCCAATTGAATATCAGACAATTACTCGACAAAATCTAACACCTTACTGATATACACATTTTTTAACACTCACAAATCGCTGATTATCAATTAAATCTACCCCCCCCCTCCACGAATTTATTCTGCATTTTTTTCAAAAAATCCCCGATTGCCCTGCGCCAAGCGCAATTGTTTGAGTTCTTCGCGGATAAAATCCTCCAATTTATAGTCCGACGGCAGATGGAGGCGGTGACGCAATCGGCTTCGTTTATTGTAGTAGGTTGCCAATTCCCCATAGCCATACAGGTAGCAAATGGCATATTGCGAGAAGCCGAAGCAGAGCAGCGCACATAAATCGAGGTCGTGTTTACTCAACTCGGGATACCGCTTTTTCAGGTGGTCGATAATCCCGCAATAGCGATAATTGACCACATACTGCAAATCGTTCAGGGCCGTTTTCGAGTAGGTATCGACAGCGAACTCCTCTTTGAAGAGTTTGATAAATGAACTATTGGGGACATGTTGCGTCTTTGCAATCAGTCGTTTCAACGCTTTCAGACGCTCTTCCAGCGCGTCACACAAACCACGCTCCCGCTCATCGGCCTCGTTCAGCTGAATCTTCACCTGCTGATAGTCGGCACTGATTTCCGCATAGGAGTGCTCCAAATGGTGCAAATCCAACCGCACTTGCTGCAAGATGTCGGCTGCACGTCTACGCCAACGATTGAAACGGCGCCATGCGGTGTATGCACCCACCAAAAACAGAATAACAACCAGCACAAGCACCACACGTTGGAAACGGTTGCGCAACTTCATCTCACTACACTGCTGTTCCAGCAGTTGATTCTCGTAGCGTCGTTCGATGGCACGAATCGTAGTTTGATGGTGCTCCCAATCCAGCGAATCAATTATATCACGACTCCTTTTGTAGTCACGATATGCTTGGAGATAGTTGCCGGCTCGATATTCGACTTTGGCAAATTGCGCATAGAATCCGACCAGATGTCGTGGCGAAAATGCTGTGGAATGATTACGAATCAGTCGCCCGTAGATGCGTGCCGAATCCAGACACTGCTCTCGCAGATGCAAATCGAGCCAAACACCATAATCGCTCACCGGAATCTTTTGACATCCATACAACGCATAACTATTCCGCAACCACTTTTTCACCGAGTCTACACGCTCGCCTCGCTCTAAAAGGCTAACCACCATACTACTCGCACTGCGTAGCCCCAACTCGGTCTTTCCCTCAGCGATATATAATTCTTTTGCCTTACGAAAAGCCGTAACCGCATCATCATAGTGTTTCAGAAGACAGTGCATCCTGCCGATATTCTCCAACAAATAGGCCTGATTGCATCGTTCGCCCAATTGACGGAAACACTCCTCGGCACGGCAATAGTGCAAAAGGGCCTTTTCGTTGCCATATTGGGCCGCATAAAGATTGCCCAAACTGCTATTTATCAATCCCAACAGCCGTCTGTCGTCTACCTCGCGTGCCTTCATCTCGGCCTCGACAAGATAGCGAACAGCCGCCCCCGTATCGCCCCCATTCATCAAGACCCGTGCATGATAGTAGAGCGCAGAGGCCTGTTTCTCAACCGTACCATGCTCGGCATAGTAGGAGACGGCAAGTTGCGACAATGAATCGTCAGCCACATCGATATAACTCTTATCGAGTGCCTGCGTATAGAGCAACGCATAACGAGCCCGCAACGCCGGTTGCTTGATACGATATCCGGGGATCGTATCCAACAAGGCTCGGGCCTCCGTCGGGGAGTCCTGCATCAACGCCTCGGCTCGGTCGAGCAGCGGTCTCCACCCCTCGCTCGTACACCCCATCCACAAACAACAGACCACGCAGCCCAACAACCAATGTTTCATCTTCAAATCCGATTTAGTGCTTACAAAAATAGGAAAATTTACCTAAATGCAACACCTTGCACACGCAACAGCGCGATTCGCAGCCCCATTTTTTCGCAAATCGTTGCAAACAGAGAACTCTTCTCGCTCGATTTTTGCAGGAGGAGCGACTATATGCATCAACAAATGGGTATGAAACAGCACGACTTCCCCTCGGAACACGAAGCACTCGTCTACCACAGCACACCGCCGCGTGGTAAAATCGGGACCCTCGTCACCAAGCCGCTACACACACCGGCCGACCTGGCGCTGGCCTACACGCCCGGGGTTGCAGCCCCCGTAAAGGCGATTGCCGAGCACCCCGACAGGCTCTATCGCTATACCAACAAAGGAAACTCCGTTGCCGTCATCACCAACGGCTCGGCCATTTTGGGACTGGGTGATTTGGGACCCGCCGCGGCCAAACCGGTGATGGAGGGCAAATGCATGTTGTTGAAGCAGTTGGCCGACATCGACAGCATCGACCTCGAAATCAACGAACGTGACCCTGACCGTCTGGTCGAGACGATTACGTCACTTTCCTCCGGTTTCGGAGGCATCATCATCGAGGACATCAAAGCACCGGAGTGTTTCTACCTCGTGCGTCGTCTGCGCGAATCACTCGCCATTCCTGTGCTGCACGACGACCAGCAGGGCACGGCCGTCGCTGTGGCAGCCGCTGTTATCAATGCACTAAAAATCGTGGGGAAACACCTCGACGAGCTGCATGTCGTCATCAACGGCGCCGGTGCAGCAGCCATGGCGTGTGCCTCAATGCTTATCCACATGGGGGTGCGGCACGAGCGGCTCGTGATGTGCGACAGCTTGGGAGTCATCACCCGACACCGACCGTTGTTGAGCGACATCAAACGCCCCTATGCCACCACACGCCGGCTCTCGACCCTGCAAGAGGCGATGGTCGATTGCGACCTCTTCATCGGGGTTTCGCGCAGAAATCTCTTGACGGCTGACATGGTCGAAACAATGGCGCTCAACCCCATCGTCTTAGCCTTGGCCAACCCCGACCCCGAGCTATCCCCCGCCGAAGCACAACGGGCCCGCAAAGATTTGATTTTTGCCACGGGCCGTTCCGACCTACCCAACCAGGTGAACAACATTCTGGGACTCCCCTACCTCTTTCGCGGGGCCCTCGATACACAGGCGATGCGCATCACCGAGGAGATGCTGCTGGCTGCGGCAGAAGCCATTGCAGCTCTTGCCGAGGAGGAGGTGCCAAACACCCTGCTACGGCATTACAACCTCGAACAGCTCGCGTTCGGGAAGAATTATCTCCTGCCCAAGGTATTCGACCCTCGACTCGTCGAACGGGTATCGGTGGCGGTGGCGCGTGCGGCCATGCATGCAGGGGTGGCCCGCCAAAGCATCGAGGATTGGGAGAGCTATCGCAAGCAGTTGCAACATCGGCTGCATCCCTACGCCAAACACCCCATAGAGATTGCTCTATAACTCCTCCGGAGGAGACGCCATATCAACGACAGCGAGGTTGTCCCCACATCGATGGTCGGACAACCTCGCTGTGATAGAGGTCGAAAAAACAGATGGCCTTTTAAGCCTTCGCCACCAACACCCCCACCTCATAGAGCAGGTAGAGCGGCACAAAGACCACGGCCAGCGTGAAAGGATCGCCCGAGGGGGTAATGAAGGCCGACAAGACCATCAGCCCCACCACGGCATAGCGTCGGAACCCGCACAACGTAGCCCGATTTACCACGCCCAGGCTCGACAACAGCCAGGTCATCAGCGGCAACTCGAAGACCAACCCCATGACGAAAATCATCCCCAGGAAGTTGCTCATGTAGGAGTTGAGCGAAATCTGGTTGGCGATGTCGGCGCTCAGCTGATACTCGGCCAGAAAGCGGAACGTGAGCGGAAAGACCAACAAGTAGCCCACCGCACACCCCAAAAAGAACATCAGCGTACCACAACAGAAGGCCACCGAGACACTGCGGCGCTCGTGTTGGTAGAGGGCCGGACTGATGAACCTCCACAATTCATACACCAGATAGGGAAAGGTCACCAACAACGACAACCAAAAAGAGGCGCTGATGTGGGTCGTAAATTGCGAGGCGAGTTTGATGTTGATAATCTCGACCGAGAAGCTATCGGCAGCCATCGCCGGAAAGAGCCCCGTAGCGGCCAACCATCGGTAGAGCACAAACTCGGAGGTGGTTGGCGCCATGATAAACTCCTCGAAGAGATAGGGCATGGCAATAAAGCCCCCTATCACGCCGACCAGCAGCACGACAACCACACGAAACAGACACCAACGCAACTCTTCGAGGTGCGACCAGAAATTTTTCTCCTCCTCCCCCATGGTGGTTGGAATACTATTTCTTTTCGTTTCCGGCATCCTCGATATCCTTCTCGATACCGTTTACACCCTCCTTGAAACTGCGAACCCCCTTGCCGATACCCTTCATCAATTCGGGAATCTTCTTCCCGCCAAAGAGCAGCAGAACGACCAATGCGATGATGATAATCTCGGCCATGCCCAGGTTACCCAAAAACAGCAATTTACTCATAATTTCATTATTTTAAGGTTTGATTTTCAGTTATTTCACATCTCTATCTAAAACGTCATACGCACGCCCATCAGTGCATTGACGCCATATTCGGGCATGGTCGGCAGCCGATAGAGGTCGCTTCCCAGCAGGTTGTGCCCCTCGACAAACAGCGCCACACTCCCCGACACGCTCCACTCGAAGTCAAAATTCAAATCGACCGTTGCCGGAGCCTCGTAGCGACCCATCATCCGCTCTTGAATCGACTGATTCTCGTTCGCAGAGACCATCGCCCACCAACGCTCACCCATCATCGTGGCATGCAGCCCACAGCGCACCTTACGCCCTTCGTAGCGCACACCCAGTGCCACCTTCCACTCCGGCTCGCCGTGTTGCAGTTTGTGCTTATCGTCGTAGGCATAGAGGTTGACATCGGCCTCAAAGGCCCAATGGGTAGCCGGTCGCCAGCGGAGTTCACCGCCCAGCGTATAGCGGATTTGACGCTCCTGCCACGGCAAGAACCAACCGGCCGCATAGGCTTCGGGAGCCGATTCATCCAGCACCGGAAGCAGCCAGTAGAGGTAGTTGTCGCATAGCGACGTTCCCAAATAGAGACGGTAGCGGAAGCGATTGTTCTTCGAATGGCCCGTCAATCCACCGCGCAAAGCCCACTCGGGGGTACTCTTTGCCAACCACATCGCCTCGGGCAGGTAGGGATTCTCGGCCGTCAACGAACGGAAGTCGTGGGTCGCCAGCGAACCGTCCAGTTCCACAAAGGGTTTCACGGCATCCGACACCAAATCAAATTCCAAACGTACCCGCGGGAACACATAGTTCTCGGCCGAAGATTCGCGGCGCTTGAAACGGTCGTAGTAATAATCGATCCCCACCTCCAACGACATCTGCTCGATGTGGCGGGCATAGTGCAGGGCCGCGTGGATGAGTTGTTGGCGACACCCATCCAACGATTTACCTCCCTCCATCTGGCTGTACTCCACTTCGGCGCCCAGGCGGAAGTTGGCAAAGGCTCGTTCGACACGCGTAGCGGCCCCAAAGTTGGTTTGACGACCCCGCCCCGACATGCCAATGGGATCCGTATGGTCGTAGAAGAGATTTCCGTTCAACTTCACCTCGAAATTGGTGCGGCTCAAATCCTGAAAATCATCCCCAATGCGCACCATGGCTGCAACGTCCGAGTAGCCGACCTTCTCCCCTGGCTCGACACTCCACGCAGCGGGATAGCAGGCTCCATAGCGACGATAGGCGCGATGTGTGTAGTTCACATCCCCCTCCACGATATGTTTTCCGAGGTATTTTCCAGCAGCACCTCCCACGCGATTCATCATCCGCAGGGCGTTGTTCTTTACTCCGAAATCGTTCTTAATATCGGCATAACGCCCATCGTGGTTGAGATAGGCCATGGCATAGCCCGTGCCCGGATTTTGTGTCGCTGCATAAAAATCGGCCACCGACTGCCACGGATAGCCCACCCCCACCTTCGCATAGAAGGGGCGGGGACGGTTAAACTCCCAATAGGTCACCTTTGCCGGCCGCATCGGGCTGGTGGCAAGCGTCGTCTGCAACGACAACGGCGTAATCGTATAATCAATCTCGGGGCGCAGCTGCATCGTATCGGTCATATCGGGCTCGATGGCGAGTTTCTCGGCCTGCTCCAACTGCGGCACATAACTCTTGGTCACCTCGACCTGTTTCTCGACCTGGGCTGCAACGCTCCACGGCAACATCACCGCGAGCAAACCTATGATCCATCCCTGTTTCATCATCAATTCAATTTTTGGATTCGTGCCTCGGCCTCGGCCACAATACCGTCGTCTGCCGGCGAATAACCATCCGCAATACTCTGATAGGTGGCACGCGCCTGGAACAGATCCCCCTTACGCACATAGAGGTCGCCGAGCAGCAGGTAGGCCTTGGCCAGCCAATAGGCCTTCGGCATCTGCTCGGAGTAGGCAAAAATCGCCTGCTCGGTCTTCTCGGCATCGCCTGCGCCATCGGCATAGCCATGCTCAATCACATAGTAGGCCGCCGCCGACCCTTCACGCGTCGTTACATCCGCAGCCAACTCCTTGTAGAGCGTTTGAGCGGCATCGGCACGACCCTCCTTGCGCATCTCTTCGGCCCATGCAAACTTTGCCTCACGCAGCGCCGTAGCCCCTGCATCCGAACACTGCACCACATCGGCAGCCATCGCCACCACCTGTTCCGAGTTGCCATACCGCATCGTGGCGCGCACATAGCGTGTCATGGCCGCTTCGCGCTCCGAGGCCGAAGTCGTAACATCGTACAACTTACGGTAGGCCGCAGCCGCCTCGGCATAGCGTTCCGACTCCCAGCACATCTCCGAAAGAGTGCGCAGCGTCGTCAGCGTATATTGGTTGATGCCTTGTTCGGACAACTCCGTCAGCGTCGCTATCGCCCGTTCTCGCTGCTCGGACTGCACATAGCAGGTGCTCAGATAGTAGAGGGCATCGGTGCGATAGGCCCCCTTCGGATAGCTGGCCAGATAGCTGCGCAGCGAACGCTCGGCATCCTCACGACGGTCGGCCAGATAGAGTTTCTGCGCCGAAGCAAACGAGAGTGAATCGCGAGCCACCTCCGAAAGGTCGCTCTCAACACCCGCCTCGGCAGCGTAGGCGAAGTAGCCCTCCACATCCCCCTCCGAGACGTAGATGTCGCGAATGCCGTGCAATGCTTCGCGCGCCTCCGAGGATTGAGGGGCCGACGTGACCACCTGACGATAGGCGGCCAGCGACTTCTCCTTCTCACCCAGATTGAGGTAGGCCAACCCCAAATCGGCATAGGCCTGCGTGCAACGCGACGAGGTGGGATATTTCGCCACGAAATGCTCCAATTGTGCAGCTCCTTCGGCGTAATTCTCGCGTTGGATGCAGGTGCGCCCCAACTCGTAGTGTGCCTGTTCGAGGTACTCACCCCGCCCGACACGGACAATCTGTTGCAATGCCGCTTGCTTCTCGGCGGTACGATTCAGTACACCCAGCGTCACGGCACGTTTATAGGCGGCATAGTCGCTGCCAAATCCACCACGCGTCAGGTTTTGGTTGTAGCGCTGCAAGGCTCCCTCAAAATCACGTTGAGCATAGGCCACATCCCCCAGACGATTCAGCGCATCCGAGCGGTAGACATCGGCCTCCGTATGCACGGTGATGAATTGACGGAAGGCCTGTTCGGCCTGCGTCATACGCTCCTCAGAGAAGTGGCAATAACCCAGATTGTACCACGCCAGTCCATACTCGCGTTCGGAGCGAGGGGCTCGACTCAAATAGGTATTGTATTTCGCTGCGGCCACCGTATAATCCTGCTCGGCAAAGGCTATTTCGCCTTGCCAGAAGTTGCACAACGCCGTATAGCGCGGGCTGACACCCAGCGCAATCGCCTCATTCAGATAGCGTTTCGCCGAGGTCATATCATCGGCACGATAGACCTCCAAGGCGCGGAAATAGGTAATCTTCTGCAAGGCTGTGCGTAGTTCGGCATCGGTCGCAGGCAGGGCCTTGATGGCGCGGTAGGCGGCATCGTAGTCTCGCGAGTTGTAGTAGGCCGCCACGAGCAACGTGCGCGCCTCGCCCACACGCGGCGAATTCGGATAGCGCTCGACATAACGGCCCAAAACGTGAATGGCGCCATTGAACATACTACCGCCCAATTCGTATTGCAATTTGGCGTAGTTGAAGAGGGCATCCTCGGCGATCTCTCCGTCCAGCGCATCATCGGTGGCCATGGCAAAGGCCTGCATCGCCTCCTCCTTTTTGCCCTGGCGCAGGTAGCAGTCGGCCAGATGGTAGGAGGCATTCTGCGTCAGTGCATCTTCCGGCCCACACGCCTTGCGCAACCAGGCAGAAGCCTCGTCGTAACGCGCCAAGCGGTAGAGCGAGAATCCGCGCAGGTAGTCGCTGTCACGATTCTCCGTACCCCCTGCCGCACGAAAGGCATCGAGGTGCGCGAGGGTTTTGTGATAATCTTCCAAATGGAACCACGACTCGGCCATCACACGCTCCAACTCGGCTCGACGTTCGCCCGTAGCTTGTGCAACGAGCGTTTCGCCCTGCTCGACAACATAGCGATAATTCCCTTGGCGGAATTCGATTTGCAGCAGGTAGTAGGGAGCCAACGCGCCATAGGCCGTGCTCGCCTGCAAACGCGTAAAGCCCTCTTTGGCCTCATCAAGCCGCCCTTCGAGGTAGTCGATATAGGCGCGATAGTAGGTGGCGTGGTCGACATATTCGCTCTTGGCATCGATGCGGGCAAAATAGCTGTCAGCCGCCTCGAACTGTCCCTCTGTGAAGGCGACATAGCCCATACGAATATCATAGCGGTCACGTTCGGCGCGGCTCAACGCCTTGTAGTCGCAGGCCTCGTAGCTGGCGCGTGCCTTGGCCATCTCACCCTTCGTGCAGTAGTAGGAGCCAAGGGCATAGCGCACGGCATTGTTGCGTGTCGAACCCGGGTAGCGCTCCGAGAAGGCAACCAATGCCTGCTCGGCATCGGCACTGCCCAACTCCACGGCACACACCGCAAGGTAGAAATCGACCTCTTCACACGCTTCGCCGTGAGCAGGGGTCAGTAACGTCTGTGCCTGACGGAAAGCATGACGTGCATCACTCCATCGGCCAAACTCGTACAGTTCGCGTCCTCGCTGCATCCAATCGGCAACCTCCCCTTGCGAAGCAGCAGCCGTATGCAGGGTCATCACCCCGACGAGCGCAAACAATATCATCGTTCCCAGTTTCATTTCTCTCTCTTTTTGCTACTCAATATCTACGCAGTTGTATTTTCCGCGAATCACCCCATCCTCCAAGAGTACCAATCCATTACGAGCACGCAGCATCGTCTTCATGGTCGAGGCGTCGAGGTTATAGCACGCCACCATAACCTGCCCAAACGGGAGTTCCTGCACTCCGTACAACGGCTCGGGCGTCAAACAAACGACCGCATCACCGACTGCAATGGCGCGCTCGACCAGTCGGTTCATCCGCGCGGCACACGCCTCGGGCAACGCGCTCCACTCCGTTACGCACAACATATAGAGTTTGCCGCTGCGGGTCAGTAACGCCTCGGTGGCATCCCCATCGGCATTGTGCACGGCAAATTCGCTAATCAGCGGACGTACGACCGACACACCGCTCTCGATGCGGGTATCGACCCACTCCCACTTCTCGCTGTTTTGCCACTCGGTATCTTCCAGTTTGAATTCGCGCATCTTGCCATTCTTGCGATTGCGATAGACCAGTATCGTCTCCGGTTGCTCTTCGGGGGCGTTGACCTGCGCCTGTATCGCCTCGTAGATATGCACACCCTCCCGATAGGGCAGGTAGTCGACCAACGGCAGGTGGCGATACGAATAGTAGCCGAGCCCCATCGACCCCGCGAAGAAGAGACACATCAGCACAAATTCCAACCGACTGAACGAGAAGATGCGGTCGGGGCGATACCGCCACCAGACAATCACCGCCATCGGCAGCAGGGTGAGGTTCTTGAAGAAGGTCTGCCAAGGGGTCAGTTTCAGTGCCTCGCCAAAGCAACCGCAATCCTCGACCGGCAACACCGTAGCACTCAACAGCGTAATGGTCGTAAAGACAATCATCGACGCAAGGGCGAATATCGACACCATGCGGATGCGCACCTTGAACAAGAGCATACATCCCATCATCAACTCGGCACCACACATCCATATCGAAAAGGCCATCGTGGCGGGTTGCAGCGCATCCCAGCCATAGATGGTCAGGTACTCCCCCACTTTGAGGGCCGTACCCCACGGGTCGATTGTCTTCGTAAATCCCGAGACGATAAACGTGATACCCAATATCGTGCGACAGATGTGGGCCAGTAGTTTGATGATTCGTTTATTGCGCATGGTGGGTCAGCAAGGGATTCAGCAAGTGTTCTATTTTGCGGAAGATGCCGTCGGGCGTATCCATCCGTCCCTCCGCATCACTACAATCGACCACCTGCAACGTACAATCTTTACGCGCCGCTTCGAGGTAGACCTCGCGCACCTGTTGTTGCAACAGCAGCGAGGCCTCGTGAATGTCGGCAGCCCCCCGCAGGTAGTCGCGGTCATCCCCCTCGCGCTGCTCGGTCAGTTTGCGCTCGGTGAACGAGAAGGGAACATCGAGAAACAGCGAAAGGTCGGGGCGCGGAATGGCATGGTGGCGATACTCCAAATCGAGAATCCAATCCATCAAACGCTCGCGCTCCTCGCCGGAGGGCAATTTGGCACATTGGTAGCCGATGTTCGAGTAGACATAGCGGTCGAGAATCACCACCTTGCCCGCATCGAGCCAGCCACGAATCTGCGCCGCAGCTTCGGCACGGTCACCGGCATAAAGCAGGGCCACGAGGTAGGGATTGACCTCATCAGCCGTTCCAAACTCACCGCGCAGAAAACGGGCAATCAAATCGCCATACACCGGCGCATCAAAACGCGGGAAGTGGAGGTAGGCACACTCCGCGCCGCGTTGCTCGAAGAGCGACGTCAGTCGTTTGATTTGGGTCGATTTGCCGGCTCCATCCAGCCCTTCCAATACAATCAGCATGCTGTTAGGTCTCTTTGTTATCTGTTCTATTTCAACATTCGCACGGCCCGGGTTACCCCCTTGACCAGTGCATCAATCTCCTCTACGGTGGTATACATCGCCAACGAGGCTCGGCACATCCCGTGTACGCCATAGTGCGCCATCACCGGCTCGGCACAATGTTGTCCCGTGCGAATGGCGATACCCAACTTATCGAGAATCATCCCGACATCGTATCCATTCACCCCCTCGATATTGAAGGAGAGGATGGCACATTTGTCGGCCTGTGTGCCATAGATACGCAGCCCCTCGATGCGCTGCAACTCCTCGGTAGCATAACGCAGCAGGGCTTGTTCATAGGCCTCGACCTCCTTCGCATCGAAGCGACACAGAAAACGAATCGCCTCACCCAGGCCAATCGCCCCGATGAAGTTGGCCGTGCCCGCCTCGAAGCGCAACGGTACCTCGGCAAAGGTCGTACGCGCGAACGAAACGCGGTCGACCATATCTCCGCCCCCCTTGAAGGGAGGCATCGCATCCAACACCTCGCGCTTGCCATAGAGCACGCCGATGCCGGTCGGGCCATAGAGCTTATGCCCCGAGAAGGCATAAAAATCGCAATCCATCGCCTGTACATCAACACCGCCATGCACCACGCCCTGACAGCCATCGACCAACACACGCGCACCTACGGCGTGCGCAGCATCCACAATGGAGCGCAGGTCGGGACGTGTTCCCAGCGTATTCGAAGCCTGAGTTACCGCCACCAATTTGGTGTGCTCGTCCAACAATTCCGGCAGACGCTCGGTCATCAAGCGGCCTGTATCGTCGAACGGCAATACACGAATTTCGCAGCCGATATGGTTCAGTGCCAGCAACTGCCAGGGGACAATGTTCGAGTGGTGCTCCATCTCGCTCACCACGATATTATCCTCCTTGCGGATATTTTGCAATCCCCACGCATAGGCCACCAGATTAATCGATTCGGTGGCACCCGACGTGAAGATAATCTCCTCCTTCTCGGCGGCCCCCACAAAACGAGCCACCTCTGCGCGCGCCTCCTCATAGGCTTCGGTCATCACCTCCGAGAGGTAGTGCACGCCACGATGGATGTTGGCATTGCTTTCACGATACAGCCTATCCATGGCACGAATCACCTCCTCGGGTTTCTGGGCCGTGGCACCGCTATCCAGATAGACGAGCTCTTTCCCGTAAACCCGCCGGTTAAGCAGCGGAAACTCTGCGCGTATAGTCTTGGCGTCAAACATCTTACATCTTCTCCAATTTGAAGGTCAGCTCCTCCTGCAAGGCGGCGCACAGCGTTTCGCATCCGCACTGCATCACCAAATCGCCCACAAAGCCGGTCAATTGCAGGCGACGTGCCTGTTGTTCGTCGATACCACGTTGGCGCATGTAGTAAACCGCCTCCTGATCCATCTGTCCCACCGTCGCTCCGTGTGAACACTTCACGTCGTCGGCGTAAATCTCCAATTGGGGCAGTGTGTCGATGCGGGCCGTATCGCTGAGCAGCATATTGCGATTCTGCTGGTAGGCATCCGTACGTTGCGCATCGGGGGCTACATAGACCATTCCGCGGAACTCTCCGACGGCATGGCCGCCGGCCAAACCGCGCACCTGCGACGAACTGCGACAATCGGCCACGTTGTGGTTGGTGCGAATCTGCATCACGGCATGCTCCTCCTCACCGACGGCAAAGACGCCGTTCACCTCGCTCTCGGCATAAGGGCCATCGAGGTTGATGGTACAACGAGTCGTCGCATTCCCCAACGCCACCGTGGTGAGTTTCAATCGGCTGGCAGCAGCCTGGCTGGCATGCACCTCGGCCGCAGCCGCCGCCTCAAACCACTCGACCACCTCCAAATGAGCCCGCTCGCCCAACATGCAGTGCAACGCCATCGGCTCGGGGCGGCTGTGCAGCACCACCAGACGCAATGCGCAGTCGGCAGCCACTTCGACCGTCAGCGCAGCCGCATCAGCCACCAACAACGGCTCGACAACGGATTCGGCGACTCGCAAATGAGCTCCTTCGACACGTTGCAACGATGCTATATAGTCGTGTAAATTCATCCTCGCCTACTCCTTACAATCGTTGATAAGCCAATCGTAGCCCTCCTTTTCGAGTTTCAGGGCCAACGATTTATCACCCGTATAGATGATACGTCCCTTGTAGAGCACATGCACATAGTCGGGTACGATGTAATCCAACAGACGCTGGTAGTGCGTAATGACCACCGTAGCATTCTCCTCCGTGTGGAGTTTCGTCACACCCGTGGCCACAATACGCAGGGCGTCGATATCCAGGCCCGAATCGGTTTCGTCCAAGATGGCCAATTTCGGATCGAGCATGGCCATCTGGAAAATCTCGTTCTTCTTCTTCTCGCCACCCGAGAACCCCTCGTTTACGGCACGCGAGGTGAGTTTCGAGTCCAACTCGACCACCTTCGCCTTCTCGCGCATCAACTTCAAGAACTCACCGGCCGTGAGCGGCTCCTCGCCACGCGATTTACGCTGCTCGTTCACGGCAAGTTTCATAAAATTGGCCATCGAGACTCCGGGAATCTCCACCGGATATTGGAAGCCGAGGAAGAGCCCCTGACAGGCACGCTCCTCAATCGACTTATCGAGCAGGTTCTCGCCCAGGAAGTCCACCGAGCCCTCGGTGACAGTAAACTTCTCGTTACCGGCCAAGACCGAGGCCAGGGTCGATTTACCCGAGCCGTTGGGCCCCATGATGGCGTGTACCTCACCGGCCTTCACTTCGAGGTTGATGCCCCGAAGAATCTCCTTGCCCTCGACCGCAGCGTGTAAGTTGGTTACTTTTAACATATTGCGTTATTATTATTTGCGAACTAATTTTGAATTCTACATTTTGCATTGGCATCAGCCCACGCTTCCTTCCAACTGCAAGGCTAACAGTTTTTGCGCCTCGACGGCAAACTCCATCGGCAATTTAGCCAGCACCTCGCGTGCATAGCCATTGACAATCACCCCCACGGCATCCTCGGTCGAAAGACCACGCTGGTTGCAATAGAAGAGCTGGTCGTCGGAGATTTTTGACGTCGTGGCCTCGTGTTCGAGGATGGCCGTGCGATTGCGACAATCAATCTCGGGGAAGGTATGCGCACCACACTTATCGCCAATGAGCAGCGAATCGCACTGCGAGTAGTTGCGGGCGTTTTCAGCCCCCTTGCCCACGCGCACCAAGCCGCGATACGCATTCTGGCTGCGACCCGCCGAGATGCCCTTCGAGACGATGCGCGAACGGGTGTTGCGGCCGATGTGTATCATCTTCGTGCCGGTGTCGGCCTGCTGAAAGTTGTTGGTCATCGCCACCGAGTAGAACTCGCCCGTCGAGTGATCGCCCAGCAGCACACAACTCGGGTATTTCCAGGTGATGGCCGAACCGG
>CAZTCM010000015.1:0-19787 GCA_964612285.1 uncultured Alistipes sp.
GCCTTCTCCCACTCGTGCATCTGGTGGTCATACGATGCTTTCAGCTCGTTATAGGCCTTGTAATCCGCCTCGTTGTAGGTGGTGGCGGCAGCCAGTTTCGCATCCCAAGCGGCAATCTGCTGTTCGAGGTCGGCCAGCAACGTCTCAATCTGTTCGACATTCTTTCGCAGACGTCGCAGCAGTTTCTCCTGCTCCTTCTTCTGCTCGTAGTTGAGTTTGCCGGCAGTCGCCTGCCTGGGAGTTGCGGCGGTCACCTGCACCTGACGGTCCAGCTCCTGCAACGATTCGAGTTTGCGCTTTTCGAGGAAGTAGTAGATACCACCCAGGTATTCGCGCACCCCGCCGTCGCGGAACTCATAGACCTTGTCGACCATCCCGTCGAGGAATTCGCGGTCGTGCGACACCACGACCACCGTACCGTCGTATTTCAGAATCGCCTCCTTCAAAATATCCTTCGAGCGCATATCCATGTGGTTCGTCGGCTCGTCGAGCACCAGCAGGTTGCGCGGTTCGAGCATCATACGCGCCATGGCCAGACGCGCACGCTCGCCACCCGAAAGCACCTTCACCTTCTTGTCGATATCCTCGCCTCGGAAGAGGAAAGCGCCCAAAATATCGCGCAGACGCGTGCGGATATCGCCCACGGCCACGCGATCCAACGTGTCGTAGACCGTGAACTCGCCATCCATCAGGTCGTCCTGATTCTGGGCATAATATCCGATATTGACATTGGCACCCAGACGAATCGACCCTTCGGTAGGTGCCAATTCACCGATGAGCATGCGGGCCAGCGTCGTCTTCCCCTCGCCATTGCGGCCCACCAGCGCGATGCGGTCGCCCTTCTCGATGGTAAATTCGGCCCCCGAGAAGACATGCTTCGCACCGTAGGACATCCCCGCCTCCTTAATCTCGGCCACAATCTGCCCCGAGCGAGGTGCCGGTGGGAATTTAATATTGAGGTGAGCCAAATCCTCCTCCTCGATTTCGAGGCGTTCGAGACGTTCGAGCTGCTTGATGCGCGACTGCACCTGGTTCGACTTCGTGGGCTTGTAGCGGAACTTCTCGATGAACTCCTCGGTCTTTTCAATCATGCGTTGCTGATTTTCGTAGGCCGCAATCTGCTGTTCGCGACGTTCGGCGCGCAACTCGACATATTTCGAGTAGGGCACCTTATAGTCGGTGATTTTACCCAGCGAGAGCTCCACGGTGCGCGTGGTCACATTGTCCAAAAAGGCGCGGTCGTGCGAGATGAGCAGCACCGCTCCGTTGTAATTTTTCAGGTACTCTTCGAGCCACTGTATCGACTCGATGTCGAGATGGTTCGTGGGCTCGTCGAGCAGGAAAATCGAAGGACGACGCAACAGCAGCTTTGCCAACTCGATGCGCATGCGCCAACCGCCCGAGAATTCGCTCGTGGCGCGGTGGAAATCGCTGCGTTTGAAACCCAGGCCGAGCAACGTCTTTTCGATGTCGGCATCGCGCGTCTCACCGCCGAGCAGTTGAAAACGCTCCTGTGCCTCGTTCAACCGATGCAGCAACTGCTCATAGGCCTCACTTTCGTAATCCTCGCGCGTGGCAATCTCGGCCGTCAGGGCCTCGATGTCGGCTTCGAGCCGCAACACCTCTTCGAAGGCCTTGCCCGTCTCTTCGACGAGCGTCGTCGTATCGTGTACGCGCATCGTCTGGGGCAGGTAACCGATGGTGCATTCGCTGTTGATGGTCACGGCACCGGCCGTTGGCGCCTGCTCGCCCGTGATGAGGCGCAGCAGGGTCGTCTTCCCCGCGCCATTGCGTCCGACCAGACCGACGCGGTCCTTCGGGTTGATCAAAAACGAGATATTGTCAAAAAGGGTCCATCCGCCATACGAGACGGTGAGGTTATCGAGTGAAATCATTGTTTAGGCATTCAGCATCTTTTCAATCTCTTCTTCGGGGTGCTCGGCCTTGAAGACCGAACTGCCGGCGACGAGCACATTGGCCCCCGCCTCGTAGAGCAGGCGGGCATTCTCTGACGAGATACCCCCGTCGACCTCAATCAGCAGTTTCGGATTCAGCTCGTCGGCCATTCGACGCAACTCCCTGATGCGGTCGAGCGATTCGGGAATGAAGGCTTGTCCGCCAAACCCGGGCTCGACGCTCATGACGAGCACCATATCGACCTCCGCGAGCAGTGGTCGCAACGCCTCGACCGGCGTTTTGGGTTTGATGGAGATGCCGACACGCGCACCACTCTCGCGGATGAGGTGAATGCAGTGCAGGGCATCGTGGGTCGCTTCGAGGTGGAACGTAATCCAGTCGGCGCCATCGTGGGCAAAGCGGGCCACATAACGCTCGGGCTCGACAATCATCAGATGCACATCCAGGGTCTTGCGTGCCGCGCGACGAATCGCCTTCAACACCGGAAAACCGAAGGAGATGTTGGGGACAAAGACCCCGTCCATCACATCAATATGTACCCAGGCGGCCGCACTCTGCTCCACCATCTGCACATCTCGTTCCAGATGGCCAAAATCGGCCGACAGGACCGAAGGCGCAATGATTCGCTCCATAACCAAAAAGTTTATTGGGCAAAGATAGTGAAAATTCCCCGAAAAACCCTACCTTTGTCTATTATGAATACAACGATTCTTGTCATCCTCGTAACGCTGGCCGTCGTGGCTGCGGCGGCCACCCTCTCGGCCATCCTTGCCCAACGGGCCCTGCAAACCACGCGCCGCGCCCTGCAAACAGCCGACGAAGCGGCCCTCGCCCAACGCGACGAGCAGGCGCGCCTCGAACGCGAATTGGCCGCCGTGCGTGCCGCCTCCGAGGTGGAAATCAACGCCCTCAAACAGCGTACCGAGGAGGTGCGCGAAGAGGAGCGCAAGCGCCGCGAGGAGGAGTTGGAACACCTCAAAAGCCACTTTCGCAACCTCTCGACCGAGATTTTGGGCGAGCAATCGAAGCAGTTCCGCGAAACCAACCGCGAGTCGATGGACGTGCTGCTCAAACCCTTCCGCGAGAACATCACCGAGTTTCGCGAACGGGTCGAGCACATCTACTCGCACGAAAACGAGCAGCGCGGCGAATTAAAGAACGAGTTGAAGAACCTCATGGAGCTCAACCGCCGCATCACGACCGAGACGACCAACCTCACAAATGCCCTGCGCGGCAACTCGAAGACCCAGGGCGACTGGGGCGAGACGCTGCTCGAAACGATTCTCGACAGCTCGTCGCTCGTCAAGGGGTTGCACTACGAGACCCAGCACTCGCTCAAAGACAGCGAGGGTCGCAACCTGCGCCCCGATGTCATTCTGCACCTGCCCGAGCAGAAGCAGATTGTCATCGACTCGAAGGTCTCGCTCACGGCTCACGTCGCCTACTCGGCCGCTGAGAGCCACGACGAGCGTCAGCGCCACCTCACCGCCCACATCGCCTCGGTGCGTCAGCACGTCACCGAATTGGGGCGCAAAGAGTATCAGCGACTGCTCAACTCACCCGACTTTGTCATCATGTTCATCCCCAACGAGCCCGCCTTCCTCGATGCCTTGAAGGGCGACCCCTCGATTTGGTCCGATGCCTACGACAAGAAGGTCATCATCTCCTCGCCCACGAACCTATTCGCGCTGCTGAAATTGGTGGCCGACCTTTGGAAATACGATGCGCAAGACAAGAACACGAAGCGCATTGCCGAGTGTGGGTTGAAACTCTACGAGCAGGCCGTCGCCTTCACCGCCTCGCTCGAAGGGGTGGGTGCCGCCCTGCAAAAGGCCCAAACAGCCTATGAGGATGCCCACAAGCGCCTCGCCACGGGCAACAACAACCTGGTGCGTGTCGGTCTGCAACTGAAAGAGACGGCACGTCTGCAATCGAAAAAGGAGTTCTCGACTGCCTTGCAAGAGCATGCCGCCGAAGAGTAACACCCTCTACTCACCATGAAAGAATTGACACGACTCTCAATTTTCGCCGGTCTGCTTATCGGCATTGGCGGTCTCACCTACCTCAACGTCGGAGGCCTGGCCGGTGCGATTCTCTTCGCTTTTGGTCTGATTTCGGTCGTGCTGTGCAAGGCGCAGCTCTATACGGGCAAAGCGGGTTTCATGGCACCCCGCCAATGGGTTCGTCTGCTCTACATCCTGCTGGGCAATGCCGTCGGATGCGCCCTTCTGGCCCTCTTGACACGCTATTCGACTCGTCCCGAACTCTTCGCCAACCTCGACGCGATTCTGGCCGCACGCGCAGCCGCCTCGTGGCACGGAGTGCTGCTGCCGGCCGTTGGCACGGGGTTGATTATGACGCTGGCCGTCTATGGCACGATGCGCAACAACTACCTGCCACTCCTGTTCGGGGTGCCGGTATTCATCCTCTGCGGACTCCCCCACTGCGTGGCCGACGCCTTCTATTACGCCGTGGCCATCTTCGACGGTGAAGCCGGTCTGTGGATGGTGCAGCCGTGGGTGATGGCCATCCTCGGCAACTACATCGGCTGCAACCTGCCCCGCCTTTTCATGGGGCACGACTTAACGGCATAAAAAGAGATTTGTCGCTTTGCGAGCGAAATAGTACCTTTGCCCTCGTTATGGAGTATCTGCACACGCTGTTCACCGAGCACTCGGCCTTGCAGGCCATCATCGTGCTGTCGCTCATTGCAGCGCTTGGCGTCATGCTGGGGCGCATTCGTCTCTTCGGCATCTCGCTCGGCACGGCCTTTATCTTCTTTGTCGGCATTCTCGCCGGCCACTGCGGCCTGTCGATTGACGACCGCATGTTGCACTACGCCGAGTCGTTCGGCTTGGTGCTCTTCGTCTATGCCCTCGGCTTGCAGGTCGGCCCGGGATTCTTCTCCTCGATGCGCACCGAGGGGATGCGCCTGATTATCCCCTCGCTCGGCGTACTCCTCTTTGGCACGTTGATGGCCATCGCGCTGGCCTTTGGATGCGGCGTCTCCATACCCGACATGTCGGGTATTCTCTGCGGTGCCACCACCAACACCCCCGCCCTCGGTGCCGCGCAACAAACCCTTGCACAACTGGGCTTCGATACGAATGGGGCCGCATTGAGTTGCGCCCTGACCTATCCACTGGGTGTCGTGGGAGTCATCCTGGCCATCGCCCTGCTACGTCGGTGGTTTGTCAAGCCCGAAGACCTCGCAGGCCCCGATACCGAGCACCGCAAAAACATCTTCATCGCCAGCTATCGACTGACCAATCCGGCCGTCTTCGGCAAGCGTATCTCGGAGGTGGCCGCCGAAAGCCACCACCACTTCGTCATCTCGCGTCTGTGGCGCGACGGCCATGTCTCCATCCCCACCTCGGATAAGCAGCTGGCCGAAAACGACATCCTGATGGTCATCACCACCCCCCACGAAGCCGATGCCCTGCGCCTGATTTTTGGCGAGCAGGAGGCCAAAGATTGGAATGCAGAGAATATCGACTGGAACAAAATCGACAGCGAACTCATTTCGCAACGCATCTTGGTGACCCGTCCCGAAATCAACGGCAAGCGCCTCGCCTCGCTGCGTCTGCGCAACAACTACGGCATCAACATTTCGCGCGTCTATCGTTCGGGGGTGCAACTGCTGGCCACGCCCGACCTTGTCCTGCAACTCGGCGACCGTCTGACGGTCGTGGGCGAAGCAGCCGACATTCGCCGCGTCGAACAGATTCTGGGCAACGCCGTCAAGAGCCTCAACGAACCGAACCTTGTCTCGGTCTTCATCGGCATCATCCTCGGCCTGATGGTCGGGTTCATTCCCTTCTCGATTCCGGGCATCTCGGTGCCCGTGAAGCTGGGTCTGGCCGGCGGACCGATTTTAGTCGGCATCCTCATCGGCACCTTCGGGCCTCGTCTGCACATGATTACCTACACAACGCAGAGCGCCAACATGATGTTGCGAGCCCTAGGGTTGGACCTCTACCTGGCCTGCCTCGGTTTAGAGTCGGGGGCCCACTTCTTCGAAACGGTGGTGCGTCCCGAGGGGGCCTTGTGGCTGGGCTTGGGATTCCTGCTGACCTTCGTACCGATTGTGGTGGTCGGATGGGCGGCATTGCGACTCATGCACCTCGATTTCGGCTCGATTACGGGGCTGCTGTGTGGCTCGATGGCCAACCCGATGGCGTTGAACTATGCCAACGACACCATCGAGGGCGACAACCCCTCGGTAGCCTATGCCACGGTCTACCCCATCTGCATGTTCCTGCGCGTGATTATCATTCAGCTCGTGCTGATGTTGCTATTATAATCAAACAGAATAAAAGCAGCGGGATGGTTCAAACCATCCCGCTGCTTTTATTGGTACGATTTTATATTCTTCTATTCGCGCGGCTGCCCCACCTCATACCCAAGCGAGTGCATCCACTCGACGGTAGCGGCATCGACCTCCTCATTGCGGTCGGCCCAGGTACCGAGGTCGGTAAGACGCTTGCGCTGCGCATCGATACCGGCCTGAATCGGGAAGTTGGGACGCGGACGCGCCTCACGCTCTCGACGCTCGGAGGGACGCACCGTGCGGTCGAAGACCTCTTCACGCGTCGGGCGACGATTGCCCTCCCACTTGAAATTTTGCAGGTAGAGCGACTGATCCTCCGGAATCTTATCGATGGGGTAAATCGGCCATACGGGGTTTACGCGGTAGATGATGCGCTCCAATTGGCGCTGCTCGATGAAGAACGAAGCATCGCCACTCTCGATGACCGCCATGAAGACCACCTCCTGCGGCTCGCCATCCTTTTGGAAGAAGATGGTCTGCACATTGCCGTTCACATCGACACGACAAATCTCATTCTCGCGGAAGAAGGCCTGCATCTCCTTGCCGGCAATCTGGTCGTAATAGACCGTATCGAACTGCGAAGCCATCAGCGGCTCACCGACAAACTCGGCATGGTGCAGTTGCTGATTGGCCGTATAGATATCCATCACCTCCGAAGTAATCTGATTCGTTCCGTTCCACAACACCGGTTCGATGTAGAGGTGCAGGGTCGAATCCGACGATAGACCTGTCAGCGAGTCGCACACCGCCTGGAAGTCGGTGCGGAAGATGCGCACATTGCGCAGTCCCTTGACCAGACGATAGACGCTATCCACCGGACCGGCCAACGAATCGACCGCCACGCGCGGATAGAGCACCGAGTCGAGCGAATCGACCCAACGCGTCAAGAGCGAGTCGAGGTGGCGTTCATCGCTCCGCACGGTCGAATCGAGACGCTGCATCAGGGCCGTATCGACCAAGAAGAGTTTCCCCTTGCTGCGCAAACGGTCGTAACGCGCCTTCATCTTAGCGCGTGCCTTCGCTTTACGTTTGGCATCGGCAATCGAGTCGCGACGCTCCATCTCCCTCAATTTGGCCGTCGTTTTAATCTGGCGCTGAATACCTATCGAGTCAAGCAGTGCCTTCTTCGCAGCCGCCTTCTCGGCACGTCGCGCCTCGGCAGCCTTGCGGGCCTCCTCTTTCAGGCGTTGTTTCTCTTGGGCGCGCAACTCCTTCTCCGAGAGTTGCAGGCTGTCGGCGGCCAACGAATCGGCCGCCAGCGAATCGGCCGCAGCCACCTCCCCGCCGGTTGGCGAATCGGCCGCAGGGCCATCTGTTGCATCGGCATCCGCTGCATCGGCGTTCACGCGTGGTGCCGGCGCATCACGACGAGGTCCGGGCGTTTCACCCGTTTCGGTTCGGAGAGTCCCCGTCCCCTCAGAAATGGCCGACAAAGCACCACTCGCCGGCGTCTCACGCAACGCCTGCTCACTGCGTGCAGCGGTGGGTTTACCCGTTCCATCGGAGGTTACCCGTACCGCTGCCAACGAATCAGCCGCCTTCAACGAATCGGCAACAGCCGCAGCACGCAGCAACGAATCGCGCAGGGCGTATTCGTTCGGGAGGGGTTCGCCCAGGCGCAACGTATAGAGGTAAATCGAGTCGCTGCGCATAAAGAGCGAGTCGGGGCCCTGCTCCAAATCGTAGTTGATAATCGAAGGAGCGGCCGTGAGGAAGACATTGCCCGGCTCCTTCCAATACTCGCCATAGTCGCCGAAGCAGAGGTTTTTGTGCTCCGTATCGTCGATTTGCAGGTTGCGACGCAAAATGACATGCTCCTCGGTGCGGTAGTAGTCGAGCGTATCGCTCCACAACTCCTGTTTCTCGGTGAGCAGGTAGCCGTTGCGGGTCACCATATAACGCGAGTCGGCCTTGCTGTACGAACCGCGGTCACCGTAGAGGTAGTCGCCATCGATGTTCCAAATGTTGGTACGCTCGAAGAAGAAGGCGTTGTCGGTCGCCATGTTGTAGACCACCGAATCGCCGCGCATCTCATACTCCTCGTTGCGCATCTCGACCCGATCGACCCCTATCAACTCCTTCGTGTCGGCGTAGTAGTAGCCGCGGTCGGCCTCGATGAGGTTGTCGCGGTTGGTCAGCACACCGCCGCTTTTGAATTGGCCGATGTTCTCCTTCGTGTTGAACTCGAAGTGGCGCGTGTAGAGCGTGGCATCGCCATCGACGACCTTGACGATGGGCGAATAGATAATCACCCGATTCAGGTCGCGGTTGTAGTCGGCCCGATCGCCGTAGATATAGGTCGTATTCTTGTTAATCAGCACATTGCCGAAACATTCGAGGTGGGCATCGGAGTAGCGCACAGCCGAGTCGCAGGTGATGACCGTACCATTGTGCTGGGCGGCAAAATTACCCACCATGAAGATGACCGAATCACCCTTCTTCACCGGACCCGAAAGATCCGATTTAAGGTGTACGATGCGCGTTTCGGTTTCGGCGCGCTCACCCTCGGGCGCAACGAGCATCCCGCTCCGTGCAAAGAGCAGCGTGCAGAAGAGTGCCGGCAAAAGGAGTATGGAGAGAATCCGTCGCACAGCCTATCGTACCCAATATTTATTTTCAAAGGCTCCGTGGCGGAATTCGGGGTCGATGTAGACATACATCCCCTGAATCTTCTCCGAGAGCCACTCGTTGAAGATGCGATCCTTCTTGGCCTGCAAGGCCATCTCTTCGAGACGCAGGTAATCCTCGGCCATCGAGGCTTCGTGCGTGGGAATCACACGCAGCAACTTCACGATTTTACCCAGTTGATTCTGCAACACATCCTGCGTCAGGAACGACGACGACACCTCGCCCTCCTTCAAGCGTACCAGGTGGTTGTAGTCGTCGAGGGCATTGAAGTGGGCAAAATCCTCACGCAGGAATTTCGTCACCGTCAGTTTGGCATCGTAGGCCTGATAGCGCTCCAAGATGTCGTGGTTCGAAACGATACCGCCGTTCATCTTCGACACTTTGTCGTCCGAGTGGTCAAAAGCGGCCTTCTCGAAGGTGATGGAGTCGGCTCGAATGAGTGTCGCCAAGCTGTCGAGCAACGTGAGCGACTCGGTCAACTCCTCGGTCGTATAGGAGGGACGCAGCAGGATGTGACGGAAGTGGTAGAGCTGTCCGCGCTTATCGAGCAACTGGATGATGTGGAAGCCGTATTGCGACTCGACCACCTCCGAAATCTGTCCCTCGCGCAGCTGTTCGAGGGCGGCGGCAAACGACGGGTCGAGACTGGCCAGCGGCGAAGGCTCCATCTCACCACCACGCAGGGCCGTACCCGGATCCTGCGAATACATGCGGGCCAGATTCTCGAATTTGGCCTTACCGTTGAGAACACGGGCACGCATCTCCACCAAGCGTTCGCGCGTGCGCTGCTTGGCCTCGGTCATCGACTTCGGATATTTCGTGATGTGGGCGTAGACATACTGCTCGGCAATCACCGGCAGACTATCCTTCGGAATCGAGTTGTAGAAGTGCTCGACCTCACCCGGGATGATGGTGACCTTATTCACCACATCGCCCTGCATCGCCTGGGCATAGGCCTGCTCCTCCATCTGGCGGTGGAGCATCTCGCGGATGTTAAAGATGGCCATGTGGTGCTTTGCCTCCAAGGCCGGAATCGAGCCCTCCTGATCAATCATCATCTGCACCTGGTCCTCGACACGCGAGAGGATGTCGCCATCGCTCACCTGCACCGAGTCGATTTGTCCCTGGTGGTAGAGCAATTTGCGCGTCATGAGTGCTTCGAGGGCCTCGTTCATCGGGTCGCGGTCGGAGGTATATCCCTCTTGTCGGCGTTGCTCGACGAGTTGGGTGGCATAGTCCTGCACCTCGGAGTAGAGAATCGACGAGGCACCCACCACGGCAATCACCTTGTCGAGCATCACCTGGCGTTTTTGTGCAAAGAGTGCCGTCAGCACCAGACCGACGGCCGTCATCGTAAGGAGTGTTTTCTTCAACATATCTTTCGTTTCGTTTTCTTATTTCGTAGTTGTATCTGCTTCGTCATCCGGTGCTGTCGGCTCCTCGTAAAGCAGGATGCCGCCCGTGGCCATCGACTGTTCGTAGAGGGCTTGTTCGTGGTCGCGAATCACCTGCTGCTGGCGCTGGTTGAAGAGCACCCGACGAATCGTCGCACGCAACTGCTCCAACGGCACGGCATCGCCCGGGCGGCGCACCGCCTCGATGACAAAGTAGTAGAAGGAGTTCTGGTCGGCCATCTCCTGCCCCCCCTGCTTGGTGAGCAGCGATGCATAGCTCTGCGAGCGCACGGTCGGCAGCAGACTCAGGAACTCGGTATAATCGACCCATTGGTTCGCGTAGTCGTTCATCTCCAATTCGTTTTTGAGGCAGATGTCGCGGAGATCCTGCATCCGAGCCTCACTTTTGGCCACCAACAACTCTTTCAATCGTCGCTTCTGGCGATAGTCCTTCGGCAGACGAACCACCCGCCCCTTGACAATCGTGCGGTCGAGCCGGAAATCGGTGCTGTGGTCGGCGTAGTAGGCGGCAATCTCCTCCTCGGTGAAGGTCGTATCGACCAAGCGGTCGACGTAGAATTGGTCCAACTTACGAATCAGCAGCGACTGGCGATACTCTTCGACCATGCGGTCAATGTCGGCCTCCGACGACGAGAAGAGCTGCTCGGCCTCCATCAATTTGAGTTGCTTGCGCACCCAGCGGTCGACATAGACCCGCGCATAGGCGGCACTGTCGGTCGGTGTGAGCCCCTTCGGCAGCGACTGCGCCACATCGCGCACCGCCAACTCCTTCTCGCCCACACGCGCCAACGGCTTCTCACCGACGAAATAGCGCGGCAGCTCCCGACATCCGGTCAGCAGCAACACGACCATCGCCAAAAGCGTATATCGACTGCATCTACTCATAATTAATGGGCAAAGATAGGCATTTTTCCGTGAAATAACGATTCGGCGGGGTGCTTTATTACACCAAATCGCGATTTTTCTGTTCCGAACCGCGTCGTACGAGCATGCGCCACAGGAAATAGGCCGATGCGACAAAGCCGACAAAGACTCCGGCATAGACCAACAGATAGAGCCGGCGGTGGTCACCAAAAAGTTCGGCAAAGGTGCGTTGCTCATACCCCGCCACAATGAACAGATAGGCCAGGGCGTTGTTGGCGGCATGGAGCAAAATCGGCGCCCATAACGTGCGGGTCACGGCATAGACCACAGCCAACACCACACCCATCACAAAACCGTTGACCACGGCTGCCGGCTGCACATGCATGATACCGAAGAAGAGGGCCGAGAAGAGTACGGCACGCGTGGTTCCATAGCGTTCGCGCAACGAGCCGAAGAGAAAGCCTCGGCAGAGATACTCCTCGAAAAGAGGGGCAATGACGACCACCGCCACGATGCTCCACAAGCCACGCCCCACCTCTTGATGCAGTGTCGGCAGCCATTGGTAGAGCGGGTCGAGCAGGATGCCGGCCGAGAGCATCACCACGAAGGCCCATCCGAGCAGTGCCGGACGCACCCGTCGCAGGGTAAAGGGAACATAGAACGGTCGCCCGCCGCGTGCATGCCGATACCACAAGAAGGTTGCCGTCGTGAGCCCCATCGCCACCAGTGAGGTAAGGGCCAAATAACCACCGCGAGCCTGCGGTGTGAGTTCCGCAAGCCCCTGCCCCGAGACGAGCAGCACGAACGAAGCCACAAGCATCACGGCCACCTGTATCACAAAGAAGAGCCCGATGAGCACCAACACATCGGCCGCCGTGGGAAAGGTGGTAGAGGGCAATCTCCGCCCCTCGCCCGACAAATGATTCTTCTCCTCCATATCACTTCATCTTTGGTAGATTACGCCTCAAAGGTAGGCAAAATTCGGTTACGGTTATGTTTTTTCGGAGATTTTATGTAATTTTGTCCCGCATTGTGCGCTAACGAAACGAAAAAAGGACCTTATGGCAAAAGTAATCGCTTTGGCAAATCAAAAAGGTGGCGTCGGAAAGACCACCACGGCCATCAATCTGGCCGCCTCGCTGGCCCTGCTGGGCAAGAAGGTGTTGCTGCTCGACGCCGACCCGCAGGCCAACGCCACTTCGGGTTTGGGCTTCGACATCAACCTCGAAGGCATCTACGAGTGTATCTCGGGCGAACGAAAAGCCGAAGAGGTCATTCTGCAAAGTGCCGATGTGAAGAAGTTGTGGGTGCTCCCCTCGTCGATTGACCTGGTGGCTGCCGACACCGAACTGGCCAAACGCGACGATGCACACCGCGTGATGAAGGGCATCGTAGATAGTCTGCGCGAGCGTTTCGACTACATCTTCATCGACTGTTCGCCCTCGCTCGGCTATACGACCCTCAACATCCTGACGGCCGCCGACTCGGTGCTCATCCCCGTGCAGTGCGAGTACCTTGCCCTCGAAGGTCTGTCGAAACTGCTCAACACGATTCGCAAGGTCAAATCGTCGCTCAACCCCGACCTCGAAATCGAGGGGTTCCTCCTGACGATGTACATGCGCAACCGACTGAACAACCAGGTGGTCACGGAGGTGCGCAACCACTTCGGGCCTTTGGCCTACGAGACGGTCATCCAGCGCAACATCCGCCTCGGCGAGGCTCCCTCGCACGGTAAGCCGGTGATGCTCTACGACGCCTCGGCTGCCGGCTCGGTGAGCTACCTGGCCCTGGCCCGCGAATTCCTCAAACGCAATAAAAAACAAACGAAATAGGATTATGAAACAACCGAAGGGATTAGGCCGCGGTTTGGATGCCATCTTCGGCACCGAAGGGCTCGATTTGAAGGCCAAGCCGATGAGCGAGATGACCGAACTGGCCATCGAGAAGATTATCCCCAACCCGACACAACCCCGCACCCAATTCGACGAGGAGGCCCTCGACGAATTGGCCGACTCGATTCGCCAGCTGGGCATCATCCAGCCCATCACGGTGCGCAAGGGGGGCGACGGTCGCTACATCATCATCAGTGGCGAGCGTCGCTGGCGTGCGGCACAGCGGGCCGACCTGAAACAGCTGCCTGCCTACATCCGCGAGGTCGACGACGAGAACCTGCATGCCATGGCCCTCGTCGAGAATATCCAGCGCCAAGACCTCAACGCCATCGAAATTGCCCTCGGCATGCAACGCCTCATCGAGGAGTGCAACCTCACGCAGGATGCTCTCTCGGAGAAGGTGGGCAAGAAGCGTTCGTCGGTGGCCAACTACCTGCGTCTGCTGAAACTTCCGAACGAGGTGCAGCTGGCCCTCAAAGAGGGGGTGATTTCGATGGGACACGCCAAGGCCATCGCCGGTGCTTCGGGCGAGGCGCAGCTGCGTGTACTGAAAAAATGCCTAAAAAAGGGGCTTTCGGTCCGCCAGACCGAGGAGTTGGTGCGTGCACTGACCGAGGCGGCCGAGAAGAGCGTGCGCAGTGCCGAGGAGGAGGAGTATCCCGAGAGCTACACCCGCCTGGTCGAGCAACTCGAACGACTCTTCACGTCGGAGATTGCCATCAAACGCAGCAAAAACGGCGGAGGTAAAATCACCATCGGCTTTGCCGACGATGCACAAATCGAACAAATCATCGAACGCCTGAAAGGAGAGCAACAAGCCTAATGAAACGCGGAGCTCTGAAATACCTCATCGCGCTGATGGCGATGTGTTGTACGCTGACCTCGCTCGAAGCGCAGCAGATACGCATGCCGCGCGGCAAGCGCAGCATCGTGCGTGGCGGTCTGTTCCAGCAGGCCGACACCCTGCGCCAACAGGCCGACTCGGTGCAGTTGGCCGCCTTCACCGCCGAAGCCGATTCGCTCTTCACGGCCGACTTTTTGGCCGACTCGCTCCTGCTGACCGAACACCGCACCGACGACCTGCATACACTCGATTCGATGGCCATGGCGGAGTTCCTCACCGGCGGGGTGCGCCGCGACACGACACGCAAGGTCTTCCACAAAGGGTGGCTCATGAGCGACTCGATGGGGCTGTCGAAGGTGTGCTGGATGTCGGCCCTGCTCCCGGGTTACGGCCAGATATACAACAAGGAGTATTGGAAACTGCCGATTCTCTACACTACGCTGGCCGGCGGTTTGGCCCTCTACCTCCACGAGAACAAGGTCTACAAACCGCTCAAAAAGCAGTACGATGCCATCACCGATGTCAGCATGGAGCGTACCCCCGAATTGGATGCCCTGCAAACGAAGATGATTCGCAGCAACACCCGACGGCAGATTTACCTCGGGGTGACGCTCGCCTCGTACATCTATTTTATCGGTGATGCGGCGGTAAACTACGCCACGAACGACGTATCGAGCGTCAAGAAGGCAACCACGCTCGCCTGTATCTGTCCGGGTGCCGGCCAGATTTACAACCGCAGCTATTGGAAGGTGCCCTTCGTGTTGGGAGGTTTTGCCACGCTGGGTTACTGTATTGACTGGAACAACCGCGGTTTTCAGCGCTTCAAGAAGGCCTATGGTTTGTTGGCCGACTACGAGCAAAATCCCGAGAAATACCCCAACGGCCCGACCGACGAGTTTCACGGCCGCTATTCGTCCACCTTCATCCGCAATCTGCGCAACAACTACCGACGCAACCGCGACCTCTGTATCATCCTCACGGGCGCGATGTACATCCTGCAAATCGTTGATGCGCATGTCGATGCCCACTTGAAGGATTACGACGTTTCGGACGACCTCTCGATGAATATCGAGCCGATGTTCAATTACACCTATGTGCCGATGGAGGGCGACCACCGTCCTGTTGTCGGCTTCAACATGAGTCTTAACTTCTAATGCCCACGATGAAAAAAACGCTCCTGCTACTGCTCGCAATCTGTTTTACCGTCGACGCCGCTCCGGCCGCCGACGGTTTGTTTGACCGCAAACGGCCGCGCAAAAAGCGCAAGGCCCGCACCGAGCAGGTCGAGAGCACCACACCGACGGTCGAACAGCCCCAGGCTGCTCCGACTGCATCGACCGCCCCCTCCACCTCGGAGGCCCCGACCGAACTGCTCCCCAAACCACAAAACGACCTCACGCTCGGCTTCACACCGGCCCAGGCCGATTCGCTCTTGGCAGCATGGCGCGAATACCGCCGCGAGGTGCGCTACGAAGAGTATTTCAACCCCTTCCTGGTGGCCGACACGGTCATGGTCGAGGGGAGCGACTCGGCAGCACTTGCCCAGAAAGATGCCCTCTACGAACAACGCCTGCGCAACCTCGTATCACCCATCCCGATGCCCTACAACTACCTCGTGCGCAGCCGCATCACGAGCTATGTCGAGAAGCACCCTGCCACAATTGCCCGGGTCTTGGGATTGGCACGACTCTATTTTCCGCACATCGAGGAGGAGTTGTTGCGTGCCGGCATCCCCATCGAACTGCGTGCCCTGCCCATCATCGAATCGGCCCTGCAAACCGGTGCCATGTCGCGTGCCGGAGCCGTAGGCTTATGGCAGTTCATGACCTCGACGGGCAAGAGCTATGGGTTGGAAATCAATTCGTTGGTCGATGAGCGTCGTGACCCTGTTGCTTCGACGCGTGCCGCCTGCCTCTTCCTGAAAGACCTCTACCGCATCTTCGGCGACTGGACACTGGCCATTGCCGCCTACAACTGCGGGCCGGGCAACGTCAACAAGGCCATCGCCCGCTCGGGAGGTAAGACCTTCTGGGACATCTACTACTACCTGCCGCGCGAAACACGCGGCTATGTCCCCGCCTTCATCGGTGCGACCTACGCCTTCAACTACCACCGTCAGCACAACATCGAGCCTATCGAGGCGCCGATACCGCTGGCCGTCGATACGATTCAGATTCACCGCATCACCCACCTCGAACAGATCTCCTCGACACTCGACGTCGACCTCGAAACGCTGCGTGCGCTGAATCCGCAATACCGCATGGACATCATCCCCGCCTCGACCAAGGCCTATACGCTTGTGCTGCCCCAGCGTCACATCACGCAATACATCGAACGCGAAGCGGAGATTATGGCGAAGGATTCGCTCTACCTGAAAGAGTACATCAACCCCGCAAATATCGACAAGAAACGCATGGAACAGGCAGCTACCGTCTACCGCGTCAAGCGCGGCGATACGCTGGGTGCCATTGCGCGTCGCCACGGGGTCACCGTCAATCAGCTGATGCGCTGGAACGGCATCAAGAATGCCGCCCGCATCCGCGAGGGTCAACGTCTACGCATCGAACGCTAATATGCAGATCGACCACGATACGATTATCGCTCCGGCTACCGCTGCGGGAGGGGCTTTGACCGTCATCCGCCTCTCGGGCGTAGCGGCCGTAGAGATTGCCGACAGGCTCTTTCACGGTCGTCGGCCTTTGTCGGCATGCGCCTCGCATACGGCCCACTTTGGCACGATTTACGACGGAGAACGCATCGTCGACGAGGTGGTCGCCACCCTCTTTCGCGCCCCCCACTCCTATACGGGCGAGGATACCGTAGAGTTCTCGTGCCACGGCTCGTCGTACATCGTCGGCGAGGTGTTGCGTTTGGCGCTTCATGCCGGTGCCCGCATGGCCGAGCCGGGTGAATTTACGCGTCGTGCCTACCTGGGCGGACGGCTCGACCTCTCGCAAGCCGAGGCCGTTGCCGACCTCATCGCCTCCTCGTCGCGAGCCGCCCATACGCTCGCCACACATCAGATGCGCGGAGGCTACTCCTCGGCCCTCGACCAATTGCGCGAAGAGCTGCTGCACCTCACGGCCCTGCTCGAACTCGAACTCGACTTCGGCGAGGAGGAGGTGGAGTTTTCCGACCGCCAACAACTCGCCGCCACGATGGAGGCCATCACGACCGAGGTGGAGCGGCTGCGTCGCTCTTTCACGCTGGGCAATGCCCTCAAAGAGGGGGTTGCCGTAGCGATTGTCGGAGCTCCCAATGTCGGGAAATCGACCCTGCTGAATCGGCTGCTTGACGAGGAGCGTGCGATGGTCTCGGAGATTGCCGGTACGACCCGCGATGTGATTGAGGAGCGACTCACCCTTGACGGCGTGCTCTTCCGCATCCTCGACACGGCAGGGTTGCACACGACCGAAGACCGCTTGGAGCAGATGGGCATCGAGCGTACCCGTCAAAGCATCGAACGGGCACAAATCGTGGTGTGGTTGCAGGATGCCGGGCAGTTGATTGCCCATCCCGATACAAAACCCGAATTCACGCTCCGCGACGACCAACGGTTGTTGCGCGTTGCCAACAAATGCGACCTGCACCCTGCGCATCGCTTTGCCGAGGGAATATTGCCGCTCTCGGCCCGCACGGGCGAGGGGACTGAGGCGTTGTGTCGGGCACTGCGCCAAGCCGTACCGACCGAAGCCTTGGAGAGTGGCACGGCCATCGTCTCGTCGGCCCGTCACTACGAAGCCCTCTCCACTGCCGCCGAGGCCCTGCGTCGTGCCCGCCGAGGGTTGAACGAGGGGCTGCCAACCGACCTGCTGAGCGAGGAGATTCGCGCCGTCATTGTAGCCATCGGCTCGATTACGGCACGCGGTGTAATTCTGCCGGACGAGGTTCTGGGCACTTTGTTCAGCCGGTTCTGCATCGGTAAATAACTGATTTTCAATTTGGAAACAATCGTCACCTTTTTGACCGACTGGGGTTATCCCGGGCTCTTCGCGGCCGCGTTTGTCGCCGGCTCGGTCCTTCCATTCAGCTCCGAGGCAACGATGATTGCCCTCGTGGCCCTCGGCTTAGACCCCCTCGGCTGTCTGATGGTGACCGGTGCAGGAAATACGCTGGGAGGTATGACCTGCTATTGGATTGGCCGGCAAGGGAAGCGGGAGTGGCTCGAACGGCTGGGGATTCGCCGCGAACAACTCGACCGCGCCGAGCGATTCGTCGCAGGGCGTGGTGCCTGGATGGCCCTCTTCACCTTTCTCCCCACGCTCGGCGAAGCGATTGCCGTGTTGCTCGGCATGATGCACAGCAATCCGCGCATCACGACGTTGGCCATGTGGCTCGGCAAGAGCGCACGTTACGGGGTGATTCTGGCCCTCTACCTCTTCGTCGAGCAGCAGTGGCTTTAAGAGGTTGGCAACGCGAGCAACCGCTGCACGCCGTTGCAGGATTTGCACATTTTTTGTATCTTGCGCATCAAAATCGATTCCTATCAACAAACAGACGATCTATGGAGCAGAAAAAAATCAAGGCGGTCTTCATCGACGGTGGCCCGCGCAAAGAGAAAAATACGGCACAGATGCTGCACAAAGCGATGGAGGGGGCCCGCGATGCCGGTGCCGAGGTGGAGTATGTACGCCTCTTCGACCTCAACCTGAAAGGGTGTTACAGCTGCTTTGCCTGCAAGGTAAAAAATGCCACCACGCACGGCGTGTGCGCCATTCGCGACGAGTTGCGTCCCATTTTGGAGCGTGCCGTCGAGGCCGATGTCGTGATTATCGGCTCGCCGGTCTATTTCAGCTACCCGACCGGTGCCACCCGTTCGTTCATCGAGCGTTTCGCCTTCCCGAACTATACCTACCTGGTCAACGAGCAGGGGCGACGCGCCGTTCCGATGGAACACCCGAAAAAGACGGCGCTCATCTTCACGATGAACATCTCGGAGGAGCTGCTCGAAAAGTGGAAATACATGCTCCTGCTGGGGCGCAATGACGTGGCGTTGAAGGCGGGCTTTGGCCATTGCGAGACGCTCTATGTCTGCAACACCTACCAATTTGACGACTACGCGCGTTACGACTTCAACCTCTACACCGAGGAGGAGAAGCGTCAATACCGCGACGAACATTTCCCGCTCGACCTCGAACGCGGTTATGCCCTGGGCAAACGCCTGGTCGAGGAGGCGCAACGCGAGGCGGCAGAGAAAGAGGCCGTCACGGCCTAAGTCCGGCATCTCATTGAATAGCGACAACACAAACCCAAAGACCAGATGGAACAGACCGAATATTTCGACACCTTCGAGAACAACCTGCAAATCGAGCTGCTGAAATTGTGCACCTCCCACGGCATGTTGGAGGGAACGCTGCTTGCCTCCGAGGATATTGACGAGCGTTGGAAGGCCTATGCTCCCGAGTATATGGCCGACGCCGTGCCGCAGGTAAACAGCTATCCTGCAGCCGCCATTGCCTGGGCCGGTTATGTCGGCATGGCCGTGGCTCATTGGTGGGACTCGGCGTGGGAAACACAAGCCACAGCCCCCTATACGGCACTGCACGGCAAGGCCGGTTTCGACGACATGGACGAGCACATCGTCGAGCAGATTCTCGGCCTTCCGCTCGATTCGTCGGAGGCGACCCAACTCGAAAACCTGATGCGCAGCTGCGCCCACACGGCGATGACCTTCATTCGTCGCGAGGATACCGAATCGCAGACCACCAAGGCCTTCTACATCTTTGCACGCACGGCGCGTGTACTCTTCCGCATCGGGGCGGCTGTCGAGCTCAAACGCCTCGGCTATCGCTTCGAAAAGGTGCAGATGGGGGAAGCGTAGCCCTCCTCCTCAACCAAAAACGAGCCTGTCTAACAATAAAAAAAAATGTTAGGCAGGTCTTTTTTTTGTTTGAGCA
>CAZTCM010000016.1:0-4616 GCA_964612285.1 uncultured Alistipes sp.
CCAAGATGCTCAATGTGAGATACTTTCATAGTGGTTTGAATGTTAAAATTGTGAATATTTCGCGTTATTTTTATCCCATTTTCGATTTTGGCACACAAAGTTACACCAAATTAAAAACAAAAACAAAGTTTTTAGCGGGAAAAATCGGCGATTTTCACCCTTGCGACCGCGTCATTGCGAGAGGGCGGAGGACTAGGAGTATGAAGAGTATGAATGGTAAGCCCCCGCATACTCCTCATACCCTTTCAACCCGACAACAACCCTCATTTTACATTTTGAATTCTAAATTTTGCATTGTATTTTTGCAGAAAAATACCGCATCATGTCGTTCACCAAGATTAACCACTACGAACACGAATATGCCGAGCATCACCACGATACCGCATTGCAGGTGACAGAAGGGGTTGCCGACCAGCCGATTGTCAATCCCTACTTAAAGCGTCGCAAGAAGCGTCAACTCACCACCGAGGAGTACATCGAGGGCATCCTGCGCGGCGACATCACCATCCTCTCGCAGGCCATCACGCTCATCGAGTCGTCGAATCCCGACCACTATGCCCAGGCGCAGGCCATCATCGAGCGATGTCTGCCCCACGCCGGCAAATCGATTCGCATCGGCATCACAGGTGTACCGGGTGCGGGAAAATCGACCTGGATCGAGGCCGTGGGCAACATGGTGACGCGCCTCCGCCACCGCCTGGCCGTCTTGGCCATCGACCCCTCGTCGGAGCGCAGCGGCGGCTCCATTTTGGGCGACAAAACCCGCATGAACACCATCTCGACCAACCCCGACATCTTCATCCGCCCCTCCCCTTCGGCCGGTTCGCTGGGGGGCGTGGCTCGTAAGACGCGCGAGACGATTGTGCTGTGCGAGGCGGCAGGCTACGACGTGATTTTTATCGAGACGGTGGGTGTCGGACAATCCGAGACGGCCGTGCACTCGATGGTCGACATGTTCCTCATGTTGCAGATTTCGGGGGCCGGCGACGAGTTGCAGGGCATCAAACGCGGCATCATGGAGATGGCCGACATGATGGTCATCACGAAGGCCGATGGCGAAAACATCCACAAGGCCGAGTTGGCCAAGACGCAGTATCAGGCCGCCTTGCGCCTCTTCCCGATTCCCGAGTCGGGCTACAAGCCGCAGGTCTACTGCTGTTCGTCGGTGGCCGAGACGGGCTTGGAGGAGGTGTGGAAGGGCATCGAGCACTACATCGACCACATCGAGCGCAACGGCTACTTCCGCCACAACCGCAACCGCCAAAACAAGTATTGGATGTACGAAACCATCAACGATGCGCTGCGCAACTCGTTCTACCACAACCCCGCCATCGAGGAGCGCATCGAAGAACTCGAACAGCGCGTATTGGAGGACAAGGTATCATCGTTCATCGCCGCCAAAGAGTTGCTCGACCTATACTTCAAGCGATAGGGGCCAATCCGCAGATTATTCATCACTTCGACGCACTCGGTTTCGGGTGCGTCGATGCATGATGTAGGAGGTGAATATCGGCAGAAACAACATCCCCGCCAGCGGCAGCAGCACCGACAAGACCTTGCCCACGGCGGTCGTCGGGATGAGCGAGGCTCCGGCCGTGGTGAGGTTCACGCCTGCCCACCACAGCGCATCGCCAAAGCCGTGCATGCCGCTGTTGACCCCCACCTCCACCTCGTAGAAGAGCAGCGCTGCGAGGTAGGTAAAGAGCACCACGGCGAGCGTATAGGTGACAAAGAGGCGGTGGATGCGCATCGTATCGAGCCAGGCAATCAGCAGGTAGAGCGCCAAGACCAGCTGCCATACGGGCATCATGCCAAACCAGACGGCCCAGGGGCGCGGCAGCTCCACTCCACTCCACGCGATGAGGTTGAGCCACGGCACCGAGCAGAGGAGGTAGAAGAGGTGGTGCAGGAGGTAGCGGCGCGGTGCGGCAGCGAGCATCCACCCCACGGCAAAGTCGGTGAGGAAGAGCAGGCAGACGGCCAATTGCAGGTGCATATAGCCTCGGGAGATGTGGTGGTCGGGGCCCCAAAGAATCTCCCAAGAGAAGGCCGCGAGTAGCACGACTCCCGCCACCACACGCAGCAGGTGCAGCAGACGGAGCAGGCGACGCGGGAAGGAAGGGGGTGTCATCGCAAAAAAGTTTTGATGCGTGAAGGGCTCAAAATCAATACCGAAACGGGGCCCCGCAAAAACATTTTTCATTTTTTTTGCAAAATCTTTTGCCAAATCTGATTTTTCACTTATCTTTGCACTCGCTTTTAGGGCATGGCGAGATAGCTCAGCTGGTTAGAGCGTCGGATTCATAATCCGAAGGTCGAGAGTTCAAGTCTCTCTCTCGCTACTGAAAGGGCCGCAACGATGCGGCTCTTTTTTGTTTGCACGAAATCATACAATTCATACCCCTCATACCCTCTCCCTAAAATTCCAACGCCTACTAATTTTGCATTTACCATGGACTACGTCGAGTTGACCATCACCGCCGGCAATGCCGAGCAGGTCGAGATTCTAACCGCCTATCTGGCCGACTACCCTTTCGAAAGTTTCACCACAGAGGGCACGCAGCTCAAAGCCTACATCCCGCAGGAGCACCTCACCCCCTGCCGAGCCGAGGTCGAAGCACTCCTCGCGGCCGAAGGCATCACGGCATACACCTTCGCAGAGATTGAGACGCAGAATTGGAACGCCTTATGGGAGAGCAACTTCGAGCCGGTAGACGTAGATGGCCGCATCTACATCCGAGCTCCCTTCCACACGCCCCCTGCGGGCGATGCCCTCGACGTGGTCATCATGCCCAAGATGTCCTTCGGCACGGGTCACCACGCCACCACCCACCTGATGGCAGCGACGATGGCCGACCTCGATCTGAGGGGCCTTCGCGGCTTGGACATGGGCAGTGGCACGGGGGTGCTGGCCATCATTGCCGCCCAACGCGGTGCTGCACACATCGACGCCATCGACATCGACGAATGGGCCGACGAGAACTGCCGCGAGAACATCGTCACCAACGACGTTGCCGCCCGCATCACTCCCCTCTTGGGCGACGCCTCGCTCCTCGCAGGCCGTCACTACGACTTCATTTTGGCCAACATCAACCGCAACATTCTGCTGCGCGACATGCCCCTCTATGCGGCCACCCTCGCCACGGGCGGCACGCTCCTGATGAGCGGCATCCTGACCGAAGACATCCCCTCCGTCACGGCCCGTGCCGGTGAGCTGGGCATGCACCTCGTCGAGCAGCGCGAGCGCAACGGCTGGGCCTTGGTCCGCGTCGAGAAATAGCGCTCGGAAAGCGCTCAAACGGTATCAATTCCTCCCTTTTACCCCGCGTTCGCTTACGAATAGTCGGGGTATTTTTACTTTTGTTTACATTTTGTTCATACAAAAAAGCGGCGCAAATGTTGCCTTTTTGAAATATCCGTGCTAACTTTGTCTTTTAAAATTGTACGCGCGCATGTATGCGTAGGCATACCGTAAGGAGTGCGAAACAACAAACAACACATAATACACACTAATTTTATTCACACTTAAACAAACATTTATGAAGAAACTTTTCCTTCTGATGGTTGGTCTGATGCTGGGCTTCACGGCCGCAGCGCAGACGGTCGTCACGGGAACGGTCTTGGACGAATATCAGCAGCCGCTGATTGGAGCCAACGTACTGATTCCGGGCACGACGCAGGGCACGACGACCGATGTCAACGGTTCGTTTACGCTCAACGTGGGTAAGGGTGCTGATGCAATACAGATCAGCTTCCTGAACTACAAGACCTCGACCCACAAGGTGAACACTTCGGCAACGAAGCAGAATCTGGGTACGATTGCAATGCAACCCGATGCAATCAAGATGGACGACGTGGTCATCACGCAGTCGATTGCCGTGCAGCGCAAAACGCCGGTAGCCGTATCGACGGTAAGTGCTGCCGACATCGAGTACAAAATCGGTGGTCAGGAGTTCCCCGAGGTGTTGAAATCGACGCCGGGTGTCTATGTCACGAAAGGTGGCGGTGGCTATGGCGACTCAAAAATCAACATGCGCGGTTTCAAATCGGCCAACATCGCCGTGATGGTGAACGGTGTGCCGATGAACGACATGGAGTGGGGCGGTGTCTACTGGTCGAACTGGGCCGGTCTTTCGGACGTAACCCGCTCGATGCAGACGCAGCGCGGTATGGGTGCTTCGAAGATTTCGTCGCCCTCGGTCGGTGGTACGATCAACATCGTGACCAATTCGATCGACGCCAAGAAGGGTGGCACGTTCACCTATGGCGTGGGTAACGACGGTTTGCAGAACATCGCCGTAAGTCTCTCGACGGGTCTCTCGAAGACGGGTTGGGCCATGAGTGTCCTGCTCGGCAAGCGTTGGGGCGACGGCTATGTGCAGGGCACCAACTTCGAGGGCTACAACTGGTTTGTCAACATTTCGAAGCGCATCAACGACCGTCATCAGCTGTCGCTGACCGCCTTTGGTGCTCCGCAGAAGCACAACCAGCGCGACGATCTCTACGGCGGTCTGTCGATCAAGCAGTGGGACAGCGAGGCGAAGAAGTACATGGGCGAGAAGGATATGTATCGCTACAACGCTTCGTTCGGCTACGACATGAACGGCAAGCCGACG
>CAZTCM010000016.1:4626-19696 GCA_964612285.1 uncultured Alistipes sp.
TTTAAACCCCTACCACAAGCCGCAGTTTTCGCTAAACCACCAGGGGAAAATCAACTACCCGTCGTCGCTCTCGACGGCCCTCTATGTTTCGATTGGTCGCGGTGGCGGTTATTCGGGCCAGGGCTACACCTCGGCCGACCGCACGGCATGGCGTGGTGCCAACTATGGCACGCTGACCACGAGCTACCGCAAGGCCGATGGTACGTTCGACTATGCCAAGGTGCAGGAGGAGAACACCCGCGCATGGCACGAGGCCAACAACCCGGGAGTACCCTACTACGGTTCGAAGATGGTGATGTCGGATAGCCGCAACGAGCACATCTGGTATGGTTTGCTCTCGACCTACACGAACCAGATTCACCCGAACCTCGAACTCTCGGCCGGTATCGATGCCCGTTACTATGTGGGTACACACTACAACGAGATTGTCGACCTCTATGGCGGTGAGTACTTCATCGACGATGCCGACCGTAAGAATGTGAAGGCCGAGAACAACATCCTCGCTGCCGACCCGAATTGGGCTTACGAGAAGCTGGGTGTGGGCGACAAAGTCTATCGCGACTACGACGGCCATGTGCACCAGGAGGGTGTCTTTGCCCAGTTGGAGTGGACGAAGAATAAGGTGAACGCCTTCGTTTCGGGTTCGCTGTCGAACACGGGCTACTGGCGTGTTGACCGCTTCTACTACGATGCGGCACACCAGGAGTCGGAGAAACTCAACTTCTTGGGCTTCACGGCCAAGGGTGGTATCAACTGGAACTTCACGCCGAAGTCGAACGTCTTCCTCAACGTGGGTTACATTTCGCGTGCGCCCTTCTTCTCGGCCGGTGCCTTCTTGCAGTCGGCCACCAGCAACATGACCAACCCCGACGCCGTGAACGAGAAGGTCTTCTCGGTAGAGGGTGGTTATGGTTTCCGTTCGGGCATCTTCTCGATGAACCTGAATGCCTACTACACGTTGTGGATGGACAAGGCTATCGTTCGTTCGTCGACGATGGGTAATGGTGACATTGCTCGTGTAAACATGACCGGCGTAGATGCCCGCCACATGGGTGTCGAGCTCGACTTCCGCTTGAAGCCCTCGCCCATGTTCAACATCACGGGTATGCTCTCCGTGGGTGACTGGGTATGGGCCAGCAACACGCGCGGTTATTTCTACGATTCGCAGGGTCAGCCGCTGACCAAGAGCCTGGATGGCACGGTGGCTTCGGGCATCATGGCCGACGACCACGCCTACATGGATGTCAATCAGAAGGATATTCCGGTAGCCGGTTCGGCACAGACGACCGCTGCGCTGGGTGTTGACTTCTTCCCGATGAAGGGGTTGCGCGTAAGCGCCGATTGGAATGTCTACGACCGCAACTACGCCGACTTCTACATCGGTGGCGACACCTCGACGTCGAGCATCAATGTCAGCAAGCCGTGGCGTATTCCGTGGGGCCACCAGTTGGATCTCTCGGCCAGCTACAACTTCAAGATTGGCAACATCAACGCCACGATTTACGGCAACGTGAACAACCTCTACAACTACCAGTATGTGATGGATGCCCAGTGCGCCACCAATGCTACGAGCTGGGAGGATTGCTACGGTGTGCTGTATTCGTTCGGCCGCACCTATACGGTAAGATTAAAAATCCGATTCTAATAGCGACATACCACTATGAAAAAGAATATCATTAAATTGTTATCGCTCGTTGCGGTTGCCGTGCTGGGTTGGAGCTGCGAAACCGACTATTTCAACGAGCACAACCTCGATGGCTGGGAGCCCGACACGGAGATTACCGACGTGCAGAGCGTGGAGTACACGTTGACGGCTGCCGACTACGCCACCATTGCCAACAACTCGTCGAACGAGACCATCGCCGAGGCCGCAGGTGCCGAAGCAGTTGCCGCGCTGGCTGCTGTCAAGACCAACTGCTACTTTACCAGCTCGACCGATGCCGAGACCTACCTCAAATCCTTTGTTTCGGGCAAGTGGAACAACTTCTTGTCGAACGGTTCGAGCGTTTCGGTCAACTACGACCTTGCCGAGCCGATGTCGGAGGAGTTGCAGGCTCTGAACGCCGCCACGACCTACACGGTTTCAGCCGAAGACTACAAGAAGGTATGGGAGAGCGAGGAGGAGTATTATAGCTATGTAACTCCTGCCACGTTGGAGAAACTGCCCGCCGCCCTTTCGAGCGATGGTTTGGAGGCCGGCGACTATGTCGTGGTGACCTACAACTACTCGGTCGAGGAGCCCGCCGTGGAGGACAATACCGACGAGCCCTCGACGCCCGATACCCCCGATACGCCGGATACACCGACATTCGAATACACTTCGGTGCTGGGTTCGGCCAAGAAGGATGATGTAGTAGAGGTGAAGGGTTATATTTCGGCAGCCTCGACACAAGGCCCGATTTTGACCGACAACGGTGGTTCAATCCTGCTGTATAAAACCTCATCGGACGAATACCCTGTTGGCACCCAGGTAACCGTATCGGGTAAGATTAGCTCCTACAACAAGGGATTCCAGATTCAGGGCGGAACGATTGAGACGGCCGGTACGACGACTGTCACCTACCCCGCTCCCGTAGAGTTGACCGGTGCCATGATGGATGAGCTCTTGACGACCCGCACAGAGGACGGCTATGCACAGTTTGTAAAGTTCTCGGGTACGGCATCGGCAGGCAACTACATCAATATTAAGATGGATGGTGCAACGACCGCACAGGGTAGCATCTATGGTGCTACGGATGAGGTGAATGCGAAGTTTACGGATGGTGCAGCTTGTACGGTCTATGGTTACTTTGTTTCGATCTCGAGCGGAAAGTATATCAATGTCGTAGTGGTTAGTGTGGACGAGGCTCCTGCCATCGACGCCGGCAACAACTATACCTCGGTACTCGGCTCGGCCAAGAAGGACGATGTCGTCGAGGTGAAGGGTTATATCTCGGCCATCTCGTCACAGGGCCCGATTCTGACCGATAACGGCGGCTCCGTATTACTCTACAAGACGACTGGATATGCACTCGGTGACGAGGTTACTGTTTCGGGTACGATTAGTTCGTACAACTACGGATTCCAAATCGGCACGAATGGCTTGACGATTGAGAAAACAGGGACGACGACCGTCACCTACCCCACTCCGGTAGAGCTGACGGGTACCATGATGGATGAGTTGCTCACGACTCGCACCGAGGATGGGTATGCCATCTACGCCAAAATGACGGGTACGGTTGCAGCCGGCAACTACATCAACTTCAATGTCGATGGTGCTACAACGGCACAAGGCAGTGTCTATGGTGCTACCGATGAGTTAAAGGCTGTCTTGACCGATGGTTTGGTCTGCACGCTTTACGGTTATTTCTGCTCAATCTCAAAGGCGAGTGGTTCTCCGAAGTATATCAATATGATTGTTACGAAGGTAGAAACGGCCACGAGCACTACGGCCTTGTACGCTTCGCGTGCTGCTGTTCAGAGCGAAAAGCGTTACGGCTATTACCAGTGGGACGGCACGGCATTCTCGGCGGTAGATATCAATG
Organism: uncultured Alistipes sp.; assembly: GCA_964612285.1. Taxonomy (GTDB): domain Bacteria; phylum Bacteroidota; class Bacteroidia; order Bacteroidales; family Rikenellaceae; genus Alistipes. Next base: position 8,151 of record CAZTCM010000016.1, read on the forward strand.
TCGTACAGCCTTCGGATTATGAGGCGATGAACAACAAGTATGGAAGCATCACCTATCCCCAGCAGGACATCTACATCCCCAAGTACCTGAACCAGCAGTACCCCTACGCCGTAGAGGGCGACGTGGCTCGTGTAGCCTTCCGTAGCTACAACAACGGTACGACGGCCTGGGTTGTCGAAGAGTATCTGCACGACGGTTCGAACTGGGCGCGCAACCTGTTTATCGAGCAGGGCAATGCTCCCTTCAAGAAGAATGGTGGTGAGTGGATTTTCGACCCGAGCCGAACCATTTCGTTGATGCCCGACAAGTCGGATTTCAGCAAGATGTATTATATGGCTGCCTTTGAGTGGGTATACAACAACAAGCACCAGGGCTATACGCTCGACAACCGCAGCGGCGACCGCACCAAGGATGCCGAGTATTACAGCGGTTGCGCTGCCGGCTATACCAACCTCAACTGGCGCATCAACACCCTGCCCAAATACTATTGGAGCCAGGCCGGTGAGGATGTGACGCCTTACGAGAATTGGTCGTCGGATGACATGGCGTTGAAGCGTGCCTCCTTCGAAGCCTTCTATGCGGAGTGCGAGAAGCGCTTTGGCGAGGTGATGGCTGCTGCACTCGGCACGCTCCACAGCAACCAGAAGATGATTGACGGCATGGATGTAATCTACACCGTACAGATGATGGTGTATGCCAACGCCGAGAACCTCGGCAGTTTGAACAATACCGTAACCCACGCCTTCGAGTTCAAGGTGGTTGGCGATGGTCAGTTCGAGTATGTACGCATGTATGCCCTCGATCCCAAGTTTGACCTCTACTACGATTTCAACTAATCAAAGGTCAATTTTCACAACAAAAGGTCGGTTAAATGCCGACCTTTTTTGTTACCTTTGCCTCATGATAAAAAATATTGTCTTCGACCTGGGAGGTGTCCTCTTCTGGCGCAACCCCAACAAATGCACGCAGGAGTTTCTCGACTTCTTCGCCTTCGTGCGCGAAACACCCATGCCCCACTTCTGGAACGAGTATGACCGCGGCACACTATCGCTCGACGAGGTGATGGAACATCTGATGGCCCGCAGTGGTTTCACGCGCGAGAAATGCGCCGATTTCGTGCAACGAGCCATCGACATGCAAGAGGTCATCCGTCCCACCGAGCAATTGATTGAGGTCCTGAAAGCCGATGGTCGTTACCGACTCTTTGTCCTCTCAAACATGTCGCGCGAGTTCATCGACTTCCTGCGTCGCGTTCCCGTCTATCGCCATTTCGACGGCGAGGTGGTATCATGTGAGGAGGGGCTCTGCAAGCCCGAGCCGGAGATGTATCGGCTGCTGCTCAAACGCTATGGGCTCGTCCCTGCAGAGACACTCTTCATCGACGACCGCCCCGAGAATGTCGAAGCTGCCGCGTGCGAAGGCATCGTCGGATTTCACTTCAACCGACGTGACGAGCAAGGCACCTGCGAGCGGTTGCGAGCCATGTTGTTATAAAAGAACAGGGAGCGATTAAAATTTCGCTCCCTGTTCTTATTTTAGAGTTTCTCCAACTCCACGGTAAAATGTCGCAGGATTGGGGCTTCGAAGGTGATGCGATAGCCCGAGGTAATCTGCTCACGACGCTCGTAGATGTTGCGACAAGCGGCCGCAATCACGCGGATATGGTTGTCGGTGTAGACACGACGCGGAATGGCCAGGCGCAGCAATTCGAGTTTCGGATAGCGATTCTCGCGCGTCTCGGGGTCACGATCGGCCAGCAGCGTGCCAATCTCCGTGCCGCGAATACCCGCTTCGAGGTACAACTCGCACGAGAGGGTTTGCGCCACATACTGCTCCTTCGGCAGGTTGGGCAGAATCTTCTTGGCGTCGAGGAAGATGGCATGGCCACCGGCCGGACGCTGGTAAGGCACGCCATATTCATCCAGCAGTTCACCGAGCAGTTGCACCTGACGGATGCGGGCATCGAGTTGTTCAAACTCCGTGTTCTCATCCAAACCCACGGCCAACGCATCCATATCGCGTCCCGACATACCGCCATAGGTCACAAATCCCTCGTTCATGATGCAGAACGACATGGCCCGACGGCGCAACTCGGCATCGCGCATCGCCACAAAGCCGCCCATATTCACCACGCCATCCTTCTTGGCCGAGATGGTCATCATGTCAGCATAAGAGTAGATTTCAGCGACAATCTCCTTAATCGTCTTGTCGGCATAACCCTCTTCGCGCGTCTTGATGAAGTAGGCATTTTCGGCAAAGCGTGCCGAGTCAATCAAGAGGGGCACCCCATATTGACGACACAAGGCTGACGTCTCGCGGATATTGCGCATCGATACGGGTTGTCCGCCCGCCGTGTTGTTCGTGATGGTCAGCACCGTGCAAGATATCTGTTCGCGGGGATATGTTTGGAACACCTTTTCGAGTTTGGCAATATCCATCTCGCCCTTGAAGGGAAGTTCCAACTGTGTGTCGGCCGCCGCATCAATCGTGCAGTCGATGGCGTGGCAACGACGGAATTCGATATGGCCCTTCGTCGTGTCAAAATGGGAGTTCCCGGGGACAACATCCCCCGCTTTGAGCAGGGCCGAGAAGATGACATTTTCGGCCGCACGTCCCTGATGGGTAGGCAGGAAATAGGGCATGCCGAAGATACGTTCAATGGTCTCCTTCAAACGGTAGTAGGAGGAGGCACCGGCATAGCTCTCGTCGCCACACATTACAGCGGCCCACTGGCGGTCGCTCATCGAGCCGGTGCCCGAATCGGTCAGCAGGTCGATGGTCACCTGCTCGCTGCGCAGGTTGAAGAGGTTGTAATGCGCTTCGCGCAGCCACTGCTCGCGCTCTTCACGGGTCGAGGTGCGAATGGCCTCGGTCGCCTTGATTTTGTAGGGTTCGGCATAGGGTAATTTCATAGCGTGCAAAAGTTTTAGGATTCAATAGTCAAATTTAACAAATCTTTTCGGGTTTTGCAAGCGCTCTAGACGTAAAAAAAAGCTCCTCCGACACAATTCGGAGGAACTTTTGGAACCACTGTAAAATTCCGATTGGGCAGAAAAAAATTCAACATGCAACATGCAAAATTCAAAAATAGGCTTGCGCGACCTTAACACATCACCGCGAGAGCCATAAGGCGCGCGGCGGTCTAAAAAAGCACCTCGGCCGCCGTTTTGCTTGTTTAGATTGTCACGCTCCCTGCGTTCGCTCGCAATGACGTTTTCGGCAACCCTATTCATTTTGAATTGCTCAAACGCTCCACCGACTTTTGCAGGCAATCCCTCTTTATGGGTGAAGTTGTTCCTGCGCAGAGATTCCCTGCTCGCGCATCACGACTGCCGGCGATAGAGCGATGGTGCAATGCCGGCGTGCTGCTTGAAATATTTGCCGAAGAAGGATTGGTTCGGAAAGTTGAGTTTATAGGCAATCTCCTGAATGCTCATTTCGGAGTATTTCAAGAGGTACTTTGCCTCCATCATCATGTAGCGATTGAGCCAATCGGTCACCGAGGAGCCACTCACACGACGCACGATGGTGGTCAGGTAGCGCGGCGATATGCACAAGCGGTCGGCATAGAAGGCGACACTCTGCCGTTCGAGGTAGTGCTCGGAGAGCTCCTTGATAAAGCGCCGAAAGTAGACCTCGGAGCGGGTCGAGGTGGCCGTTTTTCCGTGTTCGGAGCGGAGGTGGTTGGCCAACAATTCACAACTCACATAGACAATCATCTCCAACTGCGAACGAACAATATCTTCGCGGAAATCAGAAATTCGCTCATCACGGAAGGTGTTGAATATCAACTCGAACAAGGCATACATACGTTCACCCTCTGACCTATTGAGCCCAATCACCTTCAACTGCGCCAGCGGGTCGATAAGCATGGCCGTCACCTTCTTGACATTGATGTTGCACTCACTCATATACTCCTGCGAGACAAGCATGATATATCCGGTTGCGTCGGCCGAATAGTACGACATCTGCACAATGCTTTTGGGCGGAATCACCACATAGCAGCCCGTCGTGATGCGTAACTCCTTCAAATTGCAGGCCAGGGTCATCTCCCCCTCGACACACAACAAAAACATCAGCGCATCGACCCGCATCGGTTCGTCGTAGAGACGGTCGTTCGACACCTTCGATTGTTCCAAATCGGAGTATTTCACCACAAGGCAGTTACGCCAAGCGGCGACATTGGGATGTCGCTCGGTGTACTTACTCACCGACTCGACCGTCATACTTCGTACCATCGTATCCTCCATAATTCATCTATTTTGGTGCAAAGATACGGGGAAAAGAGGGGATAAAAGGGGGCAAAGCGCTTCAAAATTGGTCAATATACGCACTATGGCGTTTCATCTGCGCTCCCGCCCATATTCCATTTGGGCCTCTTCACTGTACATTTCTACCATTTTTATACCATTTTAGGGGTTGTTTGTTGCAGATTTTAGCCTACCTTTGCACCTTGAAATTAGCCGCTTATTATATGAAATCGTACCTATTGATACTGTTTGGATGCATCCTTCTTGCCGGTTGTGAGGTGGAATACCACCCCTACGACACCCGCATCGAGGGCGAAACCGACATTCACGCCTCGCACATCGCACAAATCGAGGAGCAATGCAAAGGGCGCACCTCGCTACGTTTTGCCGTCATCAGCGACACACAACGCTGGTACGACGAGACCGAGGATGCGGTGGCTGCACTGAACAAACGCGACGACATCGATTTTGTGATTCACGCAGGCGACATCGCCGACTTCGGCCTGCGTGCCGAGTTCGAGCGCCAACGTGACATCCTCAACGGATTGAAGGTCCCCTACATCGTGGTGATTGGCAACCACGACTGCATCGCAACCGGCGAGGATGTCTACCAAGAGATGTTTGGCCCGCTCAATTTCAGCTTCTCGGCCGGCGACACACGCTTTGTCTGCCTCAATACCAACTCGCTCGAATTTGACCGCACAGAGAGTGTTCCCGACCTGATGTTCATCGAGAAGGAGTTGCGCGACTACCCTGCCGAGTGCAAGAAAAGTTTTGTGGTGATGCACGCCGCACCCGACTCGGAACAGTTCGACAAAGGGTTGACAAACGCTTTTCACCGCCACGTCAAGGCCTTCCCCGGGTTGCAATGCTGCATCCACGGACATGGCCACGGCTATGTCATTTCGGACATCTTCGACGATGGAGTGCTCTACATCATGTGCCCCAATATCGAGAAACGGGCCTATATTCTCTTCACGGTAAACGACGACGGTTATGAATTTGAGCAGGTCTTTTTCTAAACGATGGCTGACGTTGCTGTTGCTCTGCATCAGCACCACCCTCTATGCACAACAACCCGACAGCACTGCTCGTCGTCCTCTCGACACGCGCAGCCACACGGGCTACACGGGATGGAAACGCATCGTACCGACGCATATCAAGGCCCAATATGCCGGTGGCATGGGTGTCATGTCGGTGGGTGCAGGTTGGGACTATGGCAAGAAGTGCCGCTGGGAGACCGATCTACTCATAGGTTACCTTCCCAAGCGCTATTCGGATGGAGCACATGCCACCTTTACGCTCAAACAGAACTACATCCCGTGGTCGATTCGCTGCCACGAGCGTCTCTCCATCGAGCCGCTGAGTGCAAGTCTCTACCTCAATTTCATCACGGGAGAAAACTATTGGATGAAAGACCCCGACCGCTATGGTGGTCCCTACTACCGTTTCGCGTCGCGCATGCGTCTGCATCTGGGCTTGGGGCAACGTGCCACCTACCACCTGCGCAATCCGCAGGGAGCCCTGCGCAGCGTAACGCTCTATTACGAACTGCACACCTACGACCTCGACATCTGCGCCAAAGCGACCAACAAATCACTCAAAATGGGCGACATCTTCCGATTCTCGTGTGGCGTAAAGTTTCACCTGATGCGCAAGCAATAAGTACGAAAAAGGGCCTGTCTAACTTTCGGTTAGATAGGTTTAATTTTTAACTGATTGATTATCAGTATTAGTTTTTTTACGAAAATTGCGAAATCCTACATAGAAGACTACATGGAGGTCGTAATTAAGTCCAAAAACTACGAGTGCAAAGGTGGTCAAATCTTCTGAAAGTAATGCGCTGAAAGCAAACATTTTCCAAAGATTTAAGGCAGACAAACGACGGTGGCGTATGAAGGAACTACACGGTTCACTGCATACGCCACTTTTTTATGAATATAGAGAAGGGACAATAGAAAATTTTGCTTATCTTTGTCCTTGAATTAAGGCAAGAAAATTGTTAATGGCAACAGTAGAAAAGGATATAAACGAGACTAATGACAAGATAGCCGAAGTCAAAGCAATAGTGAAAAGTAGAGCTAAAGCTATCAAATCAATAGGATACAAAGAGGGGGATTTTTCCAGTGGTGTACATTGGAAAGGGTTGCCATTTACATATCCCGAACGAACGATTAGATTGGGAACCCTATTTAGTGGCATTGGAGCTATTGAACATGCTTTTCAACGATTAGATTTAAAGTTTGATATAGTATTTGCTGGGGACATTGATGCTAAATGCAAGAGGAGTTACTTTGCGAATTATCATATTACAGACGATAATTGGTTTACGGATGTTCGAGAGTTCGATGCAAAAAGATATAATGGACAAGTTGATATCATAGTTGGAGGCGCACCATGTCAGGCGTTTTCAATGGTTGGCAGAAGATTGGGCTTTGAAGATGCACGAGGCACTCTTTTTTATGAGTTTGCGAGGGTAATTAAGGAAACTAATCCAAAAGTATTTATCTTTGAGAATGTGAAGGGCTTACTAAGTCATGACAATGGTAGAACATGGCAAGTAATACATGACATCTTTGAGGAGCTTGGATATGATGTTCACTTTAAAGTATTAAATAGTAAGGATTATGGTATTCCTCAACACAGGGATCGACTATTCTGCGTTGGATTTAAACAAAAAACAAAATTTGATTTTCCTGCTCCCCTGCCATTGGAATATGTAATGTATGACTTCTTGGAAGATTATATTAGTTCAAAATATTTCTTAAGAGAGAAAGGTGTCAAATTCGTAACGAGTCGTAAGAATAGAGAAAAATGTTACACTCAAATTAATGGAGATGTAGCATTATGTCAAAAGCGAAATCAGCAGTTTAATTGGCATGGCGATTTTGTATATCACCCTGTTGCCAAGGATGCTCTTCCTGAACCGGATTTTGATGAGTTTATATTTGATGTGAGGGATGTAGAAGAAAAATACTATTTGTCTGATAAGGTAGCCAAGTATGTTCTTGCGAGTGGAACTAAGAATTTCAAAACTTCTACACAAACAGATCTCCCCATTGCTCGACCATTATTGCAATCAATGCATAAAATGCACAGAGCTGGTGTTGATAATTATGTAACACACAAAGGTCGCATAAGGAAACTAACTCCTAGAGAGTGTATGAGACTAATGGGATTTAAAGACTCATTTAAGATTGTGGTTTCAGACACATCAGCATACCAGCAAGCTGGAAATAGTATTGTGGTTGATGTGCTAATTGCTATCTTGAAACAAATGGATATTACTAAATACGGCATATAGTTATGATAATTCTAGGAGAAACCTACAAAGTCATAGATACTTTTGATAGCGATATGACTGTCCCTGATTGTTTGGTTGCCGCAAAGAATAAGTTGGGTAAAGGTCATGGTGAAGCTAAACTTTATGTTGCGTCTAAAGATGTTATGAGGGCATTCTACGGTAAAGAAGGTTTTGTCGCAAGATGTTTCTTATTAAAAGATGACCTCAAACAATATATGAATGCTATTAAGCCGGAGTATTTAAGCCCAACATACGATTATCGAGGTAAAGACGAAATGTCTCAATTGTGGAAAGATCGCATGAAAGATATTGAGTCTTTAGATGATATAATCTATTTTAATGTATACGACCAAGCCCAAATTGCGGGTGCTCGTGGATATGTTAATTCAGACGATGACGGTTATCAACTGATAAGAGAAATATCGTTGCCATTAGTAAGTTACATATCAGTAATGAAGGTTACTCCCAATGGTAAAGATATATTTTACTATTGGAAACTATTTGTAGACTATGATATGCTTAATGCAGATGAGGCATTGGTATTCAACTATGGCAAACAACGGGAGGAGGATATCATTCCTCCGCAACCTATACAAGAGAGGAAACGAGTTGAAATTGGTAGAGCTAGATTAGGGCAAGGTAAATATCGAGATGCTCTTCTAGAAGAGTGTATATTCTGCCCAATTACCATGATTAATGATGAACGTTTGCTAATAGCAAGTCACATTAAACCTTGGGCAGTATCTAACGATAAGGAAAAGGTAGATCCTAAAAATGGGTTTATACTTTCGCCACTCTATGATAAACTATTCGATAAAGGACTAATATCATTTACAAATGATAAGCACTTGATAGTATCTAATTGGATATCTCCATCCAATATTAAACGAATGGAATTAGAAAATAACAAATATTATCCAAGACTACCTATTGACGAACAGCGAACAGCATATTTAGACTATCATAGATCATATGTATTTAAGGGATAAACATTGTTTACTTAGCTAAAATAAATTCGCCTCTTGCAGTTATGCAAGGGGCGAATTTATAGAAGTATGCTTATTTGTTATTAATTTAGACTACATAGAAGTCTACATGAGGGAAGTAGAATTTTCGTAAATAAAGATTTAGGCTATTTTTACTCGGACAATCAGTCTGCGACAAAACAACTTAACACTTTGCCAATCAAACACTTCTTCGAATACTGCGCTGGCAGCATTCTGGAGAGGGTCTAACGAAATGTTAGACAGGCTCTTTTTTGTTGTATTAAATCTGGTTAATGCGTCGCCTGCCACCATTCGGAGGTGGTGAGGTCGCGACACTGCTCCGTCGTCAGCGGATCGGAAGCCGCAATGCCCGAATAGGCATGAATGGGGATTGTCGTGTAGCCCGAAATGGCCTCGGTGGTATGCTGACGGCAATTCTCGGGTACGGCGCGGTTAAGTTGAGCCTCAAATTCGGCCAACAACACGGCATCGCTGCAAAGACGACGGACGTAATCGCCCAAATCGAAGAAGAGGTGCTCGGTTGGGTAGTCAAAATAGGCGTTGTACGACCCCCAATCGTAATATTGCACACTCGACGCATCGACCGCGTTGTTGTTGGTCTTGGTATAGATACGTTTCACAACCGCAGCCAGAGGTTCCAACTCGTCAGATACGATATGTGACACGGTGGCGTGGGGGCGTGACTGATAGGCGGTTTTGAAGTAATCGCCAAACGCTTGACAGATACCAACATAATCGGGTGTTCCGAGCAACAGATGCCCCATCTTCAGATAGGGGAATCCGCGAGCAGGTATTTCGCTGACCGAGGCGATGATATTATCCGTGACATGGCGCAGCGCGTAGGCTGCCTCGACACAAGCCATATAGCAGACATCGAAGAGGATATACTCCATGTGCAAATCTGCACGGCCGATGGCATTGGCCAATGTCGTCACATCGGTATGCGTGGCCGAGGGGGTGGTTCCACCCGTACCAAAATAACGTGCCAGCGGATTGCCGTGCTCGTCGGTGTAGTCCCAATGCAGTTTGTATTGCGGAGCCGCTTGGGTGTGGCGCAATACACCTTTTCCCTGCTCTATCGGAGCGGGAATCCACCCCAGCCCATGGCAACCGACCAGCATGGCATAGCGTTGGGCCGGTGCCACCTGCTTCACATCGGACAGCACCTCGGAAATCCCGATTTCGGTCTTGAAATCGGGGTCGATGTAACTTTTGATTACCTGCTTCGGCTCATTCTTCTCGGCATCCCATTGCATCAGGTCGAAGAGGTCGGCTTGCGTTTTATCGTAGCCGCTCAGATAGACCAAAATACGATGGCGTGCCGGAATTTTTCCCTCCCACACCTCGTACAACTCGTCGAGATTGGTATAGATGTTGCCGGCCAGACCCGAATAGGGGAAATAGAGTATCAGGGTCTGCTCATCGGGGAGGAATCTCGGCCTGCCATTCTTCTCCGAGCAGCCCATCAGCAGGCTGAGTGCGCACAGCAGTGTGAGTATCTTCTTCATGGTTTATTTGTATTCGCGGGGTTTGAGGTTGTTGAATTGCCAGGTGCGGTCGCGTTTGTAGGTGTAGCCCTCGGGCTTGTTCCAATAGACACGGCTGAAATCGAAGTAGATTCCTTTGCGCTTCTTGCCGTCGATGACATAGGAGGCTGCCAAAGGAATAAACTCCACGTTACGACTGACGATGCGTGCCTTGCCGTGAGTCAGTCCCTCGGCCGTCATCACATCAATGGCGTGGTCGAACATCAGGATGTGGCGCGGGGTGCGTTGAGTGAGTCCGTCACCCGAGGCGATGATGGCTCGCAGGATACCATTCATGCGACGTGCCCAGCGCTCGGCCTCCGGTTTATTGCCCAGCGACTCGTGGACAAAGGTGAGGATGTTGAGCACCTTTGGGCTGAACGGGTCGCGCAGGTGGGCGGCATTGGCCACTGAGAGAATCGCTTCGAGCTGCTCCTGCGTCATAGCATCGGGGTTGATACCCTGCATCAGGGCCAGCAACTGCTCCATATCGGGATTCGTGGCCAGCGGCTTATACCCATCCTGGTAGGCAAAACCGTAGTAGAGGTAGTGGAAATCCTCGTCCGTGAGGCCCTCGTCGCCCAACTCGTAACGCATCATCAGCCCCGTGTAATAGTAAGGGGAATTTTGGTCGGTGATGCGGGCCAAAATATCCTCCTCGACCGGTGTCTTGGCCGACGAGAGCAGGGGCAACAGCAGAAGCAGTGCAAGGAAGAGTCGTTTCATCGTGTGTATTTGCGTTTGATATGCCTTATAAACGGCCCGTTTAGTGCAAATCGTATTTTTCGATGAGCATTTTGAAACGCTCACGCAGCTGCTCCGAACCCGGGACAAGCGGCAGGCGCATCGTCGGGCCGATTTTGCCCATCACCGAGAGGGCGCATTTCGCACCGACGGGATTGCCTTCGGCAAAGAGTGCCGCCACGGCATCCTCCATGTCCGCCTTCTCCCACATAGCACGCGCAGCGGCATAGTCACCCGCCTTGGCCTTCTCGATGCACTCCATGAAGAGTTTCGGGAAGACATTGGCAGCCACCGAAATCACACCGTCGCCGCCGCGCTCCATCAGGTCAATGGCGATGCCGTCGTCACCCGACAAAACGAGGAATCCCTCGGGGCGGTTGTCGATGATTTGCTGCATCTGCTCCAAATTACCCGAGGCCTCCTTGATGCCGATGATGTTGGGAATCCGCGCTGGTCGCCGCCCAGTACAAGCTGGATAACTTCATCGTCACCATTGACTTCAACAAGTTCCAGTCCCTCGCGCCGGTGGACGATACCATCCGCCTCGAGCCGCTGGATCAGAAGTGGGCGAGCTTTGGCTGGCACGTCATCCGCGTGGACGGCCACGACCACGAAGCCCTGCACGCCGCCTATGACGAGGCCATGGCTCAGATGGGCAATGGCAAGCCCATTATCGTGATCGCCGATACCGTCAAGGGCAAGGGCGTGAGCTTCA
>CAZTCM010000017.1:0-18890 GCA_964612285.1 uncultured Alistipes sp.
TTTTACCATCAAATAAAATATTTTTAAAGCTTTTTAAATATTCAACTGCTTCATATATCTTCATTTTTTTACGGCCGATACCACAGATCATTTCATCAAATGTATCACATACACTTACAATTTTTGTATCAACAGATATTTCAGTTGCATGCAAAGGATATCCGGAGCCATCTATTTTTTCATGATGGCAAAGAATTATTTCTTTTCTTTTCTTAGATAATTTTTATAAAAAATGCGGCCGAAATGTTGTTTGAAACGGGTTTTATTGCTATTTTTGTTTTTATGAAATGCTATGTTCGGTCGTCGGCCAAGGCCCGCGTGGGTTGAGACGATGTTCGAATCATACGCGACAAGGTTAGCAAACAGGATTCTTGCATGAAACGCGACGTGCTGATTGGGTTGATGTTCCTTCTGCTGACAGGGGGTGCCGTCGAGGCACAAACTGCCGTCAAGGGCGTCGTGTGCCACGAGGAACCGAAGGGGCGCCCCGAGCAGTTGCAGGCGCAACTCCACTTCCGCTGGGACAGCAGCGAACTCGACCCCGCCTATTTGGACAACGAGCAGACGTTGCGTACCTTGTCACACCGCATCGATTCGGTCGGGGTGGCCCACATCGACTCGGTGGTCATCATCTCCCAATCCTCGCCCGAAGGGCCCGAACGCTACAACCACCGCCTCTCGGCACGCCGTGCTGCGACGATGCGTCGTTGGGTCGAGGAGCACCACGCGGCACTCGCCGAACGCCTTGCGGTCTATCCCGATGGCGAGTCGTGGGGGCAGTTGCGTGCGCTGATTGCTGCCGACAGCCGTTTGAAAGATGCGACCATCGAGCGCCTGCTCACGATTCTCGACGATACGACAACGACCATCGATACCAAGAAGTGGCGCATCACCCACGATCCGGTCTACCGCTACCTCTACCGCACCTACTACCCGCGCATCCGCAACTCGATGGTCTGCGTGGTCTACTATCGTCCCGTACACCCTGACGTGGCCCCTGCGGTGGCTGCGTTGCCCGTCGCGCCGTTGCGCACGGAGGCTCCGGCCAAAATCCCCCCCCCCGACGCATCAGTCGGGCTATTCGCGTGATACCTTGACGGTTGCTCTGAAAAGCAACCTGCTCTACGATGCGGTGACGGCCCTCAATGTGGAGGTCGAACTCCCCATCTCGTCCCATTGGTCGGTGGCCGTGTCGGACATCTTCCCGTGGTGGGAGCGCAACAATAAATATTGTCTGCAACTATGGGAACTGGGCATCGAGGGGCGTTATTGGTTCCGCGAGAACCGCTACCATGCGCAGAAGTTGCAGGGCCACTTCCTGGGGCTGCATGCCCGCTCGGCCAAATACGACGTGCAGTGGAAGCACGATGCCTGCTACCAGGGCGAATATTGGACCGTGGGGCTCACCTATGGCTATGCGATGTCGCTCTCGCGCCGCTTTAACCTCGAATTCTCACTTTCGGTGGGGTACCTCTCGACCGATTACCGCCACTACTATCCTGCCGAGGATTACGGCGAACTGATTCACAACCCCGATAAGGATGGCCGCAGCAGCTATTTTGGGCCTACGCAGCTCAAAGTGGCCCTTGTGTGGCCGTTGCACATCCCCTGCAAGAAAGGAGGTCGCCGATGAAACGTATGGCTTGGATGGTGTGTGCCTTCGTGGCGGTGGTGGGGCTTGCGGCCTGCCATCGTCGTCCGTTGGTTGAGGCCGACGGCCTGACCGAGGTGCGTGTGCGCATGGTGACCGAGGGAATTGCCAACGTGACGCGCGACCTCTACAACCCCAACCTTGCCCCGCAGACCATCTCCTCGGACGTCGTGCGTCTGTTGCTCTACACGCCCGAGGGCGAGCGACTGCTCTCGCAGGGATTCACGACCGAGAAGGTGGTGGAGCACGGGGTAGAGGTGTTGAGCCGTCGCGTGGCCCTCGACGAGGGGGATTACCGCCTCCTGGGCTACAATTTCGACCTGACTGACACAAAGGTGACGGGTGAAAACGGCTATGCAACGCTGCAAGCCTTCACCGACGAGATACCTACGGCCCTCTATGCACGCGTCGGCAATCGGGCGCAGAGTCGGGGGCGTATCTACTACGAGCCGGAGCATGTGCTGGTGGCACGCCGACCGGAGCTGCATATCGAGCGAAGCCCCGATTTACAGGTGGTCGAACTCGATGCCGAGACGGTGGTGGATACCTACTACATCCAGATTCGCGTACAGGGGATGGAGTATCTGGCGGCCAAAGCCAACGGTGTGGCGGTGCTTTCGGGCCTGGCTCCTTCGGTGCTGCTCGGCGACGGGGTGCGTAACTACGAGGAGGATGCCGCCATCTACTTCGAACTGATGAAGAGCACCGACCCGCGCATCGAGGGGGAGCCGAACGAGGTGCTGTGTGCCCACTTCAACACCTTTGGCAAGATTCCCGACCACCCCAGCCGCTTGCAGGTGACCCTGACGGTGCTGGGCAGTGATGGCACGAAACACGAAAAGGTGGTGGATATGACCCCTATTTTCGAGCGTGAGGATGCGCGCGAGCGTCATTGGTTGCTCATCGACGAGGTGTGGGAGATTCCGGCTCCGGTCGGTGGCGAGGATGGCGGCGGTTTTCAACCCTCGGTCGACGAGTGGGAGGATATCGAGGAGGTGATTCCGATTGGGCCGAATTCGTAGAAATTCAAAATTAGGCTGCGCGACCCCAAGTGCCCCAAAACGACTTAAAGTAACTCAAAGTAACTCAAAATAACATGCCCCAACGGGACCTAAAACCAAACAGACACGAAATAAAACACACAAACAATAACAAATTACTCATCCTTAACAAATTAACACAATGAAAAAACTGCTTGTATTGGCAGCCTTGGTGGGTGTAGCATCCACCGGCTGTGTGAAGAGTGATGATGGCGCAGCGCCTGAACCGCAGCAGAAAATTACCTTCGAACCGGCGGCCTATAAAGCCGGCGGTCGCGCCACGACCGTAGCCTTTCCGGTGAACAATACCTTTGGTGCGTTTGCCTATTACCGCACGACGGCCGTAGGTAGCGAGGCGCACTCGGTCTTCATGGACAATGTCGAGGTGTCGTATGTTGCTGCCGCAACGCCCTATTGGGGCCCTGCCGAGACCTACTATTGGCCCGCTTCGGAGGGTGCTCACCTCGATTTTATCAGCTACCAGCCCTACAATCAGGATAAGACGAATGCTGCGGTGCCGCAGATTCTCGACAGCGACAATCAGCAGACGATGACCTATCAGAGCTTCAAGGTCGATGCCGCCAATCCGATTGACCTGATGTACAGCGACAAGGCGATGCAGCAGACGCGCAACACCTCGCACTATGGATTTACGGGTGTGCCGACGCTCTTCCATCACGCATTGGCCAAATTGAATTTCATGGTGAAGGCGACCGTGTTGGATAACAGCGCTACGTCGCCCACTGCCGTGACTCGTTGGGAGGTGACCGTGAAAAAGATTACGCTGAACAATATCTACGATACAGGCTCGGTGACCTTGAAGACGACCAACAATCACACGCAGGCTACGACCGTGCAGTGGACCAATACGCAGAGCCCCAATGTATGGTCACCCACCTCGTCGACCACCTCGAAAGAGTGGGCCATTGATCAGGTGCTGACCACCTCGGCTGTGGTGTATGGCAGTGGCACGACAACGGTTGCTTCGAACTACTATGTCTTGCCGCAGACATTCAACACGGACCACCAGAGCATCACCATCGACTATTCCGTCAAGACGACGGCTCCGGGTGCCCAGTCGGCAACGGTCGATTACACGAAGACCGTACACTTCATCAACTATCCCTCGGTACCCGCTTGGGAGATGGGCAAGAACATTACCTATACGATTCAAATCGACCCCGAAGGCGATGTGATTCACTTCGCACCGGCCGTGGTTGATTGGGTCAATGTCGATGGTACGATTGACTTCTAATCAATCGCCGATTTTGGGCAGGGTGGGTGTGACAGCCCCCCTGCTCGCAAATAGAGAGCGAAAAGTAAAGAGGAAAGAGAGGTTAGAGAAGTTAGAGAAGTGGGGGTTGTTCCCTAAATTCCCTAATATTCATGAAACTCTCAGGTCTTCCGCTCCTCCCCAATCGTTCCCGCAAAAAAAAACGAACACTGTGCGTAGAATCTACACCATACTCCTGTTGGCAAGCATGCTGCTCATCGCGACAGCCTGCGATAAGGCGGAGCATCCGTTGCCCGAGCCCGAAGCACCTGCGGTCATCTGCTTTGGCTCGGCCCATCGCACGACCCACTCCGAAGCACGCGCCTCGACCCTGATTGAAGCAACCGATCAGGCAGCTTTCCGTGCCAAGCCCTTTGCCGTCTATGGGGATTGGATTTTCGATGTGGAGACCGACAGCCGCTACGAGATTTTCCGCAACCAGCAGGTGATTTATGGCAGCGAGGGCAAATCTCCCTCGGGATGGAACTACATGCCGCCGCAACATTGGCAGCCCATGGGCGAGTACGATTTCCGCGCCTACTGGCCGGCCACGGCCACGGTGATGGGTACGGCGACGGCGCGTACCCTGGCCTTGGAATACAGCATGCTTTCGAGCGAAGAGGATTTGATGGTCGCCTACGCCCACTGCAAGGCGGGGAACGACGGTCTGCCGGTCGAGTTGCGCTTCCACCACACCCTGGCAGCCGTCTGCGTCAAGTTCCGATGCAGCACGACTTCGCTCAACTACCGCATCAAAAACCTCTATTTCACCAGCCTCTACTACATCGGTGCCCTGCCCTATGATGCGACTTCTGCCAATCCCGACCTCTCGTCGGCGTGGGTTCTGCCCGGCAGTCGCAGTTATGTCGATACGCAGAACTTCCACCTCTCGGAGCGTGTCCGCGAGTGGTCGGGCGAACGCATCGTCACCCAGGCGGCCGATGAGTTCGAGGCGCACTACGATTTGATGTTGCCCCAATCGTTGGTGGTCGCCGGTGCAACCCCGCAACCGGCCATCACCTTCACGTTGGAGGTCGATTGGAACACGGGGAGCCCCGATGTGGTGACCACCACCGTGCCGCTGCCGACCGAAGTGGTCAATCGTTGGGAGGCCGGCAAACGATACACCTATCTGGTGACGGCTCAACCCGACAAGGTCGATATCGAGGTGCGGACTACCGAGTGGGATCCGGTCGATGTGACGGCCGACGACATTATCTTCTAATGCAAACCGCCCAAAGTGATGAAAATCTGGTACAGCATAGTTGTTGCAATCGCGCTACTCGCCACTGTTGGCTGCACGAAGGAGTCGACTCCGACCCCGACCGGCGCAGGACGTCTGGTCGTCGCCCTGCAAGCGGGTGAGGGAGCGCGTGATGCCGTGCCCGGCGACGGTGTGGCGGCCGATGGGGGTGGTATGGTCGATGTGGCGCTGGTGCTTATTGACCCACTGGGGACGGTGGTAGCCCGCCAAACCTTCACCGACCTGACGGGTGACGAGCAACTGCGCAAGACGGTCGAATTTGCCGACCTGAACATCGGTAACTATACGCTCTACGCCTATGCCAACACGCAGACCGGCAGTGCGCTGGCTGCGGATGCCAATACTTCGCAAAACACCGACGATACCTTCACGCCTCTCACCGGTACGGCCGTGCCCGAGGTAGATGGGGTGACCTCCATGTTGCTCACCGCACAACGGCAGATTCCCATCGGCGTCGGTACGACCGAGGCGACCATCGACCTGCTGCGCCCCGTCGTCTCCTTCTCTTTCGAACTGCACAACCATTCGAACCAACCTTTGCGGGTCACCGAACTGGCGTTCAGCGATTTCAACAGTTCGACCGGCTACATCCTGCCCCATGATGGCGCCTTGCCGACCTCCAATCACTACCGTGCGCTGCCGGCGTTTGAAGGACCGCAGACCGTGACGGTGAAGGAGCCGACCGACCCCGCGTCGGGCTGGAAAGAGCTCTACCACACCTACCTCTTCGAGAACCGCGCTTCGGCCTACACCTTCGACATGGCCTTCGAGGTGAGCGAGCAGACAACCACCACGGCCGACGTTCTCGGCACCACGGCGGTGACTTCGCCGGCCGAGGATACGCGCTATGTGATTCGTCAGCAGGGGCAGACACGCTATGTGGCCCTGAATACGAATAATGCGCCCACGACGGTCACCTCACCGTTGGGCGACACGTCGGCTTATTGGTACTTCGTTGCCAATGACAGTGGCTATCGTCTGCAAAATCTGGCGTCGGGCTACTACCTGCGCTACAACAACGGCCTGACTTCTACGAACAATGCCGGCAGTGCAACTACCTTTACCTACTCGAACAGCCGCCTGTCGTTTACCAGCAACCGCCGCACCTACTACCTGCGCTACAACAACGGCTTTACCACCACAACGAGCAGCAACAGCGCCACCTCGTGGCAACTCTATGCCGTCGAGACCGAAACCTCCACTACGGAGCAGACGCAGCGTTACACGGTTCGGGAGCGTCAATTGCTGGTGGTCGATCGCGCCACGGCGGCAGTCACGCCCATGACCGAACAACTGCGCAACCAGCAGATTCGGGTGGTGGTCAATGCCTATATCAACGACACGAACGGCGCCTTCCGCTTCGAGGTGGTGCCCTGGGAGGAAAAATCGGCCGAGATAGTCTTCGGCAAACAATAAATGAATCTTGCGTGAAATGATGAAACGACTGCTCTATATCCTGCTCTTGGGGCTGCTGACAACGGCCTGTACCACCGATTCGGTCGATGGTGACCGTCCGCGTGAGGGCGAGCCGGTAGCCATGCTGCTTCACTTTGGTACGCAAAGCCCCACCCTGGTACAGAGCCGCCAGACCATGCCGCTTTTGGCCGATGAGTCGAAAATCTACAATATCTATATCTACATCTTCGATGCCGAGGGCAACAAACTCTACGGCCGCTACTTCGACGGTTCCGAGGCGTTGGCTTCGGCGGCTGCGGTCGAGGCCTCGACCGACGATGCATGGTATGTGACCGTCCCCGAAGGGAACAGCCAGGATTGCTCGGGTACGATGAAAATCAATACGATTGCCCGCACGGGGTGTAAAATCTTTGCCATCTCGAACATCGACGCCAAGATGGTCAATATCTCGCCCGAGAAACTCGGTCTGGTGCAGCACGAGGATGATTTGGTGGGGATGGTGGCCATGCTCAACCAACGCTTTGTCGAGCGTAGCGGCTACTTCCCGATGACGGGCGAACTCTCGCCGGTCGATACGGGAAACCTTTCCGGCACCGTCTACCTCCATCGTCTCGATGCCAAGGTGCGCTTCTGGGTGCAAATCGGCGGGGATGAGATTGAGAGTTTTGAACTGAAAAATTGGCAGTTGTGCAACGTCTCGGAGGATGCCTATGTGATGAGCCGCGAAGTGCGTCGAAAGTATGGCTTCACGCAGGAGGATTCGGCACAATCCTACTTCGACACGGAGACGAAGAATGTCGAGGATGCCGAGATTTTGTCGGGCGGTGCCACCGTTGATGACACCTCCGACGATACCTATCGCTATGGATTCTCGTTCTACCTGCTCGAAAACAACCTCACCCCCAAGCAGGCCCCGACCTCCTATGCCGACCGCGAACGCCAAATAAAACTCGCTGACGGCACGAATGGCGCGTGGGCATACGCCAACGACCGCTCGACCTATGTCGTGCTGACCGGACGACTGGTGATGGATACGAACTACGACCTCGGGAGCGGGGTGGTGAAGGAGAATTGTACGCTCAATGCCGATGTGCGTTACATCATCCATCTCGGCGACTTTGGCGGGGGCGATTATACCGATTTCTCCACCGAGCGCAACACCTCCTACACCTATACGGTGACGATTCTCAATGCCGAGCAGATCCGTGTTGAGGTCGAGAGTTCGAACGACGACAATCCGGCCGATTATGACGAACCCTCCCCGGGCGAGACGGGCGATGTGACGGTCGCATTGCAGGAGATTTATTCGTGCGATGCCCACTACACATCGCATGTGATGTCCTTCGACCAGCGCTACATCAAGCCCGAGCAGGTCACCTGGTATGTGCGCACCCCCTTTGGCGAGGGGAAACCGGTGCAGGTGAATGGCACCGACGTGACGACCGGTCTTGATTTTCGGTGGGTGGAGTTCCGCATCAACGAGCGTTGGAACAACATCTACTCGGACAACCGCACGCGCTATCTCCCTCATGCCACGCGCAAAGATGTGGATGGCAACCTCTATCCGCTCGCCGACGGCAAGACGATGTATGTCGATGAGGTGGTGCGCTATCTGCGCGAGCAGAAGATGGCCTACGACGCCGATCAGCCCAGCGATTTCGACTCGAACGGACAAATCAAGATGACCGCCTTTGTCAACGAGTTCTACTACGACGAACATCCCATTACGGGTGCGCGCGACCTTTCGTTGTGGAAACGTGTGGTCAATCAGGACCAAATGCGCCTGATGCACATCCTCTCCGATGCCAAGGAGAGCTACGACCGCGAGAGCATGGTAGTGGGCTCCTCCTACACGATTCAGCAACATTCGATAGCCACGCTCTACAACCAGAATGCCGAGGGTTTGACCTCGGCGTGGGGCATGGAGCACCTCGATGAATATCCGCTGTTGACGTACAGCGCCGCGGGAACGGGGGTGTCGGAGAATCGAGGAAATACCGACCCTTATAATGGCCGCCTGAATACGATGCGCGAATGGGAGTTGGTCGCCGCCAACAGCACGGCCTTCAATGCCCAAGTACGGTGGGAGGATTACCTCAATTTGACGGCCGACAACGATACGGGGTTGTTGCATACCGCCTCGTCACATCCCGATGGCAATAACTACAACTACCTGCGCTGGTCGTGCATGAGTCGCAACCGCGACAACGATGGCGACGGATTGATTGACAAGGGGGAGGTACGTTGGTACCTCGCGTCGGTCAAGCAGTTGGTAGGCATCTGGATGGGGGCCGACGGCGTGGCTAATTCGGCGCGCCTTTATCAGCGCGATGCCGCTTCCATCGCGAGTGCCGACGAGGCCGATTGGCGCCAGCATGTCGTATCGAGTACCACTTCGGGCAACAGCAACAATCCGACCCTCGTGTGGGCCGAGGAGGGCTCGTCGACGGGCGATTTGTCGGGCTCGACGCAGTGGGGTCGCCAGACGGCATGGTCGGTACGTTGCGTGCGCAACCTCGGCATGGATGATTCGGACAACGCTTCGCTCGAAGCGACGCCGCAGGATTATGTGCAGTTGGAGGGAACGGATGCCGTGCCGCTCTTCAACCTCGAATTTATGAACGAGAAGTCGATACGCTACCTCGGACAGGAGGGGATGGATTTGGTCTACTCCGACGAGCTCTCGGCCCAGAATCGTCTCTATTGGCAGTTTGAGGCCACCTCGCTCAATGCCCCGACCTACGAAGCCATCTCCTTCCCCGACATGCAGGCCGAGCTCAACGCTTCGCTGGGCGAGAACCGCTTCTGCCCCGAGGGCTACCGCCTCCCCAATCAGCGTGAGTTGGCGTTGATGCACCTCTATTGTGCACCGAGTTTTTGGACGGGTGCCGTCCAGAGCTATTCGCGCACCTACTACTCTTATGGTGTGAATGGCAGCAATCCGAAGGCCACCGAGACCAATCCCAACGACCAATATAAGACCGGTTGGGCCCGCGACAGCTATAACATCTACATGGAGAACAGCGTCAATAATCCCAACCAACGCTCGACGCAGACACGTTGTGTACGCGATGTCGAGGTGGTGCGTTAGGCTCAAACTCTACAAACTTCCCCAAATCCCAATGCTGCTAATCACCTCCCCTTCGCAGAAATCCTGCTAAAAATAGGATTTTCCCGAAAAAAGTTGTAACTTTGGTTATTCGATGCAAAGTCAAACAACTTAAAACCGATAGAACTATGATTCGTATTGTTGCCGTGCACACGGCTATGGCGCTCGTCGAGCCGCTCACCAAACTCTTCAAGGAGCATCTGCCCGAAGTGAAACTCAACCACATTGCCGATGACTCGCTCATCCAGGAGGTCATCGCCAACAACGAGGTGACACCGGCCGTGCGTCGCCGTCTGATCAGCTACTACAACGCCGCCGCCGATTCGGGGGCCGATGTGGTCTTCAACTGCTGCTCGTCGGTGGGCAAGGTGGCCGAGATGGGCGATCTCGTCGCTCCCATCAAGGTCTTCCGCATCGACGGCCCGATGGCCGAGAAGGCGGTGCGCGAGGGCAAGAAGATTGGCGTGATTGCCACGCTGCCCACGACCTTGGAGCCCACGGTGGCCCTATTGCGCGACAAGGCTGCGGAGGCCGGTGTCGAGATTGAGGTGGTCGAAGGGCTTGCCAAGGGTGCCTTTGGTGCTGATAAGGCGACGCATGACGGGCTCATCGAGCAGGAGGCCGTGAAGCTGGCCGACCAGGTCGATGTGATTGTACTGGCACAAGGCTCGATGGCTGCCATGGAGGAGAAGTTGCGTGAGAGGACCGGCAAGTTGGTGCTTTCGAGCCCGCTGCTCGGTGTCGAGGGACTGAAAGCCTATTTGAAGGAGATGGGGCTCATCTAAATATGGCTCGCACGATGAAAAAACGGAATATTGTCCTGCTGCTGTTGGTACTCATCAGCGTCATCACCTTCCTCGACCGCATCAACATTACGATGGCCTCGCAGGACATCATGGCCGAGTTGGGATTGAGCGAATCGCAGTGGGGCTGGGTGTTGTCGGTCTTTACGATTTCCTACGGCCTGATGCAGGTACCACTCGGTGTGTGGGGTGACAAACGCGGTTATCGCCTTGTCTTGGCCCTCATCGTACTCTGGTGGTCGCTCTTTACGGGCCTCACGGGTCTGGCATGGAGTTTCGGCTCGCTGCTCGTCATTCGCTTCATGTTCGGCATCGGTGAGGCGGGCTCCTATCCCTGTATGACGGGCGTGGTTGTGAAGTGGTACAAACAGCACGAAACCTCGACGGCGCAGGGCTACATCTGGGCCGCAAGTCGCATGGGCGGTGCGCTCACCCCCTTCATCGTCTTGCCGGTGCTGACCCTGCTGGGATGGCATTGGGCCTTCTATCTGTTGGCTGCCTTGGGCGTTGTGTGGGCTGCGGGGTGGTACCTCTGGTATCGCAACCATCCGGCCGATGTCAAGGGTATCACGGCCGAAGAGTTGGCTTCGTTGCCCGAGGCGGCTCAAAAGAGCGAAACGAAGGTGGCTATTCCGTGGCGACGGATGATGCAGAACCGCCAATTCTGGCTCATCCTGGCCATGTATTTCTTCTATGCGTGGGGCAGCTGGTTCTTCTTCTCGTGGTTCCCGCGTTTTATGGAGGTGGGCCGCGGTTTCGACAAGAGCGAATTGACCTATGTCATCGCCATTCCCTTCGTGATGTCGATGATTGGCAACATTGCCGGCGGCTATCTTTCGTCGCGCCTTTCGCTGAAATATGGTTTGAAGGTGGGTCGTCGTCTGTTGGGTGTCGGTGGATTGGCCGTGTCGGCCCTCTTTATGTTCTTGGCCGCCTTCATTCCGGGGAAAATCGAGGTCTTCGTCTTCCTCTCGTTGGCCTTTGGTGTCATCGACCTGATGCTGCCTTCGGCATGGGCCATTTGTAGCGACATTGGGGGCCGCTATTCGGGAGCCGTGTCGGGTGCAATGAATACGGCCGGCAACATCGGCGGCTTCGTCTGCGCGACGGCCTTTGGTTACCTGATTGAGGCTACGGGCAATTACAACGCTCCGCTCTTTGTGATTACAGCGATGCTTGTCATTGCTGCGGTACTCTTTTGCAGTATCAATCCCACGAAACAACTGGTCGAGGAGTAACCATCAGAGGTATAGACACACAAGAGGGGCTGCCAATGCGGAGTTGGCAGCCCCTCGTTCTATCAATACGCCCTATGCGCGCAGTCGTTCAACCACCTCGCGCAGGGTCTCGACAGCCCCGACATTGCCCGGGAAAATTACATAGAGCATGTCGGCAAAATGTTCGTCAGTGCCGGTGCGAATGGTCGGTATGCCGGCGGCAGCCTGCCCTTCGACGCGTGCCATGCGCACCCCGAGGCTGTGGGTCAGAATGTCATGCGACGTAATGCCGCCCTTCGAGACGAGGAAATCGGGTCGGAAGGGGAGTTGTCGCACGGCTTCGACCAAGAAGTGGGAAATCTTGGCGCCTAATGCCAACCGTTTGGCCGCATCGTCGCATCGCACCTCGCGACGTGAGGTGTAGAGCACCGGCGTCAGCCCCGCATCGTAGAGGCGCTTGGCTTCGGCCAAAATCGCCTCCATCAGTTTCGGGTCGTCGTTCAATATCGCCTCGACATCGATTTCTACGCCGGCTACGGAGTCAGCCGCCAGCAGGTGCATCAACTGTTCGGTGCTTTTCTTAACGTGCGAGCCTACGACCACAACCCCGCGTGCACCTTGGCAGGGGGCCGATAGGTAGGGTTTTTCGGCAATGCCACTCAACGCCTTGGGCAGGGATGAGGAGCAGCGAATCACACCGCATGTGCCCTGTTGTGTCGGCTCGAATTGCTGCAAAATTGCCACGGCCAATCGCCCCAAATCGTCGTAGTCGAGCGAATCTACGGCTACGCAACGCTTCGTCGTGAGGGCGCTCAACAGGGTGGCGAGTTGCTCGGGTGCCGTGTTGCGCAACGTGTTGAGGAGGATGTGCGCCACCTCTCCCCGCTGAATCGAGCCGGCCCCCTTCTCGATGATGTAATCCACCAGATGGGCGTTGCGATAACCAAAGACATTGTCATGGGCAAATTCGGTCTCATTGACCGGAATCAACTCCTCGCCACTACGCATGTAGTGAATCCCCTCGACGGTCATTCGGCCCGCCTCGAAGAAGGAGGGCACGAAGAGCATCGGCATCACGCAGCGCACTCCCTGCTCGGTCAAGACCTCGGCAATCGTATCGGGCTCGGCGGGGAAGTGCCCTCGCAGGGTCGAGTCGCTACGGCTGACAAAGAGGAGGTTGTATTGTGACGTGCGGTTGGCTTCGAGCACTGCTTCGACCGCTTCGCGTACCACCCGTCGCGCTGCTGCTTCGGGCAGTGCACGACTATTGACCAGCAGGTAGAAGAAGGGTTCGTGGTCGTTTAGTGCCGTGGTGATGCGCTCGACATTCGGCTCGGTCACGAGCAGACAGCCGTGTACGGTCTGAATGCCGGTCGGGTCGTCGTCGATGACTACCATGCGGATGCGACGTTCGAGCAGCAGCGTGCGGATTAGCTCGCGCCACGGATTGCCCTCCCGAATCGGATAGCGGGCTTGCAGGGTCGGGTAGTGAAGCCCCATCGTTATCCGCGCAGTTTCGTAATACCCAGAATCTCTCGTGCTTCGGCAGGCGTGGCGGGCTCACACCCCAGTGCGCGTACCAACTCGACCAACTTTTTCACCAGAAAGGCGTTGGTCGGGGCAGTCTTTCCCTCCTCGTAGTAGAAGCTGTCCTCGAAGCCGACACGCACGACGCTGGCGCCCATTGCGATGGCATAACCCAGGAAGTGCAGGTCCTTCATCGAGTCGTTGTTCAGCCCCCACTCGGCATCCGCTTCTTTCAACGAAACCATGTAGCCGAGGTTGCGCGGTGTGTCGCTCAGGTTGCTGGCCGAGCCTGTCCCCAAGCAGAAATTGTAGTGCATCGGTCGGTCGAGGACCCCCTCGTCGGCCAATTTTGTGCAGGTCTCAACCATGCTCAAATCGAAAATCTCCATCTCGGGAACCACCTTCGTCTCGCGCATGCGGCCGGCCCAATAACGAATCTCGGGCAGGGTATTTACATAGACACTTTCGCCAAAATTGACAGAGCCCATGTTGAGCGAAGCAACCTCGACGCGCGGCTCGTTGAGGCAGACACTGCGCTCTTCGAGTGTGAGGGTCGAAAGGCCTCCTGTCGAGCCCTGAATGACGATGTCGCTCTTGGCGGCAATCAGGTCGAGGGTCCGGCTGAATGTGGTAAGATCGAAGGTCTGTTCGCCCGTGAGGTCGCGTACATGGAGGTGTACCATCGAGGCGCCCTCGGCAGCGCAAGCCGCCACATCGTCGGCAATCTCCTCGGGGGTCAGCGGGTTCTTCGACCCTTCGGGTACGGGTTTGCCCACATGGCATACGGGGGCTACGGTAACAACGATTTTGCGTTTCATGGTGTATGTAGCGTGATTTTTAAGAACGACAATGGATTTAATGGCGCACCTGTTTTGCCGTCGAGAATCCGTAGTACATCACCACCAGGAAGCATACGAGCGGCAGGATAAACGATGCATTGACAGCGGGCCAGCTTGCCACCGTCCCCAGGTCGATAATCATCGCCTGCACGGGGGGGAGTACCGAGCCTCCGAGGATGGCCATAATCAGACCCGCAGCGCCAAATTTGGCATCCTCGCCCATCCCTTCGAGGGCGATGCCGTAAATCGTCGGGAACATGAGCGACATACAGCCCGAAACGGCCACCAGGCAATAGAGACCTGCGCGACCATCGAGGGCGATGACACCCATCGTGAAGGCCGTGGCGGCAATGGCCAAAATGGCTAGCAGACGTCCCGGGTGGATGTATTTGAGCAGGAAGGTGCAGATGAAGCGACTTGTGCAGAAAATCACCATGGCGATGATGTTGTAGCGCTGCGAGAGTACCTCGGCGTCAATTTCGGCCATCCCCTCGTTCACAAATACGCGCGTGCCATACTGGATGATGAAGGTCCAGCACATAATCTGTGCACCGACATAGGCAAATTGGGCGATGACACCGTTGCGATAGCGACGGAGCGAGAAGATACGCTTGATGGTCACCAGGAAACCATCCTGTTTCGAACTCTCCTGCACCTTCGGCATACGCGCCAGCCAAATGGTGAGGAACATGGCGGCAATCACGGCACCAATCAGCAGATAGGGGGTGATGAGCACCTGCAAATCGGCATGTTTCATCGCCTCGAATTCGGCCTCGGAGAGTTGTGCACGGCCGGCTGTGTCGAGCGGATTGAGACGCGCCTGGATGAAATTCATTGCCACATACATACCCACCAACGAACCCATCGGATTGAAGGCTTGTGCCAGATTCAGACGGCGCGTAGCGGTCTCCTCCGAGCCCATCGAGAGGATGTAGGGGTTGGCACTCGTTTCGAGGAACGAGAGGCCGCAGGTGAGGATGAAATAGGCCAGAAGGAAGGGGTAGTAGTTGCCCGTCATCTTCGCGGGGAAGAAGAGGAAGGCACCGATGGCATAGAGCCCGAGCCCCATCAGAATACCCGTTTTATAGGAGTAGCGACGGATGAACATCGCGGCGGGGAAGGCCATCGCAAAGTAACCTCCATAGAATGCGAACTGCACCAGTGCACCTTCGGTGACGCTCATGCGGAAGATTTTCGAGAAGGCCTGCACCATCGGGTTGGTGATGTCGTTGGCAAATCCCCAAAGGGCGAAGCACGAGGTAATCAGGATGAAGGGAATGAGGTAGTTCACCCCGTTGTGCTTCAAGATAGATTCTTTGACTTTGTTCATTGTATCAGTGAGTTAGGTTTTTCGGTGAAATCAATCAAACAAAATTACGTTTTATTTCGGGTTTTTGCAACACTTTTCCCCTTTTTACGGCCAACGTATGTCGAGCCGATGGAGCAGCACGGCACTCTCGCCACACGAACCGGTGTATTGCAGGGCAAAGCCGCCATAGGGCTGCGGCTCTACATCGGCATGCAGTTCGACCTGTTGGGGCAGGTGGCGGGTCTCGGCCGGCAGCGGGGTGGTGGTCGAGGCATGGGCGGTCAGGCGACGCCCTTCGAGGGCGATGCGCAACGTGCAGTTGGTGCGGAAACAGGGCGACGAGACGGGCTCGGTGAGCGGGGTTACCACCCCTTTGTCATAGCGCACCAGCAGAAAATCGACCGCATTGCTGTACTTCGTGGTGCGAATCAGGCGCAGGGCATAACCGGTCAGCGTGCGTGTGTCAAACTGGATGCAGAGGTCCATGTATTGCCCCGTGGCACTGCCGAAACCCTGACCGGCGGTCTTGGCGGCATCACACACGAGCTCCACCTGCATATCCCCTTTGCGGGAGGGGTGCGGGGTATACATCAGGCGTGCTCCTTTTCGAATTTGGTACAAGCCGAGGCCGACGGCTCCATTGATACTCTCGCCATATTGCCAGGCCGGTTGGGTGTTGTCTGCCTGCCAGGGGTAGGGGGCCGTATCGAGCGGTTTGTGGCAATCGACGCTCCAAAATCCCTCCTTGACAACGGGTTGCGGATCGGTCGGGAAGTGCCGGAAATCGGTGGTGAGTTGGTTGAGGTGAACCACCTCTTCGCGTTGGATGCGACGACGACTGACGATGCGCACCTCTTCGCCTGCCTCCGAGCGCAGGTGGGCCGGCCGTATGCCGACAACGAGGTAGCAACCGATGTCATCCTGGGTCAGTGCGTAGCGTTTCAGCGGGTGGTTGCCGCGCGAAACGGCTACCGGAACAGCCCCTTTGCCCGTGCGGTCGGTGGCGCGATACCAGGTGATGAGCGACCTGTCGTCACGCCCTGCCAAATGGAGTTGATAATCGACTACGGCATAGGGAAAATCAAGGCGCATGACGGGTTGCGTGGTGAAGGTCGGTGACGCCAACGGCTTGGGACGTACGGTGAGTTCAACGGCCGCTTCGTGTCCTTCGTCGGTCGAGGCGATGAGCTGGAAGGTGGCGGGCAAATCCTTGTCGTGGGTGGGAGTCACCACACATAGTTCCCCTTCGCATGTCGAGAGTGCCACACAATCCTCGTAACCGGCCTCGACCCGCCAGCGAATCGTGCGGTTGTCGAGCGGGAAATTGAGCGGTCGATGCAGCGCGGCCTTCACCGTGAGCGGTGCCGTGCCGGTTTGGAGCGTGGCTTGGCGCGGCTCGATTTGGAGGGTGGTGGCGATGGCCGTATAGTCGCGGTGGTCACGCGCGGCAAGTTGCCCGACCTGCTCTCGAATGCCTTGTGGATCCCAACCATCATCCCCTGCAAGCAGGTTGTAAGTGTTGTAGAGCACCTCTCCCTCCGCGTTGGTCAGTCGGTAGGCTGCGAGCAGCGGTAACCGTTCCATCGCAATCGTGTTGTAGGGTTTGTCGGCCCCAACGAGGATGGGCTGGCCGTTCAGACGCACGTTGTATTGGTAGCAGCGCAACCAGTCGGCCGGCGTATGGGTCCATCCTACATAGAGCGGCCGCCCCTCGACGTGGAAACGGCAATCGACCAGCGTGATGGGATTCTGCGCTTTGCAGAGGTATTGGCGGTCGTTGGCGTGTTCGACGTAGAGGTCGCAATCGAGGAAAGAGGCCCCTCCGCGGTCGCTGTTGTAGAAGGGCTTCTGCCCGAAGAAGCGAAGCGTACATTGGAGATAGATGCCGGTCGAGCAGAGGGCATCGTCGGTCGACTCCATGTGGCAACGCTCGAAGAGGATGCGCTTGGCACCGGCCAGCGGGCACATATTCAGGCGACTCAAAAAGTGTACGTTGCGTGCGACGATGCGGTCGCCGTGGCAATAGGCTACATGCGCCTGCGTGATTGCGGCATTTCGTTTTTTGCGGGCCAGTTCGGGTCGGAGCGGATAATCCAAATCAATATTGCAATAGTTGCCCATCGTCAGATTCTCGAAACGCAGACCGTCGCCCCAAAAATCGAACATTGTGAAGTTGCCGATGGCACCCTGCGTCTGGCCGCGCTGCGAGGCCAATACCACGGTGCGTGGCGAGGGGTTTAACCCTTTTAGATGCAGATACGGGCATTTGATCACCATGCCGAAGGGCTGTTCCCCCTTCGATCCGCGAATGTAGCTGTCGTCGGGGTCGTCAATCCAATAGACCCACGGGGCCAGATAGACCCGCATCGGCTCCTCCTCCGTGCCTGCCACGAAGTGCTCGGCGGCCTCCTGAAAGGTACGGTAGAGGTGGTCGTGACGAGCCGCCTCTTCGGCCGAGAGCGAGCCGTCGATGAGAATCGACCGCTCGTGCAACGGAATCACCTCGCCCTCATAACGGAAAGCTCCGTCGAGCAGTTCGATGGGGTGGGAGGGATCGGTCGTTCGCACGGTTGTCGGTTGTCCGTAGAGCGTCGTCAACAGGCAACATGCCACGCAGAGCACGATGAGTCGTTTCATGAGCATTGGTGTTTAAGTTATTCGATTAAGTCGATGATTTCGGCCTCCGTAAAGCGCACAAGGTCGGGTGGGGCGATGCGTAGTTGCAAACCACGCACACCGGCACTGATGTAGATATGCGAAAAATCGAGAGCAGTGGTATGCAGGAAGGTCGGAAAACGCTTTTTCATCCCAATCGGGGTACATCCGCCGCGAATGTAGCCGGTCGTGGGTAACAGCTCCTTCATCGGAATCATCGCCACACTCTTGTTTCTCGATGCGCGTGCTGCCTTTTTCAAGTCCACCTCGCAGTGGCCCGGAATGACGCACACCAGATGGCCCGTGCGGTCCCCTTTGAGGACGAGGGTCTTGAAGACCTGCTCGATGGGTTCGCCCAATTGCTCGGCTACATGTGTAGCGGCGAGGTCGTTTTCGTCTACCTCATAAGGCACCAACTCGTAGCCGATTTTTGCGCGGTCGAGCAGTCGTGCGGCATTGGTCTTTTCGATGCGTTTGGCCATCGTTCGCTATTGGCAGATTTCGTGGATGCGACGATAGAGGTCGGCCTGCTCCTCGGGGCTTTCGCAATAGGTCACCACGATGAGTTTCATCTTCGGCTTCCAGAGCGCGCGCACCTTCTCGCATACCAACTCGGTCGAACCGACAATGCGAGCGTTCAGCACCACCCCTGTGCCGGCAAAGGCCTCGGCAAATCCTTCGACAGGATTCGCTCCCGGGTCGGTAGCCAGCGAGAAGGCGCCGTCGGCCATTCGCAGCCCCTCGATGCGGGCGATCTCCTCCTTCTTGTCCGACCAGTTGCCGCACG
>CAZTCM010000018.1:0-18716 GCA_964612285.1 uncultured Alistipes sp.
TTTTTATTATATACAAAAACCCGCCTAACAAAAAACTTGTTAGACAGGCTCTTTGAAATCTCGCTACGATTTGCTACTTTTGGGTCACGAATGCGAAGAAACTCGAAAATGGCAAACAATTACACCCCCTCCTCCCGCAATCGGGAGGCTTTTGAAGCGATGACCGACACGGCCGGCAACGTACCTCCCCAGGCGGTTGAACTGGAAGAGGCCGTGCTTGGTGCCTTGATGCTCGAAAAGGACAGCATCATCGCCGTACAGGAGTATGTGACCCCCGAAGCCTTCTACACCGAGGCGCACCGCCTGATTTACCGCGCCATCAACGACCTTTCGATGGAGCTCAAACCCATCGACCTCTACACCGTGACCGAGCGGTTGAAGGTGCAGAAGGAGTTGAAGAAGGTGGGCGGCGCGGCCTACCTTGCCCAGCTGACGCAGAAGGTCGGCTCGGCGGCCAATGTCGAGTTTCACGCCAAGATTATTGCCCAGAAGTATGTGCAGCGCGAGCTGATTCGTTCGGCGACGGAGATTCAGCGCCGCTCGTACGACGAATCGACCGACGTCACGGAGCTCATCGGCTATGCCGAGGGGGAGATTTTCAAGGTCTCGGAGGGCCATGTGAAGCGCTCGGTGCAGTCGTCGAAAGATATTTTGGCGCGCGCCCTGGCCCAAATCGAGGAGGCCTCGAAGAACGACTCGTCGCTCAATGGCGTTCCCTCGGGCTTCATGGCCATCGACCGTGTGACGCTCGGCTGGCAGCTCTCGGACCTCATCATCATCGCAGCCCGTCCCTCGATGGGTAAGACCGCCTTCGTCTTGTCGATGGCCCGCAACATGGCCGTGGACTACGAACAGGGGGTGGCCTTCTTCTCGTTGGAGATGTCGGCCGTGCAGCTCATGATGCGTCTGATTATCGCCGAGACGGGCCTTTCGGGCACCGAGGTGAAGTCGGGCCGTCTTTCGCCCGAGCAGTGGCGCCACCTCGAATCGGCCACCAAGCCCCTCTCGTCGGCTCCGCTCTTCATCGACGACACGCCGGCCCTTTCGGTCTTCGAGTTTCGCTCGAAGGCGCGCCGCTTGAAGATTCACAACGACATCAAGATTATCATCATCGACTACCTCCAATTGATGACCGGCAACACCGAGACGAAAAACGGCAACCGCGAGCAGGAGGTGGCCTTCATCTCGCGTACGTTGAAGGCGATTGCCAAGGAACTCAACGTGCCGATTATCGCCCTGTCGCAGCTCAGCCGCCAGACCGAGATGCGTGGCGGCTCGAAGCGTCCGCAACTTTCCGACCTGCGTGAGTCGGGAGCCATCGAGCAGGATGCCGACATCGTCGCCTTCATCCACCGCCCCGAATACTACGGCATCAATCAGGATGAGAACGGCATGCCGACAGCGGGTATGGCCGAGATTATTCTGGCCAAGCACCGTAACGGAGCCGTCTGCGACGTGAATCTGCGCTTCATCAAGGAGCAGGCCCGCTTTATGGATGTCGATGATGCGATGTTGCCACCGGCACAGGCGGCCGACATGAACCAAGCCTACGACGATTATACAAGCAGCCTGGGCAGTGCTCCGGTGGGAGGCGGTCTGGGTGCAGCGCGTGGTGACGATGAGTTTGCATTGCCACCCCAGGGGGCGGTCAACCTCAAACCGCGCCAACTCGACGAAGAGGTCCCCTTCTAATCACTCTTACAGATGTTTGTCCGAACCTATGCAGCCTCGCTTGTGGGCATTGATGCCGTGCGTGTGACGGTCGAAGTCAATATCGCCGGCGGCGGATTGGGTCTCTACCTGGTCGGCCTGCCCGACAACGCCGTGAAGGAGAGCGAACAGCGTATTCGCGCCGCTTTCGAGAACTCGGGCGAGAAGATGTCGGGGCGTAAGGTGGTGGTGAACCTTGCACCGGCCGACCTGCGCAAGGAGGGCTCTTCGTTCGATTTGCCGATTGCGGTGGGTATTTTGGCAGCGATGCAACGTATCGGGGAGCGCAAACTCGCCGATACGCTCTTTTGTGGCGAGTTGTCGCTCGATGGCTCGGTGATGGCGGTACGCGGGGTGCTGCCCATTGCTTTGGCCGCGCGTGAGGCGGGGTTGAAACGGCTGGTGCTGCCGTGCGAGAATGCGGCCGAGGCGGCCGTGGTCGAGGGGTTGGAGGTGATTGGCGTGGAGAGCCTGCGCCGGTGCATCGACTTCCTGAACGACGACTGCATGTTGTTGCCGACTGCGGCTCCCGAGTTTGCTCCCGAGGAGCTCTCCGCAGGGCGCTATGCCGAGGATTTCGCCGATGTCAAGGGGCAGAGCCATGTGAAACGCGCCTTGGAGATTGCTGCCGCAGGCGGTCATAATGTGCTGATGATTGGAGCCCCGGGCTCGGGAAAGACGATGCTGGCGCGTCGCCTGCCGACGATTTTGCCGCCGCTGACCACCGACGAGGCGCTCGAAACCACGAAGATTCACTCCGTGGCAGGATTGCAACGCTTCGACGGATTGATGTCGCGTCGTCCGTTCCGCGCTCCGCACCACACCGCATCGCCCGTATCGCTCATCGGTGGCGGACAGTCGCCCCGCCCGGGCGAGGTCTCGCTGGCCCATAATGGCGTGCTGTTCCTCGACGAGCTGCCCGAGTTTGGCCGTTCGGTGTTGGAGGTGCTGCGCCAACCCCTCGAAGAGCGACAAATTGTCGTCTCGCGTGCCCGCTACAACGTCAGTTATCCGGCCAATTTTACACTCGTGGCCGCGATGAACCCCTGCCCCTGCGGCTACTACAACCACCCCGCGAAGGAGTGTGTCTGCTCGCCCGGGTCGGTACATCGCTATATGGGTCGCATCTCGGGTCCCCTGATGGATCGCATCGACATGCACATCGAGGTGACGCCCGTGGCACCCGAGGAGTTGCAGACGGCCACCGAGGGCGAGCGCTCGGAGGTCATCCGTGCCCGAGTGGCTCGTGCACGCGCTTTGCAGCGCGAACGCTTTCGCGGTGCCGAGGGGGTCTATACGAATGCCCGCATGAACTCGGCGATGCTGCGCGAGTATTGCCGCCTGGACGAGGCGTCGGAGTTGTTGCTGCGGCGTGCGATGGAGCGCTTGTCGCTCTCGGCGCGTGCCTACGACCGCATCTTGAAGGTGGCCCGCACGATTGCCGACCTTGCGGGGCGCGAACGAATCGAGTCGGCCGACATTGCCGAGGCTATCGGTTACCGAAGTCTTGATCGGGAGAGTTGGGGGAACTAAAAAAAAGCGTAGTTCGCAAAACTCCCTAAACTCCCTAAACTCCCTAAATTCCCTAAATTCTCTAAACTCCCAATAGTTAAAACGATGAACAACAAACCCTATAAAATCATCCTCTCGGGCGGTGGCACCGGAGGACATATCTATCCCGCCGTGGCCGTGGCCGAGGCGTTGAAACGACGGCTGGGCGATGACGTCGAGTTGCTCTTTGTGGGCGCCGAAGGGAAGATGGAGATGGAGAAGGTGCCTGCGCTGGGCTACCGCATCGTGGGGCTGCCGATTGCCGGTCTGCAACGACGGCTCGATTGGCGCAACCTGCTGGTCCCCTTCAAGGTGCTGCGGAGCATCCGCCTTGCCAAGGCGACGATACGCTCGTTTGGTGCCGATTTGGTGGTGGGCTTTGGCGGCTATGCCAGCGCACCGGTGCTGTGGGCTGCCCAGCAGATGGGCGTGCCGACACTCATTCAGGAGCAAAACTCTTACGCCGGCCTGACGAATAAGATTTTGGCCAAGCGTGCCCGCAAAATCTGCACCGCCTATGCCGGCATGGAGCGTTTCTTCCCGGCCGACCGCATCCGTTTGACGGGCAACCCCTTGCGCGGCAACTTCTCGAAGGAGGGAACCGACCGCGCCGAGGCCTTGGCCCACTATGGCTTTACGGCCGACCGCAAGACGATATTGGTGGTGGGAGGTTCGCTCGGCACACGCCGCCTGAACGAGATGATGAAACATTGGATTGCAGGGCTCGATGGCGAGTGCCCCGTGCAGGTGATTTGGCAGACGGGCAAATACTACGAAGCGGAGATGCAGGCCTTTTTAGCGGCCCATCCCACGAAACATATCTGGCAGGGAGCCTTCATCCAACGGATGGATTTGGCCTATGCTGCGGCCGATTTGGTCATCTCGCGCAGTGGCGCAGGTACGGTGTCGGAGTTGTGCCTGGTGGCCAAGCCTGTGATGTTTGTTCCCTCGCCCAATGTCGCCGAGGACCATCAGACGATGAATGCCCGCGCCTTGGAGCGTGAGGGGGCTGCGGTGTTGGTGACCGATGCCGAGTGTGTCGAGCGTGCCGTGCCAACGGCCTTGGCCTTGCTCGAAGACGAGACGCGCCTGACGACGATGCGCACGAACCTGGCACGTTTGGCACGACCCAAGGCGGCCGAGGAGATTGTTGATGAGATTTTGAAGTTGTGCTAAACGAGCATGGAGAAGCAAAACTATTACTTTTTGGGAATTGGCGGCATCGGCATGAGTGCCCTGGCCCGCTATTTTCTCTACAAGGGTTGTCGGGTTGCGGGGTACGACCGCACGGCAACCCCTTTGACGGCCGCCCTAGAACGCGAGGGTGCCGAGATTCACTACGAGGAGTCGGTCGAGGCGATTCCGGCGGCGATGCGCGACCCGCAGACAACCTTGGTGGTCTACACGCCGGCCGTGCCGCGCGAACATGCCGAGTACCAATACTTCCTGCAAAACGGGTTTACGATTGAGAAGCGTTCGCAGATGCTCGGCCACCTCTCCGAGGGGCGCTATGTGATGGCCGTAGCCGGCACACACGGCAAGACCACCACCTCGACCCTCACGGCGTGGCTCAATCATGCGCTGACCGACGGCGGCTCGGCCTTCCTGGGGGGTATCTCGAAGAATTTCGAGAGCAACCTCTGCCTTGGCAGGCAGGGCAACCGCCTGGCCGTCGAGGCCGACGAGTTCGACCGCTCGTTCCTGCGCCTGACACCCGATGTGGCGGTCATCACCTCGGCCGATGCCGACCACCTCGACATCTACGGCACACACGAGGCGGTGAAGGAGGCCTTCTCGCAATTCATCGACCGCATCAAAGCGGGGGGTACGCTGGTGCTGAAACAGGGGGTGGATGTGGCGGTGAAAAATGCGGGCATCACCTGTTATCGCTACGCCTACGACACGCCGTGCGACTTCTACGCGACGAACATCCGCCCGATGGCGGGGGGCCATTCGCGTTTCGACCTGGTGCTGCCCGACCGCACGGTGACGGATTGCACGTTGGGTATTCCCGGGTGGGTCAATATCGAGAATGCCGTGGCTGCGGTGGCGATGTGCTGGGTGGCCGCGCACCACGAGGGCATCCCCTTTGACGAGGAGCGCCTGCGTTGGGGCTTGGCCCATTTCGAGGGGGTGAAACGCCGTTTCGAGTTCTATGTGAATACCCCTGCGCAGGTCTATATGGACGACTATGCCCACCATCCGCGCGAATTATCGGCGGCGCTGACCTCGCTGCGCGGCATGTTTCCCACGCGTCGCCTCACAGCGCTCTTCCAGCCCCACCTCTACACCCGCACGCGCGACCTCTACGTCGAGTTCGCCGAGGCGTTGTCGCAGGCCGACGAGGTGCTGCTGCTCCCCATCTATCCGGCGCGCGAGGAGCCTATCGCGGGGGTCAGCTCGGCGATGATTGCCGAACGTGTGCAGGTGCCGTGCCGCATCGTGGAACGCGAAGAGGTGGTCGAGGAGTTACGCCATATGCCGACCGATGTGGTGGTCACCTTTGGTGCGGGTAATATCGACGCCTGCTGCGCCGAGATAGCCCGACTGCTCGCCGCCAAGAGCGAACAATGCGAAAAATAGCAACGATGCAAAAAGTGGGACGATACCTCCTTTTGACGCTCCTGTGGTCAGGGGTGGCTGCCTATGTGTACTATGCCGCCCTCGTGTCGCGCGAGGCACGTCGGGCGATTCTGGTACAACAGGTCGAGGTGGTGTTATCCGATAGCACGGCCCTCGGCACGTTGGTCTCGGGGAGCGATGTGCAGGGGTGGATGCAGCGTGCCAAATTGCAGTTGGAGGGGATGCCGTGCGATTCGGTCAATCTGACCGCCATCGAGCAACTGATTCTCCGCAACGGCTTTGTCGCCGATGCCGAAGCCTTCCTCTCGGAGCAGGGGGTGCTGCGCATCCGCCTTTCGCAACGCCAGCCGGTGGTGCGTCTGCGTCTGGACGGGATGGACAGCTATGCTACGCGCGAGGGTTATCTCTTCACCGCACCTCGCCGTTCGGCCCTCTATCTGCCGGTGGTGACGGGCAGCTATCGACCGCCCGTGCCGGCGCGCTATACGGGCGCCGTGCGCGACTATATCAACCACGAACTGTGGAAGATAGATACGATGATTGCCTACCTCGAACGGTCGAAGTATCCCCATTTTGAGGCCGAGCGGCAGAACAACCGCGATTTGGCCGGTGTGCGACGGATGCGCACCTCGAAATGGTGGTGGAAGTTCGAACGCGAAGAGACCTTCGAACAGCGCGTGGAGAAGTTGCGCGCCGAAAAAGCCGATTTGCGTCGAAAATATCGCTATCGTGCCCGTCGGATTCAGGCACAAATCGAACAAATCGCCGCACAGCAGGAAGAATGGGCCAAAGCCAAAAAAAAGTTGGAAAAAAGCTACGAAGATTTCGTGAAACTCCTTACCTTTGTAGAACAAGTCGAAGCGGATGATTTTTGGCGTTCGGAGTTGGTCGAAATCGTGGCTTACACGACTCCGAGCGGCGCATTGGAACTGACCTTTGTGCCACGCAGCGGCGATTTTACGATTCGTTTCGGCCGCATCGAACAGGTGGATTACAAATTCGAAAAGCTGCGCCGATTCTATCGCGACGGCCTTACGGTCGTCGGGTGGGGCCGTTTCAGTGAGTTGGATGTCCGCTTTGCCAATCAGGTTGTGTGCCGATAAAAGGGGCCTGCCGATAGGGGGCGACGCGTGGAGTCTTGATAAATAAGAGAGTAAAAAGAGATAAATAACAGATAGAGAGAGCGAACCGTGGAAAGAAAGAGTTATATTACAGCGGTCGATTTGGGCTCGTCGAATGTCGTGGTGGCCGTAGCCACACGCGAAGAGGGGGGTGCCCTCGCACTGAAAGCGCTGGTGTCGAAGCCGGTGCAGGGAGTGCGTGCGGGTCAAATCGACAACATCGAACAGGTGGGACAAGCCGTCGTGGCTGCCTTTGCGGAGGCGGGTGCCGAGGCCGGCATCCGCATTACGGAGGCCTATGCCGGTATCTCGGGAGAATTTGTGCGTTGCGCCCGCCATACGGACTATGTCTTTGTGGCCAACCCCCAGAACGGGGTGAGCGAGCAGGATGTCAAGAGCCTGTTCGACCGCATGCGCAACCTCCAAGCCCCCGAGAAGGAGGTCATCATGGAGCATATCCCGCAGAACTACTTGGTCGATGACAATCAGGAGGTGCTGAACCCCATCGGTTCGTTCGGTCGCAAGCTCTCTTCGACCTTCAATTTCGTGCTGTGCAGCACCACTCCGATGGAGCGCATCGAGATGGCGCTGAAACGTGCCGGTGTCGAGCTGGCCGGAGTGCTGCCCAATACGCTGGCCGTCTCGGAGGCGGTGCTTACGCCCGACGAGAAGGAGGAGGGCGTCGCCGTGGTCGACATCGGTGGCGGCGTGACCGATGTCACGGTCTACTACCGCAACGTCGTGCGCTATGTCGCCTCGATTCCCATCGGTGCCACCTCCATCAACCACGACATCCGCACGATGGGTGTGCCCGAGCGTTACATCGAGAGCCTGAAACAGAAATATGGCTCGGCGGTGGCCGAGCGTGTTTCGGAGGAGAAACTGATTCGTGTGACGGGGCGCACGGCCCGCGAGTCACGCGACATCCTGCTCAAAAACCTGGCGACGGTCATCGAGTCGCGTGCAATGGATATTGTCGATTTCGTGAAGGAGGAGCTCAAAATCTCGGGCTATGCCGACCGCTTGGCCTATGGCTTGGTGCTGACGGGAGGCTCGGCCAACCTCAAAGAGCTCGACGAGTTGTTCCGCATCGGCACGAAACTCGATGTGCGTGTGGCTGCACCCGAGGTGGGACTTGCCGAGGCCTCGTTGGAGATGGCCGCCGACTCGACCTACGCCACGGTAGTGGGCCTGTTGTTGAAGGGTGCCGAGCGCAGCAAGGGGGGTACGGCCTATGTGCCCGATGCCCGTCCGTTGCAGCGACCTGCGGCAACACCTGCCACGTCGGCTCCCCAGCCGCAACCTGCGATGCCTGCGGCTCAACCGGCCCCTGCGCCTCAGCCGCAACCGCAACCCGCACAACCGGTTGCGACCCCGTCGACGCCGGTCGAGAAACCCTATGTGCCGGCCGTCGAGCCGGTCAATCAGGCCGCTGCAACTGCGGCCGAATCGACCGTCGAGCCCGACGACGAGCCGGCCGAACCCGAGGAGAAGAAGGGAGGCTTCTGGGGGTGGATTAAGCGCGTGACCGAGGGCTTCGAGTCGCCGGGCGACGAGGAGATTTAGTTGCGCACCACGCATACACGAAGCAGTCAAAGAACAGAAACGTAGAATGAGACGGGCGCTTTCGCCGGCTACGACGAGGGGTGCCACGCGATAGAGAATAGAAAGAGTATGACAGCCGATTTGATGTCTGAAATCAAAGCTACACGCAACGAAGGGTCGATTATCACGGTGATGGGTGTCGGCGGTGCCGGCGGCAATGCCGTGAATCACATGTGGAACATGGGTATCGAAGGGGTCACCTTCATGGTCTGCAACACCGACCGTCAGGCGCTGAACATCAGCCCCGTGGAGCAGAAAATACAGTTGGGAAAAGATGGCCTCGGCGCCGGCAGTGACCCCGAAACGGGTCGTCAACTGGCTATCGAGTCGTTGGAAGATATTCGCCAGGCATTGGCCGAGGCAGGTACGCGCATGGTCTTCATCACGGCCGGTATGGGCGGTGGTACGGGTACGGGCGCCTCGCCCGTCATTGCGCAGTTGGCCAAGGAGATGGGGCTGCTGACCGTAGCCATTGTCACCTCGCCGCTGGCCGTGGAGGGCAAGCCGCGCTACGAGCAGGCCTTCCGTGGTATCGAGGAGTTGCGCAAGACGGTCGATTCGCTGCTGATTATCAACAACGAGAACATCCTGGAACTCTATGGCCGCTTGTCGCTCAAACAGGCTTTCGGCAAGGCCGATGACATCTTGTCGCTCGCCACGAAGGGCATCGCCGAGATTATTACCGTCGAGAGTGATTTGGTCAATGTCGACTTCGCCGATGTTTCGCGCGTGATGCGCAACAGCGGTCGTGCTCACATGGCCGTCGCTACGGCCGAGGGCGAGGAGCGTGCCTTGGAGGCGGCTCGTGCTTCGTTGCAGTCGCCGCTGCTCGACCACAACCAGATTGCCGGTGCGAAAAACATCCTGCTCAACATCTCGGTGGATAAGACCGAGGATTTGATCTATCAGGAAGTCATCGAGATTCTGAACTTCATTCAGGCCCACGCCAGCGTCAAGCGGGAGGATGGGTCGATTCATACGGCCAACATCATCTGGGGTACGAGCGAGAAACCCTCGCTGGGCGATGCGCTGGAATTGGTGGTGGTGGCTACGGGCTTCGAGGAGAGTACGGCAGCCGCTTCGGCCCTGATTCCCGAGCCGGTGGCCGAGCCTGTTTCGGTGAAGCAGCCGGCGCCCGAATTGGAGCCTATCAAGCCTGTGCAGCCCCGCCCGCAGCAGCGTCCGCAGGAGACCGTCGTGCTGGGTGCCCCCTCACACCGCTACAAGAACATCGATGTTCGTCTGGCCAAGCCGGCCTATCAGGCACGCAATGCCAAGTTCATCGTGCAGGCCTCGTCGGCCCGCAAGGAGGTGCTGCGCGAGGAACCGACCGAGCAGCCCGACGAGCAGCAGGAGCAGGGAGGCTCGCTCTTTTAGGTTGTGAAAGACGCGGATAATAGGTTGATAACATACAGAGAATAAATACAATAAGCGGCGAGCAAGATGGAGAGTTCTGTGGCGTGGATTATCTTTAACGGGGTGACTCCCGAGGTACTTGGGATGGGGGTTGCGACCTGCTGTCTGTTGCTGGTATCGGCATTGGCATCGGGCTCCGAGACCTCGTTCTTCTCGTTGTCGCATCGCGACGTGCAGGAGTTGAAACGCATGGAGAGCACGTCGGCCTCGACGGCACTGCGCCTGTTGGGGGATGTAGATTTGCTGCTGGCGACGATTCTGGTGGTCAACAACCTGGTCAATATCTGCATCACGCTGCTCACCTCGGCCATCCTCGACCAACTCTTCACCTTCCATCGCTTCGAATTCCTCTTCAAGACGGTGCTCGTCACCTTCCTGCTGCTCCTCTTCGGTGAGGTGCTGCCGAAGGTCTTTGCGCAAACCATTCCGCTCCATTTTGCCCGCTTTGCCGCCCGCCCGCTGTGGGTGTTGCGCACATTGGCCTATCCGTTGGCGCGTATTCTGGTGCGCACGGGCAACACGATTAGCGAACACGCCTCACACCGCAGCGAGATTTCGCTCGACGAATTGGCCGATGCCGTCGATATGACCCACACGGAGAATAGCGAGGAGCAC
This sequence comes from uncultured Alistipes sp., assembly GCA_964612285.1. Lineage (GTDB taxonomy): Bacteria > Bacteroidota > Bacteroidia > Bacteroidales > Rikenellaceae > Alistipes. The sequence goes on from CAZTCM010000018.1 coordinate 10,602, forward strand.
GAGATGTTGTCGGGGATTGTCAATTTTGTCAATACGGAGGTGCAGGAGATTATGAAACCGCGCGTCGATATCGCCGCCATCGAACTTACGGCCGACTACGAGGAGCTCAAACAGTTGATTACCACCTCGGGATTTTCGCGCATTCCGGTCTACGACGAGGATATTGACAGCATCCGCGGGGTGCTCTATGTTAAGGATTTGATGCCCTACATCGGTCGTGGCAACGAGTTTGGCTGGCAGCAGTTGATTCGCAAACCCTACTTTGTTCCCGAACACAAGAAAATCAACGATCTGCTCGAAGAGTTCCAGTCGCACAAGGTCCACATGGCCATCGTAGTCGATGAGTATGGCTCGACGCTGGGCCTCGTCTCGCTCGAAGATATCATCGAGGAGGTGGTCGGCGAGATTTCCGACGAGAGCGATGTCGACGAGCAACTCTATACGACCTTGGGCCCCAACTGCTACCTCTTCGAGGGGAAGGCGCACATCGTCGATTTCGAGCGCATCCTCGACCTCGACGAGGATACCTTCTCCGATGTGCGTGGCGAGGCCGAGACACTGGCCGGCATGATGCTCGAACTCAAACGAGACTTCCCGCGCAAGGGCGACAGCTTTGTGTCGCACGACATTCGTTTCACGGTGACCGAGATGGAGCGCCACCGCATTGACAAAATCAAGATAGAGATTCTATGAGGTATGCCTGGTTCGTCGAGCCGCTGATGTCGCCCGAGGAGGCAGCCGATTGGACCACCGAAGCCGAACAGCAACAAGCTGTGCAGTTCGGCTCGGAGCGCCGTCGCCGCGAATATCTGACGTGGCGGGCCTTGGTGCGTCGTCGGTTGGGACGCGAGGTCGAGATTGCCTACAATCGGGTGGGTGCCCCCGTGCTGGTGGGGCGCGAGGAGCATATCTCGGTGTCGCACGGAGCCAATCGAGTTGCGGTGCTTATTGCCGACCACCCCGTAGGGATTGATATCGAACGGCTCGACCGCCGTTTTGCGCGAGTCAGTGGTCGCTACCTGACCGACGAGGAGGCTCGATTATCGACTGCTCCCCACTTTTTGGCCGTCGCGTGGTGTGCGAAGGAGGCGCTCTATAAGTTGGCGGGCGACAACCAATTGTCGTTGCGCGACGATGTGCATCTGTTGGCCGTGGAGGGCGACAGCCTCACGGGACAAATTAAAAACGGAGAGCACATCGTACTCTCCGTCATGCAGCACGAGGATTACCTCGTCGTTGCTACGCGATAAACCGGTTTAGAAGCCCAACTTCTTGGCAATGGCCTTTGGCAGCGCCTTCTTGTTGACCATTACGTCGGTGGTCTTGTAGGCTACGAAGGGCTTCGAGAAGTACCAGAAACCGTCATAAGGCTTCACCGTATCCCACGAATTCTGCACCTTGTAGTAGGGCGTGCCATTTTGGTCTACGGCCGTGCCCACGATGACCATGCCGTGGTCGTCGGTTGTTTCATAGTTGTCGAAAGCCTCCTGGCGCATCTGCTGATTGATTTCGCGCTCCTTGCCGGGCTTGTCGAAGGAGTAGAGAGCCGCCTCACGCTCCTTGGCCGTCAGTTGTCCCCAACGCTCGGCCTCGGTGCCGCTCATCGATTTGGGGTCGGTCTCGGGAATTACGCCGATGGCCTTCGTGCGGCTGAAACCCTTCTCGCTCACATCCGTACCCCACGCCAGTGTATAACCATTTTCGAGGGCATGGTCGATGACCTGCATCATCTCGTCGAGCGGCAGGTTGTAGACCTCGCCCCACATCCAGTTGTCGGGCACTTCGAGGATGAACTTCGTGTAGAAGGGGTGGTGGGTGAAGGAGCTGATGTCGATGTAGTCCTCCATGTCGATGGGCAGCGCCTCGGCAAACGATTTGGGTGTATACTCCTTATCCTTCCAGATGAAGGTCTCGGGCATCTCGCCGAAATATTCGTCGAGCAGGGCGTTGAAACCGCGTTTCCAGGCGGTCGAGAGGGGGCGACGCGAACGCTCGCCGGCCTGCATCACGGCATCCAGATAGCTCTTCAAGACGGCCGACAACTCGTGGAAATCGGGCAACTCGGTGCCGTAATTCAACCCTTTGTAGACCTCAAACGGTACGACGCCATACTTCTTGATGCCCTCCGTCACGTCGTGGGCAGCACCACCCTCGGCAAAGTTCAGCGAGCCGTGCATGCGCACATAGCGCTCGGCCTTCTCCATGAAGGAGTGGCGCACAATCCACATCTCCGAGAGGTGAATGGCCTCCCCGCCGGCACGCAGGATTTCGCTTTCGAGGAAGGTCATCGTCGAGTAGCACCAGCAGGTGCCGCTGCGATTCTGGTTCTTGACCGGCGTGGTCTCGATGATTTTCTGGTCGGTGAAGATGTAACCTTCGGCCTTCTTCTCGGCCTCTTGGGCCATCACGCTCGATGCAGCGCAGAGAATGGCCAGCAGTGTCAACAGTTGCTTCATAATCAAGTTTGTATTAAGTTGTTCTATCGTTTTTTCGACTTCTGTACAATCTCCATGCACGCGTCGAGGGTCAGTGTTTCGACCTTCGCCCCCTTCGGGATGCGGTAGTTCTTTCCCTTGTAGGCGATGTAGGCGCCATAGGGCCCCTGCTTGATGAGCATCTCTTTGTCCTCGTCGAAGGTGCGCAACGGTGTGCGTGCAGCGGTCACCGAGGCCTCGCGGGCCTTCACCAACTCGACGCAGCGCTCATAGCTCACCGTGTAGGGGTCATCGCCCTTCTGCAACGAGGTGAACTCCTTGCCACGACGGATGTAGGCGCCATAGCGGCCGATGCCGACCACCAACTCCTCGCCGTCGAGTTCGCCCACCGTGCGCGGAAGGGCGAAGAGTTCGAGGGCCTCTTCGAGCGAAATCGATTCGATGAGCTGTCCCTTTTTGAGCGAGGCAAACTGTGCCTTGCCGCCCTCCTCGGCTTCGATTTCTACCATCGGGCCATAGCGGCCGATGCGTGCCTTCACGGCACGTCCCGTCTTGGGGTCGGTGCCCAACACGCGCACCTGACTCTTGTGGTCGGTCTGCGTGCCGATGGCCTCGTCGACCATCCGGTGGAAGGGGGTGTAGAAGTCGCCAATCATCTTGTCCCAGGTAATCTCACCCTCGGCCACGCGGTCAAACTCCTTTTCGACCGAAGCCGTGAAGTTGTAGTCAAGAATCGGCCCGAATTGTGTTTCGAGGTAGTCGTTCACAAGCATGCCGATGTCGGTCGGCGAGAGGCGGTTGCGCTCCTTGCCGACGCTTTCGCTGTGGCTCTTGGCGCTCAACTTCCCGTTCGCGAGGGTCAGTTGCAGGTAGGCGCGTTTCTGGCTCTCGCGCGACTGCTTCTCGACATAGCCGCGGTTGATGATGGTCGTGATGGTCGGGGCATAGGTCGACGGACGGCCGATGCCGAGCTCTTCGAGCCGCTTCACGAGCGATGCCTCGTTGTAGCGTGCCGGCGGCATCGTATAACGCTCCGTGGCACTGATTTGCTTCGCTGTCAGCAGGTCACCGGCCGACAACTTCGGCAACACGCCCTCGCTCCCCTCGCTCGTCGTATCGTCGTCGGTCGACTCGGAGTAGAGTTTGAGGAAACCGTCGAAACGAATCACCTCGCCCTGGGCGATGAACTGCAACTCGCTGCCGCCAATCTCGATGGTGATGGTCGTGCGGTCCAATTCGGCGCAAACCATCTGTGAGGCCACCGTGCGTTTCCAAATCAGGTCGTACAACCGCTTCTCGGCCGACGAACCCTCAATCTGCTGGCGGTCGATGTAGGAGGGGCGAATCGCCTCGTGCGCCTCCTGAGCCCCTTTGCTCTTGGTTTTGTAGTTGAACCAGCGGTGGTACTGCTCGCCAAAATGTTTGGTAATCTCCTCTTTGCACTGCGCCAGAGCCTGCACCGAGAGGTTTACCGAGTCGGTACGCATGTAGGTAATCAAACCCTGCTCGTAGAGGTGCTGCGCCACCGACATGGTCTGCGATACGCTCATGCCGAGTTTACGGCTGGCCTCCTGTTGTAGTGTCGAGGTGGTGAAGGGGGGTGCGGGGAAGCGCTGCGCGGGCTTCTCCTCGGACTTTACGACGCGGAAGGTTGCCTCCTTACACCTTTCGAGGAAGGTGCGAGCCTCCTCCTCCGTATCGAAACGGCGCGAGAGTTCGGCCTTGAAGAGCGTCTTCTCGGGGGCCTCCTGGGCAAAGAATTGGGCTACGACGCGGAAGTAGGGAGTGGGCTGGAAGGCGATGATTTCGCGCTCGCGCTCCACAATCAGTCGCACGGCGACCGACTGCACACGTCCTGCCGAGAGCGACGGACGCACCTTCTTCCAAAGTACGGGCGAGAGTTCGAAACCCACCAAACGGTCCAGCACGCGACGAGCCTGCTGGGCGTGTACGAGGTTCATATCAACCGTGCGCGGCTGCTCGATGGCCTCCAAAATCGCCTTCTTCGTGATTTCGTGGAAGACGATGCGCTTCGTCTGATCAATCGGGAGACCCAACACTTCGGTCAGGTGCCATGCGATGGCCTCTCCTTCGCGGTCTTCATCGGAGGCGAGCCACACGGTCTTCGTCTGGGCCAACTTCGAGAGTTCGGCCACGACCTTCTTCTTCTCGGTCGGAATTTCATAGATGGGGGCAAACCCCGCATCAATGTGGATGCCCAAATCCTTCTTTGCGAGGTCGCGAATGTGGCCGAAGCTCGAACGCACCATGAAATTCCCACCCAGGAATTTTTCGATGGTTTTGGCCTTGGCCGGCGACTCGACAATTACTAAATTTTCCTGCATAACAGTCTTTTATCTTCGCTAATCTATCCACCCGTGCGGGTGGTGGTTTCTAAAACACGAAAACCTATGTACGGGACATAGGTTTCGCCTTTGGCTTTGTTTTCAAGGACTTAAAGCACCATGTTGTAGGTAAACTCAAACCAGATTGGTGCCGTGAGCGCCGGCTCGGTGTCGTTGTTCGCTCCTTGCAGATAACTGTTCGAGAACGAGTAGACGCTGTATGCCTCGGGCCCGAGGTAGATGACCCGTTTTTCGACCTTCGAGAGGTCTACGGCGCGACCCTCCTTTTGGGCCGCCTTGCACTCCTCCTGATAGCTGTTCCACAACTGCTGCATATAGCCCGTGATGTTCATCGCATAACGGCCGTGGCTGCGGTTGATGTAGCCGTCGTAGTCGAGCGTCGTGCTGTACGACTGCTCGTAGGAGTAGGCATAGTCCGAGATGCCGGTCAGCTTCTTGTAATCCGTGTAGAGACCCAGACGGCTCTGTGCCTGATCCATCTCATCGAGCAGCGAGGTGTATTGCTCACCCAGCTCCGGTCCGATGGAGAGGTAGTCGTAGATGCTCGACGGGAGGTAGATGTACATCATCGCCTGCGAGAAGGCCAACGTCGAGAAGCTCTTGCCCGAGGCGGTATTCTCCTTGTCGAGCTCGGCCTGCAAGGCGTCGAAGAACTCTTGCGTGAAGGTCAGCTCGCTCAATACACCGCCCATTCCCTCGACGAGCAGTTGCGAACGCTCTGCGCGCTGCGCGGCCGCCTCGTTGATTTGCGTCAGGTCGAGGTTGAGCGACCCCTGCGTATAGTCGTGCTGGATGGTGTTGATCGAGACATTCGAGTGGGTCGAGTAGTACGCATCGTAGAAATAGTAGACCATACCAATCGTATCCTGAATCAGCGACGGGTCCTCCTTGCGGCGGTTACGGCCGTAAATCGAGAGGGTCGAACTTTCGAGCGTTGTGACATAGATGGCACCCTCGCCTTCGGGCTCGTTCAGCGGCTTGATGTAGAGGCCCTTGAACTCCTCTATCCACTGCTCGATGCTGTCGCGCGAGTAGATTGAGTAGTCGCCAAAATATTTCCACCCCTTCTTTTTGAGGAACAGGCGGTCGATGAAGTCGTTACCGGCCTCGGTCGGGGTCAGCGTCACGGCGGTGGTTGCCGGCCCGCGCTCGCCACCAATCGAGAAGGTGAAGAGGGGCTCCTCGGCCACAAAGCCTTGGGCTGCGGGGTCGAAATTCATGTAGAAGGTCGTGTCGCTCTCACCGTCGTCATCCGTGTCGTCGCCCAATTCGAGGTAGTCGTTGCTGGTCACCTCGAAGATGCCAAAATTCACCACCTTGGTCGTATCGCCCCCGTAGGTGTCGATTGAGAGGGTCAGCTGCGCCGAGTCGAAGAAGGGAAGGTAGCCGAAATAGCCCGAGTCGACCGTATAATAATTGGTATACTGCGTCAGGAACGCGGCGGTGCGACGCCCCAGCTTCTCGTCGAAGGTCGAGCCCATGTATCCGTTCGAGATGTTCGAGCTGACAATCGAGTCGGTCTGGTAGAGGCGCGTCTCGACATATTTTCGGGGGTTCAACGCATCAATGGCGGGTTTCAAGGAGAGGTATCCGGCCTTCATCTGCTGGTTTTCAGGCACGAGGTTGGCCCCCAGCGTATCGTCGACCTCGACATCGCAGGCGGCCGTCAGCACAACTGCTGCGACCGCTGCAAGCACCTTGATTGTGCGTTTCAAATTATTGAATCTCATCATAGAATCGGTTGTAATTATCGAAAAAGTCTGCCTCTTCGGGTGCCTGATACTCCAACATGGGCTTACCACTCTTGCGGGCCAGGTCGAGTATTTGGGCCGGTACCTGCTCGGAGGCCACGACCACCCCGTCGACATAGTCAAGAACGAAACGGCAGAGATTTTCGTATGAAGGGTCGCTCAAAACCGACAGATTTTCGTCAGATACCCCCTCGCCGGCAATCTTTTCGGCGATGGTGGGGTCGAGTTTCGCGGGGAGGGTGTCGCCATAGAGCGATACGACCACCTTCACATCGCGGAAAATCGGGTCGTCGGCAAAGACGCGTTTCAGATAGACGGGCGCAATGGCCGAGAACCACCCGTGACAGTGCACGATGGTGGGCACCCAGCGCAACTTCTTCACCGTTTCGAGCACGCCGCGTGCAAAGAAGATGGCGCGTTCGTCGTTATCGGCAAACCCCTCGCCCGTTTCGGGGTCGACGAGGGCCGCTTTTCGTGCGAAGTAGTCGTCGTTGTCGATGAAGTAGATCTGCACGCGCGCCGAGGGAATCGAGGCCACCTTAATGATAAGCTGGTGGTCGTTGTCGTCGATGATGAGGTTCATGCCCGAGAGACGAATCACCTCGTGCAGTTGGTGGCGACGTTCGTTGATGCAGCCATAGCGGGGCATGAACGAGCGAATCTCGTTGCCGCGCTCCTGCATCGCCTGCGTCAACTGACGGCACAGCGTCGAGCACTCCGTCTCGGGGAGATAGGGAGTAATCTCTTGGCAGATATACAGAATCTTGTTTGCCATGGTTCAGATGGATTTACAAGTGCAAAGATAGTGAAAAATTCCGAAAAAACCGCTGCTGCTAACGGATGAGCATGGCGTCGCCGTAAGTGCCGAAACGATACCCCGCCTCGAAGGCCTCCTTGTAAGCCTTCATCACCAGGTCGTAACCGCCAAAAGCCGCCACCATCATCAGTTGGGTCGAGAAGGGGAGGTGGAAGTTTGAGACCATGGCATCGGCCACCGTAAATTCGTAGGGGGCAAAGATGAATTTGTTGGTCCAGCCCGTATCCGATTTAATCATGCCGCCGGTCGAGACAACGGTTTCGAGCGTGCGCATGACGGTCGTGCCGATGGCTACGATGCGGCGATTGCCTCGCTTGGCCTTGTTGACGGCCGCAGCTGCCTCGTCCGATACGATGTATTGTTCGGAGTCCATCTTGTGTTTCGAGAGGTCCTCGACGTCTACCGTGCGGAAGTTGCCCAAGCCGACATGCAGTGTGAGGAACGCACTCTCCACGCCCTTGATTTCCATGCGTTTGAGCAGGTGCTTCGAGAAGTGCATGCCGGCCGTGGGGGCTGCTACGGCACCCTCGTTGGCGGCAAAAATTGTCTGGTAGCGCTCGGCATCTTCGGGCTCGACCTGCTCGCGTACCCAGCGCGGCAGGGGTGTTTCACCCAGTGCAAAGAGGGCCTTTTTGAACTCGTCATAGGGCCCGTCGAAGAGGAAACGCAACGTGCGTCCGCGCGAGGTGGTGTTGTCGATGACCTCGGCCACGAGCAGGTCGTCGTCGCCGAAATAGAGCTTGTTG
>CAZTCM010000019.1:0-18614 GCA_964612285.1 uncultured Alistipes sp.
CCTCGTGGGGTGTTTCGACCCGTCTGATGGGTGCGCTGATTATGGCGCACTCCGATAACAACGGTTTGGTGTTGCCGCCGAAGTTGGCGCCGATTCAGGTGGTGATGGTGCCGATTTACAAGTCGGCCGAGCAGTTGGCCGCCATCTGCGAGCGTTTCGATGCAATTGCTGCGGAGCTGCGTAAGCGTGGTATCAGCGTGAAGGTTGACGATCGCGACAATGTCCGCCCGGGCTTTAAGTTTGCCGAGTACGAGTTGAAGGGTGTGCCCGTTCGTCTGGCCATGGGTGGTCGCGATATGGAGAATGGCACCATCGAACTGGTGCGCCGCGATACGCTCGAGAAGCAGACCATCGCGCAAGAGGGCTTGGAGGATCTCATCGAGCAGCTGATGACCGACATCCAGCAGAACATCTACCAAAAGGCGCTCGACTACCGCAACTCGATGATTACGAAGGTCGATTCGTGGGAGGAGTTCCAGCAGGTACTCAACGAGAAGGGTGGTTTCATCTCGGCACACTGGGATGGTACGGTCGAAACAGAGGTGGCTATCAAGGAGGCCACGAAGGCGACGATTCGCTGCATTCCGCTCGATGCAGTCGACGAGGAGGGCGTTTGCATCTTCTCGGGGAAACCTTCGCACCGCCGTGTGCTCTTTGCCCGCAGCTATTAAAAATTCAAAATTATTTTTAGACTCCGTCATTGTACGACCTAAGACAGAAAGTTATGCGCACCTTATTCACCCTCCTGTTAGCCTGCGTGTTGTTGGCACCGCTTGGGGTCGAGGCCAAGAAGAAGCAGGAGCAACCCCAACAACTCGTCATCGAAAATCCTTGGTATGGCAAGCGGGTGGCACTGCTCGGCGATTCGATTACCGATAAGCGTCAGACCAAGACGCAGCAGGTCTACTGGCAATACCTGGCCGAGTGGATGGGCTTTACGCCTTATGTCTATGCCATCAGTGGACAACAGTGGCACCACATCATCCCCCAGGCCAAGAAACTGCTTGCCGAACAAGGACAGGAGGTCGATGCCATCCTGATTTTCATGGGCACGAACGACTACGGCAATGACACGCCGCTCGGCGAGTGGTTCACGACGCAGGTCGAGAAGGTGCAGCTCTTTGACGATGGCCGTTCGGAGCGTCGCTGGACTCGTCGCCTGGTGATGGATGACACGACTACGCGCGGTCGTATCAACAAGGCACTCGACTTTCTCAAACGCAACTATCCCACCCAGCAGATTATCCTGCTCACGCCGATTCATCGCGGGGTCTTCCTGCGTGGTAATGGCGAGTTGATGCCGGGCGAGGAGTGCGCCAATCGCGTGGGACACTTCCATGCCGAGTATGTCGAGGCCATCCACGAGGCAGGTCAGCTTTGGGGGGTACCGGTCATCGACTTTGCTGCCGTGGCAGGCTTGATGCCGACCCTCGACGAGCATGGCCGCTACTTCCGCCTGGGAGAGCGTCGTGACCGCCTCCATCCCAATACGGAGGGGCAACGTCGTATGGCGCAGGCGCTGATGTATCAACTGCTGGGCTATCCGGCGTCGTTCGAGTAGTCGGGCATTTCGGAGTAGTATAGAGAAACCTTTGCAAAGGGGCTGACCCGCTGTTTTGGTGCGGTCGGCCCCTTCGCTATTATATATAGGTAAGGCACATCGGGCGATTCACCCTGCGCTTTTGCCGTTTCGACGCCGAGTGGCGAACGAAGGTTTTGAACTGCAAATGGGGCTTACAGGGCTCTCTGTGGCATATTCTTTGCGGTGGATGCCGGCCGTCAACCGACTCGCGAGCGAGTGCTTTTGTCGCGGAAATTTGGAAAATCGATTTTTAATGCCTATCTTGCAATCGAAAACAACGCCAAGCGCGTCGTTTCAGAACCCGATTATTCACTGCATTTGCACAAAAAAGAATTGCCTATCGAAGAATTTCTGCTCTTTTAACCAATACCAAAGAGTATGAATGCACAAGTGTTGAGTGACCGCGCCTTGCTGGGTCACTATCTTGCAGGTGATTCGAGTGCCATATCGCAGCTCATCGAGCGTCACAGCCGTCGTGTGCGGGATTATATCCGCATGATGGTCAAAGATCGTGACCTCGCCGAGGATATTCTTCAAGATACCTTCATCAAAGCTGTTCGTGTCATTGACGAGGGACGCTATGTCGATAGCGGCCGTTTCTTGTCGTGGGTGTTACGCATTGCCCACAATCAGGTCATCGACCATTTCCGCGCCCAAAAACAGGATAAGTCGGTCAGCGAGAGCGATGCCGGCTACGATGTGCTGGGCACGTTGCGTTTTGCCGAACCGACCGCCGAGGACCGCATCATAAGCGAGCAGATTGCCGCGGATATTCGTGCCCTTGTCGATCTGCTGCCCGAGGAACAGCGCGAGGTGGTGCGGATGCGCTACTATGGCAATTTGAGTTTCAAGGAGATTGCCGAGCAGACCGATGTGAGCATCAACACGGCGTTGGGGCGCATGCGCTATGCCCTGATTAACCTGCGCCGACTGATTAAGGAAAAAAATGTCGTGTTAAGTTAGCGCGTGGCACAATATTCTCGGTGGGGGATGCGTTGTATAGTCGTAAATCACACACACTAAAACGAGTTGCCTATGGAGGATGTAGACCACGACAAATTGCACAACACCATCTCCGAGGAGGAGGAGTTGTTCCTACATGAGGTTATACAAGGTGAGCCGGATCTCTACTATCTGCATCACTACCTCACGGAACTCATCCGACCGGGAGATATATAAAGGGTTAATTTTTGATGGAAGGGGTGTGGCCTTGCGGGTCACTCCCCTGTTTTTTCGAATCACTTACAGAAGTAGGTGAAACGTATATGAGCAATTCAAAATGAACAAGTTGGCGAAAAACGTCATTGCGAGCGAACGTAGAGAGCGTAGCAATCTGAACAGAGGCAGGAACGGCCGTGCTACTATTGTAGGCCGCCACGCGCCTTGCGGCTCTCTCGGTGACGTGTTGTAGGTTGTACAAGCCTGATTTTGCATTTTGAATGCTGCATTTTGCATTTTTTTTTCTGTTCCACCAGAAACTTACAGTGGCCCGCTTTCCCCTTCGTTGTAAGTGAACAAAAAAAGACGCTTCACGGTGTGAAACGTCTTTTCTTATAGGAATTTCCTGTTTAGCGTACCTTGAAACCCTCGTCGGCGCGCATCGGAATCGGCATCGAGGCGTAAACGCCCTGCTCCAACTTCTCGCGTACGGCCTTGAAGGCATTGATCGTGTAGGCCACATCCTCCAACGTGTGAGCCGCCGTGGGGATGATGCGCAGGATGATTTCGCCCTTCGGAATGACGGGGTAAATCACCATCGAGCAGAATACATTGTGGTTCTCGCGCAGGTCAACCACGAGGTTCGTTGCCTCCTGAACGCCACCTTTGAGGAATACGGGCGTTACGGGCGAGTTCGTTACACCGATGTTGAAACCGTTCTCCACGAGCTGCGACTGCATGGCGCGTACCACGGTCCACAACTTCTCCTGGAACTCGGGGTGCTCGCGAATGAGCTCGATACGCTTCAAGGCGCCGATAACCATCGGCATGGGCAGCGACTTGGCGTAGAGTTGCGAACGCATGTTGTAGCGCAGCAGGTTCACCAACCAGCGGTGCGATGCTACGAAGGCACCGATGCCGGCCATCGACTTGGCAAAGGTGTTGAACAATACGTCGACACCCTCCGTGACGCCGAAGTGAGCTGCCGTACCGCGACCCTTCGGGCCCATCGTACCAAAGCCGTGTGCGTCGTCAACGAGCAGGCGGAACTGGAACTCCTTCTTCAAAGCGACAATCTCGTCGAGTTTGCCCAAGTCACCCTTCATGCCGAATACACCCTCGGTGATGACCAGCACGCCACCGTTCTGCTCCTCGGCCAACTCCGTGGCGTGGCGCAGTTGCAGGCGCAGCGAATCCATGTCGTTGTGGCCAAAGACAAAGCGCTTGCCCTTGTGCATGCGCAGGCCGTCGATGATGCAGGCGTGAGCCTCGGCATCGTAGACCACCACGTCGCGCGGCGTCAGGAGGCAGTCGATAATCGAGAGCATACCCTGATAACCGAAGTTCAAGAGGAAGGCATCCTCCTTGCCGACGAACTCGGCCAACTCGCGCTCCAGCTGCTCGTGATAGATGGTCTGACCGCTCATCATGCGGGCACCCATCGGAGCAGCCATACCAAACTTGGCGGCACCCTCGGCATCGGCCTTGCGCACCTCGGGGTGGTTGGCCAGACCCAGATAGTTGTTCAAGCTCCAATTGAGCATCTCCTTGCCACGGAACTTCATGCGGGGACCGATTTCACCCTCCAACTTCGGGAAGGCGTAGTAGCCGTGTGCATAACCCATGTACTGACCAATCGGGCCACCGGCATTCTTTTCCAGACGTTCGAAAATATCTACCATAAGTGTTTTGTATTTAAGTTTTTAAGTCTCTTCTTGCAGTTTGGGTCATCGGGCCGAGCTTGCCGGCCACAATAAATCAATCAAAGGTACGCCTTTTTTGTGCTTCGGCGATAAGTATTTATACCTATTTCTGGGGCTGTGCAATGGATTTTACCCCTCGCGGGCAAAGAGACCGCGCGTGATTTCGTAGCGCATACGCACCACCCGACGTGTCTGGCCGGGGCGCAGTGTGAAGGCCAGGAGTCCCGTAGCGACCCATTTCAGCACCTCGACGATGCGGGCACGACCGAGCGAGCCACGCAGCACGGCACGACGGCGCTGACTGATGCCGATGTGGTAGGCGAGGCGACGGAGGTAGTCGTCGGTGCACTTCTCGGGGGGGATGATGTGCCACATCACGGCATCGGGCAGGTACCACAGCGTGTGCCCCGCCTCACGAAGACGCAGCAGGAAGTCGTTCTCCTCGCCCCCGATGAGCTTCCCGCCCGTGCGACCCAACTCGGTGGCAAAACCAAATTGCAGGGCTGCGGAGCGACGAAAGCCCATGTTGCCGCCCCCGGGTAGTGCATTGCGCGGAAAGGGCCGCACCGCATCGCCATAATCCATCGGATTGGCAATCGGCTGCTCGGTCCAGCGCGACATCCAACGGGGCCGTTCCTGCTCATATTCGGCAATAATCCGCCCGCCGGCCACCGTGGCCTCGGGATGTGCATCGAAGAAGCGGAGATAGGCCTCCAAGAACCCCTCGTTGATACGCTCGTCGTCGTCAATCGAGCAGATGAGTTCGGTCGTTGCCTCTTGCAGGGCACGGTTGCGTGCGTAGGCAACGCCCTGCTGCTCCTCGCGCACCAAGCGCAGGTGGAGCGAGGGGTGTGCGACAGCAAAACGAGCAACAGCCTCGGCCGTATGGTCGGTCGAAGCGTTGTCGATAATCAGACACTCCCACAAGGCGGGGTCGAGCCGTTGCCGAGCCACCGATTCGAGGGCTCGCACAAGCGATGCTGCGCGGTTGAAGGTCGGTATGACGAGTGTTATACGATACATTAATGCAAATGTACGAAATAAAACCCGAATACCGACACCTTAATTGCGGAAATTCTCGATGCGGTGGAAGGTCATCATGTTGGCATCGTGTTGGCGGATGGGCAGCCCGCGCTCCTCGGGCGAGGCAGTGCGGCTCACCAAGACGATGTCGTCGCCGTCAATCTTCCAGTCGATGTATTGGTAGCCGTGGAAGAAGGGGTCGGCGTTGTAGATGATCTTGTCGCGTTCGAGTGTCCAATTGCGCAAATCGGCCGACGAATAGAGTGCCACGCGGTTACGCATCATGTCGAAGGTGATACCGTCCGAGGTGTAGAATTTTCCGGCGTGGTCGAATCCCGCCTCATCGGCCGGATTGGTCAGGGTCCAATAGCGGCCGCTCTCCTCGTCGTAGATAATCGTGAACTTCTTGTCACCACCTGGCAACTCGATAAAATCGGATTGGGCAACCTGTAATTGGTAGTCGCCGCTCACCTTCTCGACACGCGCCAGGCAGGCATATTTGCTGGCCGTGCGACACGAAGCACGCAACAGGTTGTAGAGCTTCCCGTCGGGACCGACGACCACATTGCCCTCAATCAGGCGCAGGATGGTATGACCGCCATAGGTGTAACGCGAGGCCTCGGTAAAGTACACCAGATTCGAGCGTGTCCAACTCGCGGGGTCGAGCAGGTCGGCATCGACCGGCGCCGAAATCACAAACGGGAAGATGAGGTCTTTGTCGTTGTGGTCCTCCATGGCACGCCAGATGCGACCATCGTAGATGGCCATCGAGGTGGGTGCATGGTGCCCCTTGATTTTTTCGCCATCGCCACCGATGCCGTCGCGATTGCCGAGGTAAATATAGCCGGAGCCACTCGTGCTGTCGGGAGTGGTCCAGGTCTTGCCGTTGTCGGTCGATTTGCAGATGACCAAATCGTAGCCGCCACTCTCGACACCCATGATGTAGAGTGCGCCGTTGTGCTCGAACAATCGTGTGAAGTTCATCTTGGTCGGGGTGCTGTACAGCGCCCAGGTCGCACCCTTGTCGACCGAACGGTAGATGGCCGTCGAGTGGGTAAAGCGCGTATTGGTGCAGAGCGCGAGGTAGCTGCCGTCGGGAAGAACGTGGATGTTTGCATTCGTGACGTGCTTCGTGCGGAAGAGGTTGTCGGGCGATTTGACAATCGTAACACCCGGGGTTGCCGGTGCATTCACGCGCAACTCTTTGCCGAAGAGCAACGGCGAATAGTCACCACCCGAGGCAACCGAGACCGTTTCGCCGGCCGTACAAGCGCGTTGATAAATGGTGTAGGTGATGGTTTCCCACACCTTTACCTGCCCCGATAGCAGTGTGGTGGTAAATGTTTTGCCCGTGCTGCTCCATCCGCTCGGTTGGCCGTTGGTGGTGGCCAAATAGACCGTACCTGCACTTTTCGTGGTAAACTGCGTCGGGCCGCGCTGCTCCTGCAACCCCGTGGCGTAGGAGTATCCCGTTCCCAACAACTCTTCGACCCCCGAAGGGAGCAACTGATATTCGTTCTGCGGATAGAGCTCCGAGCCGGCCGTGAAGGGGCGGATGTCAATCAGGGTGCCATTGACCGTAATCTCGTCAACAACAGCCTCCTCGCTCACCGTTAAGTCGCCCATCAGGATGCCCGTGCCGAGTTCCTCGCGGCTTGAAACGGGCAGCGGAGCACTGCCATAGGCGAGGGTGATGATGTCGCCGACGGCCACCTGCTTGCCGAGGATGTAATACAGCTGGTTATCCGAGCCGTAGAAACTTTCGATTTGCTTCCAGCCGGTCACATCGGCACTTGCGGTGTGGTCGGCATAGGTGGGGTAGAGCGATGCCGGACAGATGGCATAGGCGATACCTGCGCTCTCGGCTCGTGCCGATACGGTGGTCGAGGCCGTACTGCCGCTGACCGTGTACAACTCCATACCGACAAATCCTTTCGGAATGGCTTTGTCGAGCGTGGAGTGAATCGTGGCTCCGCTGTTCGAGGTCAGCGTGGCCCCCTCTTTGAAGGTCGTCAGCAATCCTTTGGTGACGCTTTCGACCGTCATCTTGGCCGGTGCCCATGTGATGCTGGTGGCAACGGGACGAATGCCGCGGAAATCCACCGAATTGCTGCCAAAGAGCTTCGTGCGCAGGTCGGAGAGTTTGAGCTCTTCGCCGCGCGTATAGTTCTTGGACCAGAGGGTGAAATAGCCTTCGTCGGTGCCGTTCGAATATTTGATGGTCTCGGTTTTCGATTCCGATTTTACGGGGGTCTCCTGTGTCCATCCATCCTCCTTCATCGCTGTCACAATGGTACTGCTCGACCCCGAGGTGGCAATGAAAATCTTGCCGTCGGTCAGCGCCTCGATGGTCACATCGGGACAGGCGCTGTTGTGTGCCGCCATCGTCTGCCAGGGGGTCGCCTCGCTGTAAGTGAAACGCTCGGGAATCTGCGAAAGGGTCATCGTGGCATTGCGTCCGTTGGTCTGCATGCGCGAGGTGATGATGGTTGCACCCTCCGTGAGGTTGACACTGCCCCAATAGGGCGTGGTGGCATCGTGCCCCTTGATGGCGATTTCGGCCGCTTCGTTCAGCGTTTTGGTGAAATCGGCCTCGGTGAGGGTAATCAACGGGCGATAGACCTTATTCATGCAGAGATTGATGGCTCCCATCGGAATCTCGGCCACCTTCCCCGTGGTTGTGACCACCTGTACCGTAATCTCGTTCTTCGCATGTTGGCCGGGCAGGGTCACCAGATAGAGTTTGAGACCCTCGGCGGTGGAGAGGGCTGCCGGCTCGCCGAGCGTCAATCGCACCTGCTTCGAGCCGTAATTCTCCAAGCTGTTTTTGTCGACATAGGCCTTCAACAGCGAAGCATCTTTCAGTGCACCGTTCGCCGTATAGAGCGAGGGCGTGGCGTTGAGGTGTCCCTGTGTACCCGAAAGGTCGTTGGTCGAGGTGGTGACGAGCGACACCTCCTTGATGGTGTGGGTCGCGGGCCCTTTGAGTGTCAACTCGATTATCGAGCAGAGGTTGACAAAACGCAACTCGACCCGCTCGGGCTTCTCCTCGAAGTGTTGCGGCTCGGTCTGCATAATGACATAGTTTGTGAGGTGGCTGTGGTCGTTGGCACGAGCTTGCACCTGCTCGTCGGCGAGCGGAAGTTCCCAAAGATTGGTCACCGTGGCATTGTTCGTGGCCGGATAGTAGGCCACAAGGGTCATCTTGCTGCCACTCCATGTGATTTCTTGATAGGGATTGGCCCCATTGGCACTCTTCTCGGTCAGCAAAGCACAATTGCCCTTCTTGTCGACCGAGTAGTTGCCACGCTGTTTCGCGCCGGACGACGGCTCACCATAGGGATAGGCGCGGATACTGATGGCCTCGTCGCCCTCCCAAACCACGCCGTGACCTTCGCCTTGGAAGAAGGCTGCGCGGGCCTCTTGTTGGATGACGCTGAATGAAAGAGGTTCACCGGCGATTGCAACGGGTTCGCTAAACTCGTCAATCTCTGCTTTGCTGCATGCTGCAAGGCAGAGCGCCGCGAGTAAGAGCACAACAAACTGTTTCATCTTGTGGGTCGGTTTTAGGTAATATTGGTTGTTGGTTGTTGAATCTTCGACGATTAAATCGTTTTAATATCTTTCGCAAAGTTAGATAATTTTTAATGATTTAGCAACTCTTCGAAAAAAAACTTGTTTTTCGCGGCTGAAAAACAAGTTTTTGTCGATTTAGAAGCTGACCACCTCGAAGTCGAGTTGTCGTTTTTGCAGATCGGCGCGATGTACCTTGATGCGTACGCGGTCGCCCAGCGTGAGGGTCTTGCCGGTGCGGTGTCCGTAGATTTCGTAGCGCTCGGGGTCAAATTGGAAGTAGTCCCACTCGATGTCGCGCAGGTAGGCCATGCCCTCGATATGGGTCTGGTCGAGCTCGATGTAGATGCCCCACTCGCTGAGTCCCGAGATGTGGCCGTCGAACTCCTCGCCCAGATGCTCCTTCATGAACTCGACCATTTTGTATTTAATCGAGGCGCGCTCGGCCTCTGCAGCAACCACTTCGCGCTCCGAAGCGTGGACACACAACCCTTCGAGCTGCTCCTTGTCGGCCGAACGACCTCCGTCGAGGTAGTGGGCCAGCAGGCGGTGCACCAGCATGTCGGGATAGCGACGAATGGGCGAGGTGAAGTGGGTGTAGTAGGGGAAGGCGAGGCCGTAGTGACCGATGTTGTCGGTCGAATAGGTTGCCTTGGCCATCGAGCGCACGGCCATGATCGAGAGGGCATTCTCCTCGGCCTTGCCGTGTAGCGAAGCGAGCAGCTTGTTCATCTCCTTGGCCACGGCACGTCCCTTCGAGGCGCGGAACAGATGGCCGAAGCGGAGGGCAAATTCGCGGAAACGGTCGAGCTTCTCCTCGCTGGGTGTGTCGTGGATGCGGTAGACCATCGTGCGGGGTATTTTGCGCCCCTTTTCGGCGCGACGATGGGCGCAGAACTCGGCCACGCGGCGGTTGGCCAGCAACATAAACTCCTCGATGAGCTGATTGGCCTCCTGCTGCACTTTGAAGTAGACCCCGACGGGTTTCCCCGCCTCGTCGAGCCGGAAGCGCATCTCTTCGCGTTCGAAGGCGATGGCGCCGTGCTTGAAACGCTCCGTGCGCAGCCCCTGTGCCAGACGATGAAGCGTCAGCACCTCCTCGGCATAGTCGCCACGGCCCGTTTCAATCACCTGCTGCGCCTCCTCGTAGGTGAAGCGATGGTTGGAGTGAATCACCGTGCGACCAAACCACTCGTCGAGCAGGTCGAGATTTTCGTTCAGCGTGAAGACCGCCGAGAAACAGAGACTCGTCTCGTGGGGGCGGAGTGAGCAGAGCTCGTTCGAAAGCCGTTCGGGCAGCATCGGCACGGTGCGGTCGACCAGATAGACCGATGTGCCACGCACCACGGCCTCCTCGTCGATGACCGAATGGGGCCGCACATAGTGGGTCACATCGGCGATGTGGACACCCACCTCCCACACGCCTTCACGCAGGCGACGCACCGAGAGGGCATCGTCGAAATCTTTGGCATCGGCCGGATCGATGGTGAAGGTCGTCACCTCGCGGAAGTCGCGACGGGAGGCAATTTCGCGTGCGGTGATTTCGCCGCGGATATGTTGTGCCGCCTCCTCAACCTCCTCGGTGAAGTGGTAGGGGAGGTCGTACTCGGCCAGGATGGCGTGCATCTCCGTGTCGTTGTCACCGGCCATGCCGAGACGGTCGACCAACTCGCCGACGGGACTTTTGGCGCCGTGGGCCCACTCGACGATGCGCACCACCACCTTCTCGCCATCGCGCACCTCGGGGTAGCGCTTCTTCGGCAGGAAGATATCGACCGGCATACGACGTGAATCGGGGCGTACAAAAATCTGGTGTGCCCCCACCTCGGCCACCCCGACATAGGGGCGTGGCGAGCGTGCGCGGATGGCGGTCACCTCGCCTTCCAATCTGCCGTCGCGACTGCGGTGCATTACCACCACCTCGACACGGTCACCATCCAGTGCATTGAGTGTATTGCGTTGATTGATAAAGATATCCTGTTCGAGCCCCTCGACCTGCACGAAGAGCGACCCTCCGGCCGTCATCGAGCAGATGCCCTCATGGTGGGGCAGGTGACGATGCGTGAGGCGGTATTTGCCGCGGGCGCACTCCTCGATGACCCCCTCGTCGTAGAGGCGGTCGAGGATGGCCAGCGTCTCGCGGCGTCCGTCGCGGTCGGCTCCGCCCGAGGCGGCAGCGAGATGTTTGAGCGAGAACTTATTGTTCGGAAACTCGCGGAAGAGTTGAATGATGAGGGAGGCGCGGTCGCGGTTGCGTCGGTTTTTTTTCTCTTTTTTCATCGTTGCATCAAATCATAAACAAGCGCCGTGAAGAGCCCCGTGCCCACCTCGACAGCCTCCTCCGAGGGTGCGTAGGTGGCCGTGTGCGAGCGCCCCGAGGCGGCTCCAACCCCCGTACGGTAGAAGAGTGCGGGGTAGCGCCGGGTGTAGAAGCCGAAATCTTCGGCCGTCATCAGTCGCTCCATTTCGAGGAGCGCTATCCGGTTTCGCTTTGCCGCTGCGGTCAAGTGCCCGACCAAGGCTGCATCGTTCTCTACGCAGGGGTAGCCGTGGTTGATTTCTGCTTCGGTCGTGGTGCCGTGCAGACGGTCGATGTCGGCTGCCGTTTCGGCAATGGTCAGGTGGGTTTGCCGACGCTCCTCTTCGTTGAAGGTGCGCAACGTACCTTCGATATAGACCTCGTCGGGAACTACATTCGTCGCACCTTTGGCCGAGATGTGCCCCAACGAGAGGGTCTGCTCCGAGTTGTTGAGGGCCAGCAGGCGAGTGATGAGCTCGGCCGCCGCAGCGACGGGGTCCTTCAACAGGTGGCGCATGGCGCCGTGTCCCCCTTTCCCGCGCACCGTGAAACGCAACTCGTCGCTGGCGGCCATAAAGGGACCCGCCTTCACGCCGATTTGCCCCACCTCCAAACGCCAATCGACATGCTGGCCGATGACGGCCACGATGTCGTAGTCGGCAAAGGGCTCCTCGCGCAACACGAGCGATGCACCCCCCGGGTTACACTCCTCGCCCGGTTGGAAGAGCCCGAAGACAGTCCCTGCAAAGTCGGGGTTGGCGTGTAGCTGCAACAGCGCTCCATAGAGCATCGCGGCATGCATATCGTGGCCGCAGGCGTGCATCACTCCCGCCTTTTCGGAGACGTAGGGGAGTGCCGTCTGCTCCTCAATGGGCAGTGCGTCGATGTCGGCCCTGAGCACGAGAGCCCGATGTGCCGTCTCGGGGGTGGTCAGCCGCCCCTCGATGCGGGCCAGAATCCCCGTGTGGGCAATCGACTGACAGGCGATACCGGCCGCAGTGAGTTGTTCGCGGATGAAGGCGGCCGTTTCGCGCTCCTCGAACGACAGCTCGGGGTGACGGTGCAGATGACGACGAAACTCAATCGAATTCATAAGACGGTATAATTTTGAATTCTAAACTTTGAATTTTGAATTTATCAGAAGATTGCTTTTGCAATCTGAATGATATTCTCGGCCTTGCCCATCGGATAGTAGTGCAGCACGGGGATACCAGCCGCCTTCAATTCACGGCTTTGAGCAATGGCCCACTCGGTGCCGATTTGGCGTACGGCTGCCTTGTCGTCGGCATGCGTCTCCACCTCGCGACGCAACTCCTCGGGGATATGACATCCGAAGGTTTGTGGCAGCAGCGTGAGGTGGCGTACCGTGGCCAGCGGTTTGATGCCCGGGATGATGGGCACTTCGATGCCGATGGCACGACAGCGGGCTACGAAGTCGAAGAAACGGTTGTTGTCGTAGAAGAGCTGCGTGACGATGTATTGTGCTCCGGCATCGACCTTCGCTTTGAGGTGTTGTAAATCCTCTTCGGCCGAGCGAGCGTCGCCGTGCACCTCGGGATAGCCGGCCACGCCAATCGTGAAGGCCGAGTGGTGACACTCCTCGACCTCGCCATCGACAAACTCGCCCCGATTCATGGCGACCACCTGACGCACGAGGTCGGCGGCGTGGGCGTGTCCCTCGGGGTGAGGGAGGAAATGGGGCTCGGTTTTCAGTGCATCCCCGCGCAGTGCGAGGATGTTGTGCAGCCCCAGAAAGTCGAGGTCGATGAGGGCATCCTCGATGTCATAGCGCGAGTGACCGCCGCAAATCAGATGGGGTACGACCGGCACACCATATTTATGTTGAATGGCGGCTGAGATACCCACCGTGCCCGGGCGACGACGCACGATGTGACGATGGGTCGTGCCGTCGGGGCGCAACTCCTCTTTCAGACTTTCGCGGTGGGAGGTGACGTTGATATAGGCGGGGGCAAAGGGCATGAGTCGTTTGATCGACTCCGAGATGCCCTCCATGCCGTCGCCCTTCAAGGGCGGCAGTAACTCGAAAGCAAAGCGGGTGCTCTTTGTGGCGATGGCCCGGTGAATCAGTTCGACAACATTCATAGGTTGTTGGGGATAATTTTGCGAATGGTTTCTATATTGAGATTGCGACGGCGGGCATAGTCGTTCAGTTGTTCCTCGTCAATCGTGCCCACCGAGAAGTACTCCCCGTCGGCAAAGAGCAGGCCGCAAAGTGCCTCTCCGGGGGCAATCATCCAATTCTCGGTCAATTTCATTGCGGTCGTAATCTCGACGGCCAGCAGGTCGAAAATCTCGCGTTTGAGCGAATGGTCGGGCGATGCGGGGTAGCCAAAGGCCATGCGACGACCGCGATACTGCTCGTGCAGGATGGCTTGTGGTGTGAGCGGCTCACCCTGCTCATAGCCCCACATCGAGCGACGCACGAAGCTGTGCACACACTCCATGAAGGCCTCCGTAAGGCGGTCGGTGAGGAGTTTCGCAAGCATGGCGTGGTAGTCGTCGCCCTCGGTACGGAATCGCTCGACGAGTTTGTCCAGCCCGACACCTGCCGTGAGGGCAAAGGCTCCGAGGTGATCTCCCTTTGGGGCGATGAAGTCGGCCAACGAACGATTCTCTGCCTCGCGCGTTTGGTTGCGCAGCATCGCCAGACGCACCTCGCGTCCCTTGGGGTCGGTGATGAGGATGTCGTCGCCTTCGCTGCGTGCCGGAAAGATGCCGACCACGCCCTGCAACGTGAGGAGTCTCTCCTCGCGGATGTGTTTCAGCAGCGCCTGCGCATCGTCGAAGAGTTTGCGAGCCTCTTCGCCCTTTTCGGGGTGCTCCAAGAGGTCAGGATAGTGTCCTTTGAGCCCCCAGGCTGTGAAGAAGAAGTTCCAGTTGATGAACGGCTCGACATCGGCAATGTCGAAGTCGGGGAAGACCAAACGCCCCGTATGTTGCGGTGTGACGGGCTTGTGCGGTTGTGCGGGGCACCCTTTGGCGCGGGCTTCGCTGAGCGAAAGCAGGTTGCGGCGACGCTCCTCCGCGACGAAGGTCTCGCGCAGACGAGCCTGCTCGTCACGCAGTGCTGCGGCATAGGTTGCCCCCTCGGGGCCGAGCAGCCGTTGCAGGATTTGGCTGTTCTGGCTGGCATTGGCCGAGTGGGCCACGATGCCGCGATAGAGCGGTGCCATCTTTACGGCCGTATGCAGGGCCGAGGTGGTAGCCCCTCCCACCACCACGGGAATTGTCGCCTCGCGCTGCTCCAACGTGCGGCAGACGGCAGCCATCTCGTCGAGCGAAGGGGTAATCAGTCCGCTCAGGCAGATGGCATCAGCCCCCCATGCGAAGGCTTCGTCGACGATGCGCTCGGGTTCGACCATCACGCCGAGGTCTTTGATCTCAAAACCGTTGCAGGTCATCACGACCGCGACAATGTTCTTGCCGATGTCGTGTACATCGCCCTTCACGGTGGCCAGCACGATGCGGCCGGCCGTATGCTCGGACGAGGCTCCCTGCTCGATGTAGGGGGTGAGTGCTGCTACGGCGCGTTTCATCACGCGGGCACTCTTGACCACCTGCGGCAGAAACATCTTCCCCTCGCCAAAGAGCCGTCCGACCTGCTCCATGGCAGGCATCAACAGACGGTCGATGACCGCTATCGGGCGTTGCAATTCGTGGTAGGCGGCCAGTGCATCCTCCTCGATGAAGTCGGCGATGCCCTTCAACATTGCGTGGTTGATGCGCTCGGTGAGTGGGGCTTCGCGCCAGGCATTGAGCTCGGTGGGGTGCTCTGTGACGGCCTGCTTCACCTGCTGGGCATACTCCGAGAGACGCTCGGCGGCATCGGCACGACGGCAGAGAATCACATCCTCAACCCGTTCGAGCAGTTCGTTTGGAATCTCATCGTAGACGCGCAACAGCTGCGGATTGACGATGCCCATCTCCATGCCGGCGGCAATGGCGTGGTAGAGGAAGGCCGAGTGCATCGCCTCGCGCACCGTATTGTTGCCGCGGAAGGCAAACGAGAGGTTCGATACGCCGCCCGAAATCTTGACATGCGGGCATCGTTCGCGAATCGTGCGCGTGGCATTGATGAAGGCTTTGGCATAGCCGTCGTGTTCGGCCATGCCGGTGGCAACGGCCAGGATGTTGGGGTCGAAGATGATGGCCTCGGGCGGAAATCCATCCTCGGTCAGCAGGCGATAGGCGCGCGTGGCCACCTCGACTTTACGCTCGTAGGTGTCGGCCTGTCCCTGTTCGTCGAAGAGCATCACAACCACCGCGGCGCCATAACGACGGCAGATGCGTGCCTGCGCGAGGAGGTGTTGCTCGCCCTCTTTGAGCGAGATGGA
Organism: uncultured Alistipes sp.; assembly: GCA_964612285.1. Taxonomy (GTDB): domain Bacteria; phylum Bacteroidota; class Bacteroidia; order Bacteroidales; family Rikenellaceae; genus Alistipes. Next base: position 15,694 of record CAZTCM010000019.1, read on the forward strand.
GTTTACGACGGCGCGCCCCTGCACCACCTGTAAACCGGCTTCGATGACCTCCCAGCGCGACGAATCGATCATGATGGGTACGCGGGCAATCTCGGGCTCCGAGGCGATGAGGTTGAGGAACGTGCGCATCGCCTCCACGCCGTCAATCATTCCGTCGTCCATGCAGACGTCGATGATTTGTGCGCCGGCCTCGACCTGGGCACGCGCCACCGAGAGCGCCTCCTCGTAGTTCTTCTCGCGAATCAGACGGGCAAAACGGGCCGAACCGGCCACGTTGGTGCGTTCGCCGACGTTGATGAAGTTTTTGTCGGGGGTGATGGCGAGGGGCTCCAAACCACTCAGGGTGGTGATGTGTGTGGTTGTCGGCAAGGGACGCGGCGCATAGTCGCCGACAATTTTTTGCAATTCGAAGATGTGGGCCGGAGTGCTTCCGCAGCAACCGCCCACGATGTTCAGCAGACCTCGTTCGAGGTAGGTGCGAATCACCTCGGCAAACATCGCCGGTGTCTCGTCATACCCGCCCAGCACATTCGGCAGGCCGGCATTCGGATGTGCCGAGATGCGGCATGGTGCTGCTTTGGCCAGACGTTCGAGGTAGGGGAGCAGATCGCGGGCCCCGAAGGCACAGTTCAGTCCTATCGAGAGCAGCGGCGCGTGGGTCAGCGAGGCGCAGAAGGCTTCGACGGTTTGCCCCGAGAGGGTGCGACCGCTCTTGTCGGCCAGCGTACCCGATACCATCACGGGGAGTCGGCAACCTGCTTCGTCGACGGCGTAGAGTGCCGCCTTGGCGTTGAGCGTGTCGAAGACCGTTTCAATCAAGATAATATCGGCTCCACCTTGCATCAATCCGCGAATCTGCTCGGTGTAGGCGGCGACCAACTCGTGAAAGGTGATTTCGCGTGCGGCGGGATTTTGTACATCGGCCGAGAGCGATGCCGTGCGGTTCGTGGGGCCCACCGAACCCGCCACGAAACGAGGTTTGAGCGGATTGCGTTCGGTGAAGCGGTCGGCTGCGCGGCGGGCGATGCGGGCTGCCTCGCGAGCCAACTCTTCGGCGCAGGCTTCGAGTCCGTAGTCGCGCAGCGAGATGGCGTTGGCGTTGAACGAGTTGCAGGTAATGATGTCGGCACCTGCCGTGAGGTATTTCTCGTGAATGGCCTCGACGGCGTCGGGCTGCGTCAGCACCAGCACATCCCCACACCCTTTAAGCGGTTGCGGATGGTCGGCAAAACGGCTGCCGCGATAGTCGGCCTCCTCGAAGCGGTTTTGCTGCATCATCGTGCCAAAACCGCCGTCGAGCAGCAGAATGCGTGTTTCGAGGGCTTTATAGAGTCTCTCTGTCATTGCTTGATAAGTTCGATTTCGTAGATTTTCGGCCACCGCTTGCCCGTGACGAAGATGCGCTTTGCTGTGGCATCATAGGCGATGCCGTTCAGTACGTCGGTCTGTGCGGTCTGCTCGTTGGCGGGCAGGATGCCTGTTAGGTCGATGTTCCCCTCGACACGCCCCGTTTTGGGGTCGATAATCAGAATTTGATTCGTGGTGTATACATTGGCCCAGATGCGCCCCTCAATCCACTCCAATTCGTTGAGGTAGCGGACCGGCTCGCCCTGCCAGGTGACGGTGATGGTCGCCTCGCGACGGAAGGTTTCGGGGTCGAGACGATAGATGTTGGCCGTGCCGTTCGACATGTAGAGTTTTTTGCCGTCGCCGGTCAGTCCCCATCCCTCGCCCGCGTAACGGAAATCGCGAATCTTGCGACCGGTCTTTACGTTGTAGAGATGGCAGGTGTTCGACTCCCAGGTGAGTTGGTAAAGCCGCTCGCCCAGCAGCGTGATGCCCTCGCCAAACTCCGTGGGCGGGAGTTTCGTAAAGGTATGGCCGGCACCGCTTTCGAGCGTCGTGCATCGAATCTCCGAGCGGCCATATTCGCCCGTTCCTTCCCACAGCAGGCCGTCGACATACTGCAACCCCTGCGTGTAGGCATCGGTTGCGTGGGGATAGCTGCGCACGACCCGATAGGTGTATTGGGTCGGGGCGTTGTCGTCGGTGCGCTGCTCGGCGAGGGCGCGACGCGCCGAGCCGTTGCCGCAGGCGGTGCACCCCGCAAGGAGGGCGAAGAGGAGAATATGCCAGGTTTTCATGCTTTGTAAACGTACTTTTAATCTCACAAAGGTACAAAATGGATATGAAATAGGTGTGCTTTTCAAAGATATTTCTAAAATTAAGCCGTTTTTGTGTCGAATAAACAGATAAAATGCCTATCTTTGTGCCCCGATTTGGCCTTTTGCCAACATAACACGACGCAAATACGATAAATAACAGCTATAAAAAAGATTCTATGAAAGTTACGAGAAGTCAGCGCGAGGGTGGTGTTTCCATCTTGAGCGTGAAGGTGGTGGAGAAGGATTACGCTGCCGAAGTGGAGAAGTCGCTGCGCGAGTATCGCCGCAAGGCCAACATCCCGGGTTTCCGTCCGGGTATGGTGCCGATGGGTATTATCAAGAAGATGTACGGAAAGGGTGTAGTGGCCGAGCAGTCCTACCGCTTCGCTTCGAACAGCGTCTTCGAGTACCTGCAAAAGAACAAAATCGACTACCTGGGTGATGTGATTCCCTCGGAGGAGCAGGGCGATTTCGACTTCGACAACAACACCGAGTTCACCTTCAAGTTTGAAATCGGTGAGGCACCGGCCATCAACCTCGAATTCTCGGAGAAGGATAAGATGACCTACCACAAGATTAAGGTCGACAAGAAGATGCATGCCGACTACCGCTCGAACTACCTGCGCCGTTTCGGCCGTCTGGTAGATGTGGAGACCGTGGAGTCGGACGAGGCGCTGACCGCGACGCTCGACAATGGCGACATGTAGGTGCAGGATGCCTATGTGGGCCTCATCTCGATGACCGAGGAGGAGCGCA
>CAZTCM010000020.1:0-18145 GCA_964612285.1 uncultured Alistipes sp.
ATCGCATAGACCACATCCTCGGATTCTTCCGCATCTGGGAGATTCCGCTCGATGCGGTGAATGCCCTGTTGGGTCGCTTCAACCCCGCCCTGCCTTATAGCGAGCAGGAGTTGGCGCAGTATGGTTTCTGCTTCAATCGCGAGTGGCATACGGCCCCCATCGACCGGACCGACAATGTGCTCTTTGTCGAGGATAAACTCCAAAAGGGGCACTACCATCCGCGCATTTCGGCACAATTTACCGATTGCTATCGTAACCTCTCGGAGGAGCAGAAGGCGTGCTACAACCGCCTCTACAACGACTTCTTCTACTACCGTCACAACGACTTTTGGTACCATGAGGCGATGCGTAAGCTCCCGCCCCTGATTGAGGCAACCGGCATGTTGGTCTGCGGCGAGGATTTGGGGATGATTCCGCACTGCGTGCCTGCGGTGATGGGGGGCGAGCAGATTCTCTCGTTGGAGATTCAGCGCATGCCGAAGGACCCTGCCGTGGAGTTTGCCGCTACGGAGCACTACCCCTATCTTTCGGTCTGCACCACCTCGACGCACGACATGAATCCGGTGCGTGCCTGGTGGGAGGAGGACCGCGAGGTGACGCAACGCTTCTACAATCAGGTGTTGGGCGCCTGGGGCGATGCCCCCTGGTTCTGCGAGCCGTGGATTTGCGAACTGATTGTGGCCAAGCACCTCGCCTCTCCCGCCATGCTGACCATTCTGCCGTGGCAGGACTGGGTGGCAATGGATGGTGCACTGCGTCGTGAGAATCCGCAACAGGAGCGCATCAACGTGCCTGCCAATTCGCGCCACTATTGGCGTTACCGCATGCATATAACGCTTGAAGAGTTGCTCGAAGCTGACCACCTGAACGGAATGATTCGTCGCAAGATTATCGAAAGCGGCCGATAAAAAAACAGCAGCGAGGTTCCATCGAACCTCGCTGCTGTTTTAATGCGAAATGCAGCATCCAAAATGAATGGTATTCTTATCGCAACTTATTGCGCAGGAAGTGTCCGCGGGTATGAACGAAATAGTTTACGACGCTGAAAGCATTAGCCGCGGCAGCCACCCAGAAGGCGGTGTGATAGCCCCAATGCTCGGTCAGCACGCCCCCTAAGACGATACCCAGGCCGATGCCGAGGTCCCACGAAACGAGGAACGTGGAGTTGGCCGTGCCACGCTGGTCGTTGGTGGCCAGGTTGAGAAACATTGTCTGAAAGGCCGGAAAGAGGTGCCCGTTGCCCAAGCCGATGATGAGCGCCGCACCATAGAATCCCCAGGTGTTGTGCAGGGCGGCAAAGAGCAGGTAGCCCAGAAAGGCAAAGGAGATGCCGAGGGCAGCATTTTGCAGAATCAACCCCCGACGCAGGGTGCGACTGCCGGCCAGACGCGAGAGTATCAGACCGAGGGCCAGCAGCATGAAGAAGAACCCCGAGCCCTCGGTGATGCCGAGCTCCTCCTTGCCGTAGATGGCCAGGTAGGTGGTCAGAATGCCGAATGAGAGGGCCAGCCCCACCATGCAGAGCCCCAAACTCCACCCTTTGACGAGCAGAAAACGATCGAGCGACAGAGGGGGCTTTTGCAGTTGGCGAGGGCGTGGACGCAACCGCAGCGAGGTGTTGATGGTAAAGCCTGCCATTGCCACGAGCAGCGCGATGCCAAAGAGTAGTTCGTAGCTGTGGGTGGCGCCGTAGATGAGTAGCGCGATGCTGGGGCTGATGGCCGTGGCGAGGTTGTTACTCAAACCATAGAAGCCAATCCCTTCGGAGCGTCGAGTCGAGGGCAATACGTCGATGGCCACGGTGCTGTTCGAGACCGTTGCTGCCCCAAAGGGGGCACCGTGCAACGTGCGCACCACGGCAAAGAGGGCCAACGAGCCGGCCACCAGATAGCCTGCAAAGAGGCTGGCGAAGAGGAAGTAGCTGACCAGCAACACCACCCTGCGCGGAAAACTATCGACCAGATAGCCGCTGAATGGGCGGATGATGAGTGCCGTCAGCGTATAGCCCGAGAGGACCAAACCGATGGTGTCTTTGTCGGCCTGGAACGTATCGCTGAGGTAGAGCGGCAGGAGTGGTGCGAGCAGCATAAACGAGAAGAATATCATGAAGTTGGCGCACCACACTTTCACATAGTTGGCGTTCCAAAGTCGTTCTTGTCGCGGTTGATTCATCCTCTCGTTGTTTGTCGTTTCGTGACCGAGTCTTATAGATACTCTTGTTTCTCGTTGCAAAGGTACACAATTTCACCTGCCGTTGTACCCCGCCACCCCAAAGAATTTTTGCCGTGCATGGGCGTAAGGCTTCCCCGCTACTGCAATGCCGCTGCGTTTAATCAAAGATTAAGCCCTGCAAATTTCGCCAATTGCCAAATAATGTCTACTTTTGTTCGATTTACCCCGAACACGATGAAACGCCTTGCCCTGCTTCTTGTCACGTTGCTGCTTGCCGGCTCAATCGCTGCGCAGCCGCAGGGAAGATTGCGTCTGTCGGTGGTGGACAGCCTGACCAGCGAGCCGATTATCGGGGCTGTGGCGGCCTTCGAGCGGACCGATGCTGTTGCCGAGCCACGCTACAACACCTCCGATGTGGCGGGAACCATCGACCAAGCACTCCCCTATGGCAATTATCGGCTGACGCTCACCTCGCTCGGTTACGATTCGTTGCGTCTCTCCGTGTCTCTTTCGCGGGCCCTTCTACACCTCGACACGCTCCGCATGCGTCCCCGCACCGAAGCCATCGACCAGGTGGTGGTCGAGGCAATGGCCATCCGCTCGGCACAACGAGGCGATACGCTGATTTACAACGCCTCGGCCTACAAGACCGCCTTTGGTTCCGATGCCGGCAACCTGTTGCAGAAGATGCCCGGTATCGAGGTGCTGGACGGGGGTATTGAGGCGCAGGGCCGCACCGTGCATCGCATCTATGTCGATGGGCGCGAGTTCTTTGGCACAGATGTAATGGCCGCCATCCGCAACATCCCCTCGGATATGATTCAGAGCATCGAGGTCTACAATGCCCAGAGCGATGAGTCGGAGATGGCCGGTATTGACCTTGGCGACGGCCGTATGGCCCTGAACATCGTCACCCGCCCCGACAAACGTCACGGCATCTTCGGCCGCCTGTATGGAGGGTATGGCTACTCGGACAAATACATCGGAGGTGGCAATGCCAATATCTTCCACGATGCACAACGCATCACCCTGGTGGGGTTGGCCAACAACATCAACCGTCGCAACTTCTCCTACGAGAGCATCCTCGGCACGACCGATGGGGCCAGCGCAAGTGCCGGCCGTGAGTTTCAGATGAGCGAACTGCCCGGTATCGCCACCGTGCAGGCCTTCGGTATGAATTACAGCGACGACTGGGGTAAGCGGGGCAAGGTGACAGCCAGCTACCTCTTCAATCGCACCGACAACGAGAATCACCAGCAGACCGAGTCGCAGAACTTCTCCTCCTCGGAGCGCGCCACGGCCTACGACGACACGAACGATGTGCGTCGGCAGGTGCTCTTCCACCGTTTTAATTCGCGCCTCGACTACCACTTCAATCGGCAACATCAGCTGCGCCTGCGCATCAACGCCAACTCGACCGACAACGACCAGTTCACCGAGTTGCGACGGCGCACCGATTACCGCTATACGGATGGCAGCACGCGCTTTGTCAACCACCGCCACAACTTCACCGAAGCCCTCTCGGATTACCATCGGTTTGACGCCTCGCTGGCCTACACCTACCGCTTGCGGGCCAAGTTGCTGCGCTCGTTCTCCTTTGCGGTCAACGGGTCGCTGCGTCTGAACGACTACTCTTCCGATCCGCGCCAATACACCTTCAAGCGCGAAGAGGATTTCGATGCCGACACGGCCGATTACAGCAGTCGCAGTATCCGTCGCATCGAACGCAGACAACCCCAACGCATTTGGGGCGGTACGGTGACCTACACCCACGCCCTGTCGCGTCGCTCGCGTCTCAGTCTCAGCCTGCGCCACAACGAGCAGTATGCGACCTACGACAATGCCGTCTACCTCCTCGACAACGCCTCCAATCAATACGACGCCGAGCGTAATCGCAAGCAGTCGACCGAATATGATTACAGCTACAAGAGTGAACAGGCGAGCCTCACCTATCAATATACGCGCAAGAAGAGCCGCCTGGCTGCCACACTCTACTACCGCCATACCGACTACCGCAGCGATTACAGCTTCCCTTACGAAGCTCGCACGGGGGTTTCGTTCGACGATGTGACCTACACGGTGGTGGCCAACCTTCCCATCAATAAGCGCAACCGCATCCGCATCGATGCCAAGTCTTACACCTCCAACCCGCGCCCGGGTGATCTGCAATCGATTGTCAATACGACCAACCCGCAGTATGTCTCGGCCGGTAACCCCGATTTGGAACCGGTCTACACGCATCGCATCGAGGGTGAGTACGTTCGTACCACCCCGCGCAAAGGGCGCACCTTTACCCTCTCCGGACAATACATCACCAGCCCCAACTCGTTTGCCGATTCGCTGGTGGTCGATAACCCCGATTTTGTGATTGATGCGGATGGAAATAAACTCGGTGAGGGCAACCAATACGCCAAGGTGGTCAATCTCGACGGGTTTCGCAGCATTCGGCTGATGGCCTCCTACGGCTTTCCGGTGCGATTTCTTTCCTCGAATCTGAACCTGCGTGCCGACTACAACAGCAACCGCCGTCCCTCGATTATCAATGACATGAGTACCCTGTTGCGCAACGATTCGTATGGTGGTACGGTGACGCTGGGAAGTAATATCTCCGAGAATTTCGACTTTACGTTGAGTTACATGGGGCGCTATCAGAACAACACGACGGCCTCGCGTGGCGAGACGCTCGATAACGCCTTCTTCCGCCAACGCATCAAGGGCGATGTGACGGCCGTTATCGGCAAGCGTTTTGTCCTGCGTGCCAATGCAGTCTACAACTCCTACCGAGGCATCACCGACACATTCCATGAGGAGCGCTGCATTGTCAATGCCACGGCGGGCGTCAAACTCTTCAAGCAGGGGTTGGGAGAATTGAGTGTGGGGGTCAATGATTTGCTGGACGACAACCGCTCCACCTTCTCTCGCTCGGCCAGCGGTACGACCCTGCGCAGCGTACAGAATGCCGCCATCGGCCGTTTCTATCAGGTGCAGTTTACCTACCATCTCCGCCACTACCGCCGCATCAAGGTGCCCCTGACGGCCGAATAATGGAGCTTGCAGAGCGGTGGGCAGACAGCGCTATTTGATGCGAATCAGATTCAGACCGTCGCGAATCGGAACAATCACATTCTCCACCCGTGCATCCTCTACCACCAGGCGATTGAATGTCAGCAGTGCCTGCGTGTGGCGGTCGTTATGTGCCACCGGCTCGACCACTTTTCCCGACCACAAGATGTTATCGGCCACCAAAAACGATCCTGCGTGCACAAGCGGGGCTCCACCGTCGTCGCCCATCAACATACGATAATAGGCCGGATATTCGCGCTTGTCGCCGTCGATAAATACAAGGTCATACGGTTCGCTTGCCAACCGAGGAGCCACATCGAGGGCCGAGCCGATGTGCATCGAGATTTTCGCCCCATGCCTCGAACGGTCGAAGAAAGATTGGGCCAGGGGCTCCAATTCGTCATCTACCTCGATAGTATCCAGGTGTGCATCATCTTCAAGTCCCGCTGCAATTGACAATGCGGAATACCCTGTAAATGTACCGATTTCGAGCGCTCTCTTTGGCCGAATCATTCGCGTGAGCATCGTGAGCAACTTCCCTTGCAGGTGGCCCGACAACATGCGGGGTGCCACCATGCGTTGGTGGGTTACGCAATCCAATTCGTGCAGCAATGCCTCTTCGGCTTGCGTGTGGTCGTGGATGTATTGTTCGAGTGCTTCCATCGCTTATTTGAAGATTAGACGTGACAGATTTGTAAAGGTTTCGTTAGCCACCTCTTGCAATTCGGCGGCCGTCAGCGAGCGCACCTTCGCATAGACCTCCTCCATCGTATCAATCCCCTCGTGCACCAAGAGACTCTTTCCGGCCGAGAGCATATAACTCTCCTTGTTCTCACCGGCAATGGCCAGTTGGGCAACAAACTGCCGTTTGGCCATCGAGAGCCGACGCGTTGAGAGGGGCTCGCGTTGCAGGCGCTTGAGCTCACCCTCGACCAGCTCCAAGCAACGCTCGATGTGCTGGTGGTCGGTGCTGAAATAGATGGATACCACGCCTGTGTCGCTGTATGGGGTGTAGTTTGCCTCGATGTTGTAGGTCAGGCCCTGCCGCTCGCGAACTTCGACATTGAGCAGCGAGTTGGCACAAGGCCCACCCAGCAGGTTGACCAGCAGCGAAAGCGTCAGTCGCTTATCCTCCGAGAGGTCGAAAGCGCGGCCACCCACCATGCAGTGTGCTTGATGCGTATGTTTTGTGATGGTACGTTCGAAGGGGCGATAAATGCCCGTCGGGGTGCGTTGGTATTGGCGTGTGCGCACCGCGATGTCACCCAAATAGCGCCGTGCTACGGCTTCGGCCGTGCGGGCCGAGAAGCTGCCAATCGAGGAGAAGACAATCTGGTCGGTGGTGTGTGTGCGCTCCGTGAAACGTCGAATCGAGTCGCCGTTGTAGCGTTGCAAAGCCACTTTGCGTCCCAGAATATTGTGACCCAATTCCGACCCTTCAAAGAGCAAATCCTCGAACGTGTCGTAGAGTAACTCGGCCGGTGCGTCCTTGTAGGTGTTGATTTCGTCGATGATGACCTCCTTTTCGCGCTCCAATTCGTGGTCGGGGAAGGTCGAGCAGAAGACGACGTCGGCAAGTAATTCAACGGCCTTGCTGAAATCTCCGCGCAGCACGGTGGCGTGTACGGTGGTGTCCTCCTTCGTGGTAAAGGCATTGAGTTCGCCTCCCAAATTTTCCAGACGGCAGTTCACCTGCCACGCTTTGCGACGACGAGTCCCCTTGAAGAAGGCGTGCTCGGTGAGGTGGGCCAAGCCATACTCATCCTGATGTTCGTCGCGTGTGCCGGCTCCGATGACCAGCGCACAGTGTGCCACAGCCCCTCGTGTCTGGCGGTGGATACAACGGATGCCGTTTGGGAGGGTATATGTTGTAAATTCCATTTACAAATTCAAAATTTAGAATGCAAAATTCAAAATTGGGCTACGCGTTTTACAATTCAAAATCCAGGATGCAAAATTCAAAAATAATGATGAATTCTAAATTCTACATTTTGCATTTCAAGAACCTTCCCGTCTGGCTCTCCTCGCACCCCTTCAATCCTTCGGGTGGGCCGGCGTAGAGTACTTCGCCCCCCTCGACACCCGCCTCAGGGCCGAGGTCAATCACCCAATCGGCGCACTTAATCACCTCCATGTTGTGTTCGACAATCAGTACCGAGTGCCCCTGGGCAATCAGCGCATCGAAGGCTGCCAGCAAGCGCTTGATGTCGTGGAAATGAAGGCCCGTGGTCGGTTCGTCGAAGATGAAGAGCACCGAGCCGCGCTCCTCCTCCTTCGCGAGGAACGAGGCGAGTTTCACGCGTTGGCTCTCTCCGCCCGAGAGGGTCGAGGAGCTCTGTCCCAATTTTACATAACCCAAACCGACATCCTGCAATGGTTTCAGTCGGCTGACAATGCGACGGCAGGTGCTGTTCTTCGCATCCTCGCCAAAGAAGGCGATGGCTTCGTCAACATTCATCTCCAAAACGTCGTGAATCGACTTCCCGCGGTAGGTAATCTCTAAAATCTCGTCGCGGAAGCGTTTCCCGCCACACGCATCGCATACCAACTCCACATCGGCCATGAACTGCATCGAAACCTTGATGATGCCTTCGCCCTGACACTCCTCGCAACGACCTCCGGCTACATTGAACGAGAAGGAGGAGGCGTTGAGCCCCGTATGTTTGGCTTGCGGTTGCTCGGCAAAGAGGTGTCGAATCTCGTCGTAGGCCTTCAAATAGGTCACCGGATTCGAACGGGTCGATTTGCCGATGGGATTTTGGTCGACCATCTCCACCGACCGCAACAGCGACAAATCGCCCGACATCATATCGAAATCGCCGGGTTTGTCGCCCGACTCGCACAAGCGGCGGCGCAGTGCGGGATAGATGATGCCCTTCGCCAGCGAGGATTTTCCCGAGCCGCTGACGCCCGTGATGCAGGTCATCACGCCGAGTGGAATCTCTACTTCGATGTTTTTGAGGTTGTTTTCGCGGCAACCCGTGAAGCGAATCGAGCGGCTCCATCCGCGAACACTCTTCGGACGAGCAATCTCTTTGCGCCCCGTCAGGTAGTCGGCCGTGAGGCTGCGTGTGCAGGCTGGCAACCGGTCGGGCTTGCCGGCAAAGACCACCTCGCCACCATGAACACCCGCCTCGGGCCCCATGTCAATGAGGTAATCGGCTGCGCGAATCACCTCCTCCTCATGCTCGACAACGATGACCGTATTGCCCAAGTCGCGCAACTGTTTCAGCACCTCAATCAAACGGTTTGTGTCGCGCGGATGCAGACCGATGGAGGGCTCGTCAAGGATGTAGAGCGAACCGGTGAGGTTGCTTCCCAGCGAGGTCGAGAGGTTGATGCGTTGGCTCTCGCCACCCGAGAGCGTAGATGAGAGACGGTCGAGCGTCAGGTACCCCAACCCGACATCCGAGAGATATTGCAGACGATTGCGAATCTCGGTCAGGATGCGGTCGGCCACCTTGCGGTCGTGGTCGTCGAGTGTCAGATTGCGGAAGAAGCAAATCAGTTCGTCGACCGACATGGCCACCAACTCGGCCAGATTCTTCCCGCCCACACGCACATAGAGGGCCTCCTTGCGCAGACGTGCTCCCCCACACTCGGGACAGAGTGTTTTGCCCGTATAGCGCGCCTTCATCACACGGAACTGAATCTTATAACGCTCCTTGTCGATGTAACGGAAGAAGGCATCCAATCCGTCGAAATAGTCGTTCCCGCGCCAAAGCAACAGCTTCTGCTCCGCCGTCAGGGCGTGGTAGGGCGTGTGTATCGGGAAGTCGAACAGATGGGCATGGTGCACCAATGCATCGCGCCAACGACGCATTGTCTCGCCGCGCCAACAGGCTACGGCGTCGTCGTAGATGGTGCGATTCTTATCGGGAATGACCAGATTTTCGTCGATGCCGATTACCTTGCCATACCCCTCACAACGCGGGCATGCACCAATCGGGTTGTTGAAACTGAACAAATGCTCGGTGGGCTGTTCGAAGGTGATACCATCTGCCTCGAAGCGCGAAGAATAGCGCAGCACCTCCTCTTCGGAAAAAATAATACAATGTCCCGCTCCGTAGGAGTAGGCGCGCGCTATCGAATCTCGCAGACGGGTCCAGGTGTCCTCGTCGTCGGCCATGCGCAGGCGGTCGATGACCACCGCAATCTCGTCGGCACGGCCCTGCTCGTTGATGTGGGGAAGGAAATCCTCGATGAGTACCGTCTCACCTGCCACATGGAGGCGCATCAGACCGTCGGCCAAGAGCAGCATCAGTTTTTCGATGATACCCTGCCCTTCGCGCAGTGTCAAAGGGGTGGCGATGATAAGGCGCTCCCCTACGCGACTCGCCATCTCTCGTGCAACATCGTCGACGCTGTCACACCGCACCTCGCATCCCGAGATGGGTGAAAAGGTGTGCCCCGCACGGGCAAAGAGCAGTTGCAGGTAGTCGTAAATCTCGGTCGAAGTGCCCACCGTCGAACGGGGGTTGCGCGTATTGACCTGCTGCTCGATGGCAATGGCCGGCGCAATGCCCGAGATGATATCCACGTCGGGTTTGGAGATTTTGCCCAAAAACTGACGGGCATAAGCCGAAAGGCTCTCGACATAACGACGCTGCCCTTCGGCAAAAATCGTATCGAAGGCCAAAGTCGATTTTCCCGAGCCCGAAAGACCTGTAATCACCACCAGTCGGTCGTGAGGAATCTCCACCTCGACATTACGCAGGTTGTGCACTCGTGCCCCCTTGATGTATATCGCCTTTTCGTGCGCCATAGTCTACTCGGAGATGCTTCCTCCGGCCTTTTTCAATTTCTCAATCAGTATCTCCGCACGACTCTCGCGCATCGTGAGATGCATCGCACAGAGATTGTCAAACTCTTGACCGCGGATGCGCGGCTGCTCCTCCTTGATGATGCGCATCACGTCGTTCATGACTAAATAGGGAAAATGCACCGTAAAGAGCCTGTCGACTGTCTTTTCGACAATCGTAGCCTCCTCGATGACCTGTCGCGCCGACTCTTTGTAGGCGGCAATCAGTCCCGGAACGCCCAGCTTCGTACCCCCGAAATAACGCACCACCACCACCAGACAATCGGTCAGTTCGTGTGAGAGCAGTTGTCCCAGAATCGGCTTGCCGGCCGTGCCCGAAGGCTCGCCGTCATCGTTGGCGCGGAACTGCTCGCCATGAGGGCCCAAGCGCCAGGCATAGCAGTGGTGGGTGGCGTCGAAATAGCGCTTGCGCAATGCCTCCAAGGCTTCGCGTATCTGCTCCTCGTTCTGCACAGGGTAGATGTAGGAGAGAAATTTGCTGCTTCGCTCCCTGCACGCGGTTTCAACGGCCGCCTCGATGGTCAAATAGCTGTCCTCGGCCACCCTACTTTACCTTTTTGAACATGCGGCTCCAACGGATGTTCGAGGGGAACGACCCCTCTTTATCCAGCGAAAGCCATACAAATGATGCTTTGCCCACCACATGGTCCTCGGGAACAAAGCCCCAAAAACGCGAGTCGGCCGAGTTGTGGCGGTTGTCGCCCATCATCCAGTAGTAATCCATCGCAAAGGTGTACTCCGATGCGGGCGCTCCGTCGATGAGAATCTCTGTACCATTGACCTGCAACGTGTGCCCCTCGTAAACCTCGATGATGCGTCGATAGAGCGGCAGGTTTTCCACCGTCAGCGCGACGGTGGCACCCCGCTGCGGAATCCAGATGGGGCCATAGTTATCCTGACTCCATCGGCCGTCGTTCCAATTGGGGAAGACATCGGTGTTGGGGGCATAGATGTAGCGACGCAGCGAGACGACATTGCCAAGTTGTGCCAGCTCGTCGGCTGCTTGCTCCGTCATGAAGAGGTAATAGACCGAGCCGTTGCCCGAATACTCCGTTACGCCGATACGCTTCAATGCACGTTCCGAAAGCGGCGAGGTGGTTTGTGCCACATAGGTGTATTGCAACCCCTCAATTTCCTGTTGCGGTTGGCCATTGATATGCACGCGGCCATCGATGATTTGCAGCGTGTCGCCGGCAATGGCTACGCAGCGTTTGATGTAGTTTTCGCGCTTGTCAACCGGACGGCTGATGACCGTATACTCTTCGTTGAGTTTGCGGCGTCCCTCCTGCTCGCCAAAGGTATCGACATAGCTGCGTACCACGTCGTAGTAGGTCACCGCCTGATTCTCCAACAACACCGTATCTCCGGCCGGAAAGTTGAAGACCACGACATCGTTATGCGCAATTTGCTTCAACCCTTTGAGACGATGGTAGGGCCATTGGATGCACTCGGAGAAGGATTTGGTCCGCTCCGAGAAGGGCATCGTGTGGTGTACGAAGGGAAATGCCACGGGGGTGTTGGGCATCTTTGGGCCATAGCTCACTTTGCTTACATAGAGGTAGTCGCCAATCAGGAGCGACTTCTCCATCGAGGAGGTGGGAATGACATACATCTGGAAAACGAAAATGTGCACCAGCGACGCCACCACAGTGGCAAAAACGATGGCATTGACCCATTCGTAGAGGGTGCGATAGAGTGCGTTACGCTCGCAGAGTGTTTTGTTGTGGCGCCACACCTTGCGGTAAAACCATTTCGAGATGTAGGCATCGTAGATCAACGGCAGGCCCAACAACAGCCACAGATTGCCCGTCCAGACGACAAACCACAGCGTGTAGAGCAGAGCGGCACCGGTGAAGGCCACCCATCGGTTGCGAAAAAATGCTTTGATTTTCTCCATAGCGTTACTCGATTATTGCAGCAAATCATCCATCGAGTAGATGCCCTGCTTGCCGCAGAGGAACTCGGCCGCAATCACGGCTCCCATGGCCAGCGTGCGACGGTTTTTGATGGTGTGTTTCAGCACGAGGCAGTCGTCGTCATTCTCATAGCGCACCTCATGGATGCCCTGCACCATTCCCTCGCGCACCGAGCGGATGACCAAATCCTCGGCCGTAAGTTCGTGGCGCGGCTTCTCTTCGTAAGCGGCTACGTCGAATATCGGGGCGAAATTCACCCACTGCTTCTTCGAAGAGAGGTTTTCCAGAATTCCCTCGGCCAAAGTGATGGCCGTGCCACTCGGAGCATCCTTCTTCTGGGTGTGGTGCACCTCCTCGATTTCCACTTCGTAGTGAGCCCCCGAGCGCTCGACGAGTTCGGCCAAACGACGATTCAGGCGAAACAGCAGGTTCACGCCCAGCGAGTAGTTCGAGGCGTAGAACAGTCCGCCCTGCTGCTCCTCGCAGAAGGTTTTGAGTTCGTCGAAGCGGTCGAGCCAGCCGGTCGTGCCGCTCACCACCGGAACGTGGCACTCGATGCTGCGATGAAGGTTGTCGTAAGCCGTGGCAGGCGTGGTGAATTCCAACGCCACGTCGATACCGGCCAGGTGCTCGGCGTCGAGTTCTGTCCGGTTATTAATGTCGATGATGAGAGCCACCTCGTGGCCGCGTTCGCGCAAAATCTGCTCGATTTCGCGCCCCATCTTACCATATCCGATAATTGCAGTTTTCATAGGTCGTAAATAATCGTACAAAGATAATACAACTCGTGCGTTTTGCCAAATTTTCAGCCTGACACCTCTGCGCATTTCAAAATAATCGGCCGACGGAGTGATAATTATTCGATTTTTTTGTATATTTGCCTAAATGTTTCATTTAACCATTTACGTCATGCGATTTAAGTTGCTTTTTCTTTTGCTGTTTGCCTTCGCCTCCACGCAGGTCGAAGCACAGAGCTTTTTGAAGAAACTGGGTAAGACGGTCGAAAAGACGATTACAAAAGAGGTTGAAAAGTTAACGAACAAATCCAACGATAACTCGTCGCAACCCCAAAAACAGACGCCGACAACCTCCTCCGCCTCGTCGGCACGGCGCACAGTCTCCCAACCGCAAGTCGCTGTCAGCACAGATAAAGGCGAGAATATTCCGCGCGAGGCCGGGCTGGATTACATCGACGAATATGGCGTGAATCACGGGGGTGGTATTCTCATCGGCGGCATCTTGTGGGCGCCCGTCAACTGCGGCTACCACGCTACCGATTATCCTTATGGCAAGCTCTACCAGTGGGGACGCAAACACGGACAAGGATATGGCGCTCCGTATGAACGGCCGGAACACGAAGTGAAGCCCGACAAAACGACGGCCGAGGTGGTTCCCGCGCCGGTCACTCCTGCCGAAGCACGCAAATACCCCAACCGATTCTATGCGAAATCGGATATGGCTTCGTTCAACTGGACACGCAACGATATGAAGTTATGGAACAACTTCACCGACGATGGCATCATCTTCAAGAATCAAACCAACGACCCCTGCCCCAAAGGGTGGCGATTGCCCGATTTGCAGGATTTCAATAAACTCGCCGAGCACTATTCGGATTTTACGGAGCATCCCGTTACCGGTCAAAAAGGGCGTTGGTTCTCGGGCCCGAATGCGTACAGCACGCGGGTACCCCGCATCTTCCTCCCCGCAGCGGGTGGCCGTGGCATCCAAGGGGGTGCTGCGCATCGCGATAAATCGGCTTCGTACTGGTCGTTGCGTCACGGTGGAGGCGAGGGCTTGGTGTGGAATTTGACGTTCTACGACCAAAAAGTGGAGGTGACTCCCTATGGCTGGCCGCACGGAGGAGCTCCGGTGCGGTGCGTGAAGGATGTACAGGGGCAAGTGATGCGTTAGTAATAAACGTAGGATAAAAGCGATGCGTTATTTCCTCGAATTGGCCTACGACGGCAGCTCCTATTGCGGGTGGCAACGGCAAAGCACCCACCCCTCGGTGCAGCAATGTATCGAGGAGCGGCTCTCGTTGTTGCTGGGCTCCCCCACCGAGATTACGGGTGCCGGTCGCACCGACACGGGGGTACATGCCGCCTACTATGTAGCGCATTTCGATTGTGAACAACCCGTCGAGGAGCCGCAACAGCTGGTCTATAAATTGAACCGTATGTTGCCTGCCGACATCGCTATTTTTTCACTGACGGCTGTATCAGAGGAGGCACATGCACGCTTCTCGGCCCTCGAACGCGAGTATCGCTATTACATCGCCCCTGCGAAGAATCCCTTTACACGCCATGCAACGTGGCAGTATGGGGTGCCTCTCGACCTTGCGCGCATGAATCGTGCCGCCGAGGTATTGCTTGCCGAGCACGACTTCACCTCTTTTGCCAAGCTCAATTCGAACAACAAAACCAACCTCTGCCGCGTGACCAAAGCGCAATGGGAAGCGCTTGCCGATGGGCGTCTTTGTTTCACGATTCGCGCCGACCGCTTCCTGCGCAACATGGTGCGGGCCATCGTCGGCACACTGGTTGATGTGGGACGTGGCCGCTACACGGCCGAGGAGTTTTCGGAGATTGTACGCAGCCGTGACCTCTCGCGTTCGAGCGGCGGAGCACCGGCAGAAGGGTTGTTTCTTTACGATGTCGCCTACCCGACCGAACTATTTACACGACACACTTTTTTATTCACCTAATAAATTTAATGCATTATGATTATTTGGCTTGTTTGTCTGATTATCCAGATTATTCTGGCAGTAGACGTATTCCGTCGCACCGACCTCGACATGGTAGGTAAGTTGGTGATGGTTTTGGTCATCGTATTGGTCCCCTACATGCTGGGCGCTGCGTTCTACTACTTCTATGCGAAGGATAAGGTAGCCGGTTGGTTCAAGAAATAATTGAACCCTACCCACCACAAGAAAAAGAGCCTGTCTAACAATAAAAAAAGGTAACTATATACAATTTTATACCATTTCCACTAATACAATGCCTTTTTTCTGTATATTATAATTAAAACATTCAGTATTACAATTGAGAGTATCAAAATGTATTTTAGATTCGATTAAATATGGGTTAATACGGAGATCTTAATATAAAAGAAAATACTCTAATCTTATCTACTAAATGTTTTTATAAAGTATATACATGAATGTTTCAATGTATTAATAAAAAAACGAACTGGATTGAATAAAATCAATCCAGTTCAACAAAAACCGCTAATAGCAGCATTACTATTAGCGGAAAACTTTACTTCTTTTTGATGATAGTATAATCAAATATGCTTACATCTTGTTGTAAGAATTGTAACATATTAGTAAAAGTATTCACATCATTCAGTGTGACTTTATGAGGTTTAACTTCTACAATTTGATAATTACTACCATTAAAGCAATCAGTTTTTATTAAAAAAATTGCCATGTTAAATCTAATACTTTTTTAGAAATTGCTCAATGAGCAAATGGCTATACAAATATAGGCAATTTTATAAAAACTAAAAAAGAGTGTTGTCTAGTTTTTTAGACAACACTCTTTTTGCAACAATCTTACAACATCTTACAATAATGCGAGAATGAGATTAAATAACACTATTACGATTATGATTGTCAGAATAATCTTTACTCGTTTTTTGTTGCGAGCAGGTTTTTGTTTTTCTCGTTCTAATCTTTCTTGCTCAATTTGGAGTAACCGTTGTTTTTCTAATTCTTCTTGCTTTGCAATATATGAATTCCATTCATCTCTCTTTTTAGCCATAAGTGCAACAAATGGATTTTGAGGATCAATTGTCTGAGATACTAATAATCCCATATCAAATTTCGTTATTGCAACTTCATAGAATGAAATCATATCTTCATCCTTTATCCATATATCAATCATAGATGATAATTTTGTGAGAATTTTTACATTGTTGGCGACATTCTCGGCATCAAATTCAAGGAGCATAATATCATCTAAGATTTTTTGATTGCGTTCATTCTCTCTGATTTCTGCTTGCATTTCAATGTTTTGTTTTTGCAGTTCTAACTGATCCGATATATCAGTTCTACGACTACTGCTGCCGTCAAAATCTCCTTGCAGATTAATGGTTTGATCCGCTCCCTTTTTCCCGAAAATCGCATTGCCAATTGCTTTACCAGTTTTCGATCCAGCTTCATCCATCATGCTATCCCAAAAGCCCATAGTAGTGTTTGTTTTTTTGCACTCCAACCTCAAAAATGCGATTTTAATAAAAAGAAAGTGTGAGGCTGATAGTCTATTCTTTTAGAGGTTCTGGAATACCCTTGTGCAAATAAACAATACCCCACACCCGTATTAGAAAGGCATAGAGCATGCCTAATATACTAATACAAGGTGACGAGTGTGATTGCTTAACCCTGCACATTGAAATTTTCCAGATTTCTAAAAGGGATAAAAGCTATACACTTTCATCAAAATATGTTTACCATATACTTATGGTTTTACAAAATTAACACTTTCATTTTTAATATACAAATATTTTCACAGTTTTCCAAGTGTCAAAACCTGTCATTGTATTGTTATATATTTACACTATAATACAAATAGTTATAGGCATGAAAACATTTAATTTCAATTCAATTATTTCGTTAATAACAAATTTTGATACAGAACAAAAGTGTATTGATTATTTAGAGAATCAGAGATGGAATGGGAAAGTAATATCCCCATTTGATAATAATTCAAAAGTATATAAATGCAAAAACAATCTATATAAATGTAAGAATACAAATAAGTTCTTTAATGTTAAAACTGGGACTATATTTGAGGGCAGTAATATAAAATTACGAACTTGGTTTCTTGCAATTTATCTTATATCTTCCCATAAAAAGGGGGTATCCTCGTGCCAATTGGCAAAATATCTTAATGTAACACAGAAAACAAGCTGGTTTATATTACAAAGAATTAGAAAATGCTTTAATTATGAAAACAAGAATATTTTGAATAATGAAGTAGAGGTCGATGAGGTTTATATTGGCGGAAAAATTAGAAATGATAAAAATAAACCAAATGCACAAGGTAGATCTACAAAATATAAGACGCCAATATTTGGAATGGTTGAAAGAAATGGTAAGGTAAATGCTATGAAAGTGCCGAATACTGGTAGCTCTACATTACTATCTAATATCGTAAAGTATGTAAAAGACGCTGTAATTTATAGTGATGAGTGGATAGGATATAAAGATGTAAAAAGGTGGTATGAACACTATGTGATTAAACATAGTAAAAATGAGTTTGTAAATGGGAAAATATATACAAACACGATTGAGGGTTTTTGGTCTATATTAAGACGAGGGTTTATTGGGACATATCAATTTGTATCAAAAAAGCATATTCAGATATATGTTGATGAGTTTGTGTTTAGATATAATACTCGGAATATGACCGAGTCGGAAAGATTTATGTACTTAATAAAGAATGTTGGAGTAAGAACAAGATATAGAGATTTGATAGTGATATAAATATCAAAAACATCAAATATTGTATGTATAAACAGATAGAAACAACAAAAAATATTATAATGCAGAATAATGGTACAGCCAAACCCGTTGCAACTCTTCAAGATGATTCATCTAAACAATTAGTACAAATCATTAAAGATGATCATTGTTATGTATGTTGTTTGGAACAAACTGACGGTAAATATTCGTTAATCACACACATTTTTCCAGAATTATTTGAAGTTCTTAAATGTTTACCAACTCCAAATTAATTATGTTGGTCATTACATGGAAAATTGTGATTTTCTAAAATGTCTATTTCTATTTCATCTCTTTTATGTTCATCGCGCTCAAATAATACACATAATATATTTGCACCAAGTTTTTGTATTGCATTTTCTTTATGGTGATTTTTGAACCTATTAGTGAAATTTTCCGTCTTGCCACAATATATTAGACGCAATTTAAGATTGGATGTTTTCTTTGCGAAGATATAAATGCCGCCTTCATTTTTAAAATCTGTATTTAAGCTATATAGTTCAAACCTATATTGGGTGCCAGATTTACCATTAAGAATTAGATGTCCTAACATTGTTTTTCATTTTTAATCCAATAATGGTGTAAAGATAATAAAAAGTCCCAAAAAATAAATCAGGACTTTAATGTATATAATTAATATAAGTTGGTATAAAATTGTATATAGTTGTC
>CAZTCM010000021.1:0-17383 GCA_964612285.1 uncultured Alistipes sp.
GTCTTCAAGATGAGCGGCATCTCGCACATCCCCACCCTGATGCGCGACAACACCGACCGCAACCGCACCTCGCCCTTTGCCTTCACGGGGAACCGTTTCGAATTCCGCGCGGCGGGTGCCTCGGACAACTGCGCCGAGGCCATCATTACACTCAACACCCTGCTGGCCGACGAGCTGGCCCTCTTCAAGCGCGAGGTGGATGCGAAAATCGAGGGGGGCATGAAGAAGGAGAAGGCCATCTACGAGGTGCTGAAACTGATGATTAAGGAGTGCCGGCCGATTCGCTTCGACGGCAACGGCTACTCGGAGGAGTGGCGCGCCGAAGCCGAACGTCGCGGGCTCGACTGCGAGAACTCGACCCCGCTGATTTTCGACCGCTACCTGACGGAGGCGACCATCGGGCTCTTCGAGCGCACGGGAGTCTACTCGAAGGTGGAGTTGGAGGCCCGCACCGAGGTGAAGTGGGAGACCTATGTAAAGAAAATCCAAATCGAGGGGCGCGTCTTGGGCGACCTGGTGATGAACCAAATCGTGCCGACGGCCTCTGCCTATGAGGCGATGCTGCTGGACAAGGTCTACAAGATGGCGCAGATTCCCGGGCTGAATGCCGCCTCGGACATCGCCCTCATCAAGCGCATTCAGGACCACACGGCAGCCATCGTGCATCTGACCGAGGAGATGACCGAAGCGCGCAAACGTGCCAACCGCATTGAGGAGGTCCGCGCCAAAGCGATTACCTACCACGACACGGTGGCCTGCTTCTTCGACGAGATTCGCAGCCACGTCGATAAACTCGAAGAGATTGTCGACGACCGTCTGTGGCCCCTGCCGAAGTATCGGGAACTGCTATTCTTGCGATAGGCTGAAATTTTGCGAGAAAAGATTTGCAGATATGTAAAAATAATCACTAACTTTGTATGCACGCGGTGCGAGCATCGAGTTGCCCATCACGTCAGAACCTTATTATTTACCAAAAAAAACAATGTCTGCTATGAAAAAGACTTTCAAACTCACCGCCATGTTGCTGGTTGCTACCCTGCTTCTCTCGTCGTGCATCGGTTCGTTCCGTCTGACGAACAACATCAAGGATTGGAATGAGGGCGTCAGCAGCTCGAAATTTGTCAACGAGCTGGTCTTCGTGGCCCTGCACATCGTACCGGCCTATCCGCTGGCTATCTTTGCCGATGCTCTCGTGCTGAACTCCATCGAGTTCTGGTCGGGTAAGAGCGCTCTCGCCGAGGCCGGCAAGACCACGACCATCGAGAACGAGCAAGGCCAACAGGTGCAGGTGACCTCGACCGAGCAGGGATATACGCTCTCGAATGGCGAGCAGGACCTGAACCTCGTATACGACGAGAAGGAGCGTACTTGGAGCGCCCAGTGCGACAACGAGACGATTAACCTCATTCAGCTCAACGACGACAATACGGCCAACCTCTACATCGGCGAGGAGGTCGTAGAGATAACGCTCGACGAGCAGGGTATCAACCGTGCCTTCATGCACGCAACCCACGCATTTGCCTCGAACAACTAGTTCGGTATTCGGGCAATAACAAAGCGGGTGTCGCAATTCGATTGCGACACCCGCTTTGTTATTGGGAGTTGCGGGAGTTTCGGAAAAGTCCCTCTTCACAGACTACTGTAAATTTCCGGTGGGGCAGAAAAAAATTCACAATGTGGCTTAATGGTCAAAATGTAGAATGCAAAATTCGAAATTAGGCTTGCGCGACCTACAACACGTCACCGCGAGAGCCGTCAGGCTCGTGGCGGTCTAAAAAAAGCGCACAGCCGTCACTGCTTCAGTTTAGATTGCCACGCTCCCTGCGCTCGCTCGCAATGACGTTTTCGGCAACTTATTCATTTTGAAGCGCTCAAACGCCCCGCCGACTTCTGCAGGTGCTCCCTCTTTACGCTCTTCTCTTAACAAGGATGGCCACCACGGCACACGCCCCGAGCAGGAAGGGGTAATAGAGTTTGCCGATGATTTCGAGGGGTGAGATGGCAGCCATCGAGGCGGCCATCAGCAGTTGCGCACCATAGGGAATAACCCCCTGCGTGAAGCAGGAGAAGGTATCGAGCAGCGAGGCACTCTTGCGTCTATCAACCCCGAAGCGGTCGGCAATCTCGCGCGCGATGGAGCCCACCGAGAGGATGGCAATCGTGTTGTTGGCCGTGCAGAGGTTTGAAAGGCAGACCAAGGCGGCGATGGCGGCCTGCGCACCACGCGGCCCGTTGATGCGGCGCGTAAGGCGCGAAATGAGGTAGTCGATGCCCCCATTGAGCCGAATCGTTTCGAGCATGCCGCCCGCGAGCATCGTGATAATCACCAACTCGCCCATATCGACCATGCCGCTGCCAAGCTCGCCACACCAACCGAAGAGGTCGAAGGCGCCGCATCCTATGCCAATGAGCCCCGTAGCCACCACGCCCGTCAGCAACACCACCATCACCTGCACCCCCATCAGGGCCAGCAGCAGCACCAGCAGGTAGGGCACCACCTTCACCCACTCGACCGTCTCCGGTGTAGTCACCGCAGGAGCATCATGGGCCCCATTCAGCCAATAGATGAGGAGCGTCAGGAGTGCTGCCGGAGCGGCAATGCGCAGGTTGACGCGGAATTTATCGCGCAAAGCACACTCTTGGGTGCGTGTGGCAGCGATGGTCGTATCGGAGATAAACGAGAGGTTGTCGCCAAAGAAGGAGCCTCCGACCACAATGGCCGAGAGGTAGGCGACATCCATCCCCGTCTCAGCGGCCAGCCCCGAGGCGACGGGCATCAGGGCCACAATCGTGCCGACCGACGTACCGACCGAAATCGAGATGAAGCAGGCAGCCAGAAAGAGCCCCGCGGCGAGGTATTCGGGCGGCAGGAGGTGGAGCGTGAGGTCGACCGTAGCATCGACCGCACCCATCGCCTTGGCCGATTGGGCAAAGGCGCCGGCCAGGATGAAAATCCAAATCATCTGCAAGATGTTCGAATCGGCCGCCCCCGACGAGAAGCGCTCGATGCGCTCCTGCAACGGCATCCCCTGCAACAGCATCAGGGCATAGACCGACGAGGCAATGAAGGCCACGGCAATCGGCATCTTGTAGAAGTCGCCCGCCACAAGCGAGGTCATCAGGTAGAGGAGCAGAAAAAGCAGCAACGGCGAGAGCGACAAGAAGCGCCCTTTGATAAGGTTTCGGTGGGTCATAGCGTACATTTTGCGGACAAAAGTAACCAATATTCTTCAATTCGACAAAAAAGGTCGCTCCCCTTTCGGGAAGCGACCTTGCAAAATTCTCAAAACAAACCGCCTATTTACCGGTCCATTTGATATTGAAGACATTGATACCACTCGTTTTGCTATAAATCGAGATAACTGAATTCGCTTTGGCTGCCGAGCAGTCAATCGAATATTTACCATGCGGCAACGACGTATTGGGAGCTGCATAGCCCTCTGCGGTCGTCAA
This sequence comes from uncultured Alistipes sp., assembly GCA_964612285.1. GTDB lineage: Bacteria > Bacteroidota > Bacteroidia > Bacteroidales > Rikenellaceae > Alistipes. The sequence goes on from CAZTCM010000021.1 coordinate 3,454, forward strand.
TACGCCATCTATTTCGACCATCGCCGCACGATCATTTGCCGAGCTATTGGTACCAGCAATATCCAAATCAAGCGTACCGGGACCAGTTACCGTAAGTTGGAGGACACATGTCGAGGCATTACCTGCACCACCCAACTGCAAACGCGCAGCACCATCATTCTCGCCGAACTTACATTTGCTACCTCCGGCTATAAACTTCAAGCCATTCCCGAGATCAAGATCAGCTTCGACATTCACACCGCTGCCATATTGGGCCATGAGTGTAGCAAAAAGGTCGTTGCCCCACTCGAAGGCTACCGGTTCGGCAGCCGCGGCAGGAATCCACTCGATATCGAAGACGAAGATAGCCTTCTCTCCATAAATAGTAATTTCATCACCTGCTTTGGCCGACGAACAATCCACCTCATAGGTCTTCGGCTCGGGACCAGGACCCACAAAATTGGTTTCGAGGGTTACACCACCGATACATACCTTGGCATTACGATCCTCTGACGAAGTGCCACTACGCACGGTCAGCATCATCTTACCCGGACCGCCTACGGTAAACCAGAGGGCACACTTGGTCGGGCTACCGGAACTCTGCAGGTTGATTGCCATCTTACCACCGCTGGTCTTCATCTTGAATTTACCACCACCGGCACGGAAGTTCAAGCCTTCGATGCTGAAATCCTCGGTAATATCCACATTGTCGCCAAACTGCGTATGCAGTTTCGTAAAGTAGGCCTCATCCCAATGGTAGGGAACATTGCCCGACGGCGGCGTTATAGGGGCAGGCTCCTCGATGGTCAGCATAGCCTCACCGGCAGCCGACTGCTCGCGACCGACATCATTCGGGTCGGGCAGAGCCACCACCGAAATCTTATACTCACCGGCAGCCAATGCCTTCACATCAGCAGCCGAAAGCGTATAGCTCGTCTCGGTCTGCGTCGTAGCAGCACCACCATTGAACAATACCTGATACGAAGCGGCATTCATCACAGCCTCCCACGAAGCAACCACCTCCGTCTCATCGCCGGCTACCACCTTGGCAGGGGTAAAGGTTACCTTGGGCGTTGCCAGCACCATGTCGCTCACCGTAAAGTCGGCAGTACCGGCAGCCGAGTTCTTATAGAGATAGGTCGACGAGGGCACAGCCACCACGCTGGCCGTATAGGTGGCAGGAGCCAATGCGGCTACCACCTCTGCCGGAACCGACACCTTCAACTCGGAGGTCGTACCACCAATCGGGTTGCCTTCGGCATCCGAAGCACCCTTCAAGGTCCAGGTGTAGCTCGAAGCATTCTCGATGGCCTTCCAGGCAATCTCCAAACCGGCAGTCTCACCGACATTGACCGTCGTCGGGGTGACCGTCACCTCGGGTGTGGCAAGGGCCGCAGCATGCTGGCCCGGGGCCTCGGCACCCTCGGTCCACTCAATCGAGTAGACATGGTTGATGGTTGCATCGGTCCAGATATAGAGGTTCGTCGTGCCCGTAAAGCCCGTCACAGGGATATATACCTTGCCACGATCGGCCTTCACGGGAGCCTCGTATTTCGCGGTATTAGCGCCCAAAGACTCAATGTACACAGCGAAATTGCGGCCGGCACCATTTGCATAGCAATCAATCGAAATGACACCCTCACCATCTACTGAGAACATCACTGTACGATCGGTCGGAGCTTGTCCCTCCTTATCGGCATTACTCGACTTACCTTTCAAATCGAGGTAGTTGTAGCCAAAGTCCACATCGGTCGAGATGTACATCTCCTTACCACTCGAAGTAGCCGCATTGGCATTAATCAAAAGACCGTCGATGGTCGTCGGTGTGCTGTATGTAGCCACCTCCCAAGTCGTGAAGTCCCACTTCGTCGATTTACCCATCGTCTTGAACGACAGACTACCGCTCTCAACGCCGGCAATATAGACCGAAACACGGTAATCGGTCAGCGATTGCAGCCCCGTAATCTGATAGGCATGCGCTGCCTGCTCGTCGCTCGTAAGTTTGAAGGTCTCGCCATTCTCCGTGGCAGGAGTGATGCGCACCTCATCGACAGCAGCCGCAGCGGGCCAACCAATCGTAACGGCATTGGCCATCTTCTCCAAGACGGATACGGCATACTTGTCGCTGGCCGTGAAGCTCGTCGTACCACGAACGGCCGTATCGCGGCAGAGGTTCACCGTGTAGAGCGTTCCGGTCTTCAAGCCCGTCAGCGTATACTCGCCGGTAGCCTTTGCAGCCGCGTCGAGTTGCACCGAGCCAACGCCATTATCCACCTCCAAATGGGTGACATTGGAGCCGGCCAACCAGCGCAACACCACCGAAGTGGCGGTAATATCGGCATCGGGAATCAATCCGTCATTCAGGAAAAGTTGCTCGACACCCGTCTCAAAACTACATTGAGCCGGTTTCGAATTCTCCACATCGGGATTTACGCTCAACGCATAGAGATTGGCCACAAATTTCGTCTTGCCCGGGAGTTCCAGCATGGTATACGAGAGTTCGCTCTCCTCACCGGCAACCGGAATCGTCTGCACCTCGTAGCTCGTACCATCCTCGTACTGCAAATCGAGTTGGTAGTTCTCGACGCCACTGCTTACGGTCCACGAGAAGGTGGCATTGACATTGTTCTCCAACAACACCTCAAAATTCAGCGGCGAAAAAACACGATCCACATCCAACTCCTCAACGATGCCATCGGGATCGGTACAACCACCTGCCAAAGCAGCTACGGCAGCCACGAGACCAATGGTCCATTTTTTGAATATCGTTTTCATATCTGTTTTTCTTGATTAGTTAGTTATCTGTTAATATCCGTAATCATTGACCAACATGTAGTTGCTGGCAATGGCTGCCGAGAAAATCGGCCAATATTGACGCGTATCGGGGTCGCGCAGATAGATCAGTTCAATCTTCTCATCGTTGAGCTTCGACTCCTTTACATAATCATACTTCTTCTCTTTGGCTCCCGATTCACCGGTCTCCTCCTCGTACCACTGGGTCCAGCCGGCATCAATGAGGGTTTGATCGGCATTTACCTTACTCAACTGCATGTCAAGCTGCTCACCATTGAGTTTATAGTAGAGGTAGGGACCCACATGCTGATAGTCGTAGGTCTTGCCCGTAATCGCCGAAGTGTAGCTGCCTTGTTCGCGAACAGCCTTCATCTTCTCCTTCGCCTCATCGATGGCATCGCCCAGCAAGCCCCAACGAATCAGGTCTTGCTTACGAATCATCTCACCGCAGAACTCCAAGGCACGCTCCGTAAAAATCGCTTGGAACATCTGTTTCTTGTTCGTAATACCATCCAGGAAGGTATTCACAGCCGCAGCATCACCCGCATAGGCACGCATGCGTACCTTGCCGAGATACTCCTTTGCCAGACCCAGATTATCCATCTCATTGGCAGCCTCGGCAGCCAGCAGCAGCACATCGGCATAACGCATCACAATCGGTTTCACGCCGTCGTCGTTGTTCGCCGAGCCGATGGTCTGGCCATTGGGAATCCACTCGTAGCGGAATTTACCGAAATACCACTTATTGAAGTTGGCAGGAGCGGGGGTCGAGACCTTCGAGGAGGGTTTGCCCCACAAGAAGTTCACGCAGCTCATCGAACGCGTATCGCCCGCCTCGTACTCATAGTACATCGTCGGAACGGGACCCACCGAGCCACCCATTGCTTTGCCGACATACTGGTCGGCACCCTCGTGGCGAACGGCATATTGCGAGCACCACTGGCCACGACGGGTCTCGTGACCAAACGGAATGGCAAAGAGCACCTCCTCGCCGGCCGTCACATTCGTATAGCCCATCATATCGCGCCACAACTTCTCGAAGGTCGGAGCCAGCGCTACGCTCTTACCATCCTGGGCAATCACATCCTGACACGCTTTCAGGGCAATATCATAGAGATAATCACCGCTCCAATCACCGCTCTCGACGCGCGTCGAGCGACGTACCGAACCAATGTTACCCGTACCTACCTGACCATCGTCGGGACGCTGTGCATAACCGGCGGCCTGCATACAGATGCGGGCCAGCAGACCCTTGGCGAAGGCCTTGTTCATGCGGGTCGAGGTGGCCGTCTTGGCCGTCTCATTGGGCCAATAGAGGTAGTCGGCAGCCTCCTGCAAATCGGCAATCAGCTGCTCGTAAATCACGTCGCGATCCGATTTGGCAATGTAAATCGTCGAGGAGTCAATCGGCGAAAAACGCGCCGGCACATCACCCCATGTCTTAATCAAATCGAAGTAGAACATCGCACGCAGCGTAAGCGCCTCGCCGAGCAGATAGGCCATCTCGGGATTTTCGGCCGGATTGCCATATTTGCGAATACCGTCGATGCAGAGATTGCATCGCTCAACGGCTGTGTACATATAGGTATAGACACCGTCCGAAGCATCCAGGGGCACACCCGTCTCGTTCACCTGCGGATCGTAAGCAACAACCGTCGTCTTACCATCATTCGCCTTCGCGCTGTTGTACCACTCGATATCGGTATTATAACCATACCAAAGGTGGTGGCGGTTACGATAGGCATTGTTTTGGCCGAAAATCTGATAAATCGACATGATATTCTCCTCGGCCAGCGTAGGATAGGCAAAGACTACCGAGGCATCGAACGACGACTGCGACTCCGACTCCAGCATATCGCTACACGAAACCGAGCTACCGAGCAAGGCCGTAAAGGCCAGCATATATACTATCTTTTTCATACTTTTGTATCCTTGTTAGTGTAGTCAAATTAGAAGCTGATATTGACACCAAACACCCACGAACGACTCTTCGGATAGGCCGAATAATCGACATTGGGGGTCAGCGGCGTCGAACGACGCGTATCCACCTCGGGATCGAAGCCCGAATAGTCGGTCCAGCAGAAGAGGTTCGTGCCCGTAGCATAGAAGCGCACCTTATCCAGACGCACCTTGCGCGTGAGGGCCTGCGGCAGCGTGTAACCGACGGTCAGCGAGCTCAGGCGCAGGAACGAAGCATCCTCCAACGCCCAATCATAGACGAAGGTCTTCGTGATGTAGGGCGACCACAACGTCGTCGTGGCATTGGCAGCAGCCAAAGCATCCGGATCGGTAATCATCGCACCCGTCGTCCAATCGACGTTGGTCCAACGCTGACCCAGGGCCATCTCCTCCGAAATGTTGCGAATCTGTCCGGCACCCGTATATTTGTGTGTAGCCGAGAACTCGATGCGGTTGGCATTGTAGACCTTGTTGCCTACCGAGTAGGTGAAGTTGGCAGCCACGTCGAAGCCATAAGCATAGCCCGAGAGCGAAAAACCACCCGTGAAGTCGGGTTGCACGTTGCCAATCACGCGCTTATCCGGCGTCAAATCGCCATCGAAGTCGGCCAATTTGAGCGAGCCCGGGCGGCAGTCACCGACTACCGAGGTGCTGTTCACCACGCCATCCAACAATTTCCACTTGCCTTCGGCAGCATAGTAATCGAGGTCGAAATCGCTCACCTCGTAGCGACCCAGCGTCGTGTAACCATAGACATCACCCAAAGCGCCTCCGGTGACCACCTTGAAGTCGTCGGTAATCGAACTGTGCCAGCCCGAGATACCCACAACACCCTCGGCATTGAGTTGGGCCAAATCCATCACCTCGTTCTTGTTGAAGGCGATGTTGCCCGAGAAGTTGATACCCCACTTCTCCTTCTGCACGATGGCGGCATTGATCGACACCTCGACACCCGAATTGCGAATCTCTCCCGCGTTGCGATACTGAATATCGTAGCCGCTACCCGGCGTCGGGAAGGCGATGAGCAGGTCTTTCGTCGTATTCTGATACAAATCGACCGAACCCGACAGGCGGTTACCCCAGAAGCCGAAGTCGATACCGATATTGTGCGAATAGGTCGTTTCCCACTTCAAATCGGGATTGGCCATCACCAGTTTACCACCACTCGAAACCGTGCTCCAATAGCCATCGGCACCATAGATGTGCTCCGAAGTGTAGGCCTGATACTCCTGATTGATGAAGCCTGCCGGAATGTTGTTGTTACCCGCCGTACCAAAGCTGTAACGCAGTTTCAGGTTGTCGATCCAACGAGCATTCCGCATCCACTCCTCGCCCGAGATACGCCATGCGGCTGCTGCCGAGGGGAAGTAGCCCCACTCGTTGCCCTTGGCAAACTTCGACGAACCATCGGCTCGCATCGTAGCCGAAATCAGATACTTGTCCTTGAACTCGTAGTTCACGCGGCCGAAGAACGAGAAGAGCTTGTCATCCGGATCGTAGAACTTGCTGACAACCGACGGCGTACCCGAGCCCATGAACTTCCAGGCCTTATCGGCGTTGAAGAAGGTGGGAAGGCCGTCGACCGTCGTGTTCAGCGCGCTCGACTTCGTGACGATAGACTCCTGACCCAGCAAGACGTTCAACGAATGGTTGTCGTTCTTGATGAGATTCTTGAAGTCGTAGGAGAGCGTGTTGGTGTTGCGCAGACGCTCACGATCGATATCGTTCAAGAAGGCCGAAGGCATGGCCGAACCATCCTCGGCAAAGGTCGACGAGTTGGTGCGGGAATAATAGGAGGTCACGCCATAGTAGGAGTAGGTCGTCTGGCGATAGTTGTCCAGACCCATCTCTACTTTGAGTTTCAAATCATCGACAATCTCCCACGAGAAGGCTCCGTTGACATTCCAATTCTTGCGTTCACGGAGTTTGTCGTTGTCGTAAACCGCCACATCGGGACGTACCCAGTCGGAGAAGTTCTCCTCCAAATCGTCGCCCGCAACAATTCCCTTCAACGGAATCGGCATGTAGAGAATCGCATTCTTCAAACGACCGGTCGTCGAGGTACCCTTATCGTTGAGCGAGTTGGCACCCGAGCCGCGCACCTCCATATCCGAGTAGCGCACCGACAGGTCGATGCTCACGCGCTTGTTGGGTTTAAATTGCCCCTTAAAGTTGAGGTTGTCGCGTTTGTAGTCCGATCCAATCATGATGGCTTTGTCGTCCAGGTGGGCATAGCTGGCCGTCCACTTGTATTTATCGCCACCGCCCGAAACACTCAGGTTGTGGCTGAACTGCTCGCCCGTGCGGCCAAAGAGTTGGTCGACCCAATCGTTGCCGGCCATATTCTCGTAGAGGTCGATGTCTTGGAAGGCACCAAAGTAGGGCTCGTAGTTCTCGGCCACCTTATCCTGCATGGCGGCAATCTCGTACTGATACTTTGCAAACTCGCCCGGCTCCATCGCCTTCACGCCCTCCTGATTGGCCATCTCCTTGAAGCCCCAATAGGCGTTGTAGTTGACGCGCACACGACCCTTCTCGCCACTCTTCGTCGTCACGATGATAACACCATTGGCACCGCGCGAACCATAGATAGCCGTCGAGAAGGCATCCTTCAACACATCTACCGATTCGATGTCCGAAGCCGGAATATCGGAGATGCTCTCCACGGGGAAGCCGTCGACGATGTAGAGTGGCGAGCTGTCCTGCGTCAGCGAACCGGCACCACGCACGCGAATCTTCACCTCGGCATCGGGATCACCCTCGGTCGTAGTCACCTGCACACCGGCCAAGCGACCCGTCAGGGCCTCGTTCACCGACGTGACGGGCATCTGGGTCAGCGCCTCGTTGCCTACCGAAGCTACCGAGCCCACCAAATCGCGACGACGCACCGCAGCATAACCCACGACAACCACCTCGTCGAGCGATTGTGCATCCTCCTGCAACGTGATGTCAATGGCCGTGCGGGTACCCACCTTCACCGTCTGGCTCTTCATGCCGACGTAGGAGAAGATGAGCTCCTCGGCACCGGCCGGAAGCGAAATCGAGTAACGACCCTCCACGTCGGTGGTCACACCGACCGTCGTTCCCTTCACCGCAACGGTGGCAGCAATCACCGGCTGCCCCAAGGCATCTTTGACAACGCCCCGAACCGACTTCTCTTGTGCAAAGAGGTCGCCGACCGCCATCAACAGACAGACCATCAGTGGCAGAATCGCTCCCGTCACCCGTTTGGTCAAGAAGTAAAATTTCCCTGTCATAATGTAAGGTTTTGATTAGTAATTAGGTTATTTATGAATGAGTTTTTCGTTATTGCGTCACCAGGCTGTTCAGATAGAGCTCGACATGCGTATATCCGCCCGCCACCGAAGCTACCGCGCCATCGGAGGCATCCTGCGCATCGAGTCCCTGCGCCTGTTCCCACGCATCGGGCATTCCGTCGCCGTCCGAATCCTGCGGAGCCTCACCTCCCTGCAACTGCGGCCAGCTGCCGACATCCTCCTGCGAGTCGATGTGTCCGGCACCGCCACTGCGGGAGCCGCGATGGGTGGTCGTGCCACGAGCCACCTCCTCAATGATGCGGCGATCCACCGCGTCACGATGGAGCGAGGCACCCACCTGCGCCAAGACCACCCGATAGGCCTCGTGGGCCGAGGTGGGCCGGAAAGCACCCGCGGGCATCATAAAGGGGGTGCGATGGTCCGCCTCGACGTGTGTGAAGCCACCCTCGACCTCCACGCCGCACCAATTGCTGCGGTTCACCTCGGGGCTCCCCTCCACGATATTTCCTTCGATAAAATAGCTGCCGATGGTGTGGCCCGTATTCCGATTGATCGAGGCCTCGACAAAGCGCCCCTTGCGTGCTGTTGTACCGGCGCCGGGTTTGTAGTAGTTACCAATGATGTTCCACCACCCCTCTTCACCGCCATAGCACGCTTTGAAGCCCCAATTGTAGATGACATTATTGACCACCTCGACCGTTCCGCGATGTGTCAATCGCAACTCCTCACCATAAATCGAGGGGTGGTCGAGACGCGGATTTCGGCTCGTGTGGTGGGCCAGCAGATTGTGGTGATAGGTGGCGTTGCGACCGCCCCAGATGGCACCATAGCCGTGGCGTCCCTTGGCGTGGAGCGATTGGGTCAGGCTCTCGGAGAGCAGGCACCACTGCATCGTGAAGTCGCGGTTGGCATAGAACGAGGCGCACTCGTCGGTCGACCACGACATCGAGCAGTGGTCGATGATGATGTTTCGACACCCCTTGCCGCTCAGGGCATCGGACTGCGCACCACCCCGGTCGCCCATGCGGAAACGCAGGTAGCGAATGATGATGTTATCGGCCCCGACATCGACGCCGAAGTTGCGCACCGTGATGCCCTCGCCGGGAGCGGTTTGTCCGGCAATGGTCAGGTCGCCATAGTTGATTTTCAGCGGTTTTGACAATTCGATGGTTCCTCCGACGGCAAAGACCACAATGCGCGGATAGCGCTGCGTCAGCGCCCAGCGCAAAGTCCCCTCCGCGCCATTGTCGGCCAGTGAGGTGACCGTCAGCACACGACCGCCACGACCACCCGTCGTATAGCGGCCACCCCCTTCGGCTCCGGGGAATGCAGGGAGCAAAGTCCCTGCCGACGCACAATCGAGATTGAGCAGGGCCTCTTGTTCGACGGCTGCCCGAATGGCAGCCACAGCGCACTGTGTATCAAAACTTTCGCATCGGGGGGGGGGGGTCGAGAGCACTTGCGCCGCCGTCTGCATCACCATCGGTCGGTGCTCGCTCGGCAGGCGGTTGGTGCGCAGTGCCTTCAACGCGGCATGGCACCACTCGGGCGACGCCTCGGCCGTGGTCAGGGCCGCCACCAACCGTTGGCGCAACTCCTGCACACCCGACTCTCCGGCAGGGAGGAAGTCGAGCACATCCATACCTATACTTATTACTTGGGAGGAGGTTGTTCCCTGCGGCGTCACGTTCAACGCCCCCTCGACAGCAGCGATTGCCGCCTGATAGAGTTCACTGCGCACATCCCCCGTCTTACGTTTGCCGAAACGACGGGCATATTGCGCCAAAAAGGGTGCCGTCGCCAAATCGGCCTTTGCACTACGGGTCTCATAACGCAGATAGAGTTGTTCGATGGCACGTCGGAATCGCTTATCTCCCGTGCGGTCATAGGCCGCAAACAGAAAGCGAGATGCGGCATAGGCCTCCCTATCCGACAGGGTGTCGGGCATCGCAATCTGCCCCTTTTCATCGATTCGGTCCGAAGCGAAGGCCACGGCCCGTTCGAAGAGTGCCGCCTCGTCATAGCGTGCACACACGGTCGTAATGGCCGAAAGCAACGCCCCACTCTCATACCCCCACACGGAGGTCTTGTCGAGGTAGGCGAGTTGTTGTCGTGCCAATTCACAGGAGCACATCGAAGGCTCGGCAGCCATACACCACTGCATCACACCGACCAATGCCCACACAAGAAGCCCGTTCTTTTTCCAATAATTCATTTCGTGCACACGCTTTACACCCCATTCATCAAGGCGTATATCTACACAAAATTAGCGATTATTGAGCGGAATGCAAAATAATTTCTCGAAAATATCCTCATTTCATCCTGTTTTTTCTTCTAAAACCGAATTTCCGCATTGATACAGCGACTCAAAAAAGGGGACAATCTCTTTTTTTGAGAATTTTTTGTGAAAATTTAGTTCTTTGTCTTGCATAGTACCAAAAATGTAATTATATTTGCGGCAAGAAACAACACCAAAACTTCACAAACGCTGTTCAAAAGCTATGAAAGAGACCGTAAATGTCAACATTGGCTCGCTGGCCTTCACCTTGGACGACGACGCCTACCGCACGTTGAAGCACTACTTGGCAGAGATTGAGCGACACCTGCCGGCCGACGACCGCGATACCATGGGCGACATCGAGTGCCGCATTGCCGAGTTGCTCAAAGAGCGCATCAGTTCGCCACTGCGCGTCGTATCGCTGGCCGACGTCGAGGAGGTGATGCACCGCATGGGCCGCCCCGAGGAGTTTGCGGCCGACGGGAAATACCGCACTCAGGAGGAGCAGGAGGGCGAGCAGGAGTCGCCGCGCCCCAACCGTCGTCAAATCTTCCGCTCGCGCTCGAATCGCTCGATTGCCGGCATCTGCGACGGACTGGCCTACCACTTCGGGTGCGATGTCACACTGTTGCGCCTGATTACCCTCTTTTTGATTCTCTTCGGCGGACTCTCGATTTGGGTCTACATCATCCTGTGGATTATCATCCCCGAAGAACCTGCACGAACCATTCACACTCATTAACCATGACCGAAGATAATGTAAAGGCGCAAATGCGCAAAGGAATCTTGGAGTATTGCATCCTCGCCATTCTGTCGCGAGGGGCCTCGTATGCTCCACGCATCATCTCCGAGTTGAAAGAGGCCGAGATGATTGTTGTCGAGGGTACCCTCTACCCGATTCTCACCCGACAAAAGAATGCCGGACTGCTCACCTACCGCTGGGAGGAGTCGCCGCAAGGCCCTCCGCGTAAGTTCTACTCGCTGACCGAAAAGGGCGAGGAGTATCTCCAACGCTGGGACAAGGCGTGGGAGGAGATGGTCGAGCAGATTGCCACGATTCGCGGGAAATAACCGCACAAACAATACACATCAACCACAAAAAAAACACCAATGTCATGAAAAGCTATTTTGCAGCCCTGCTGCTTGCCCTCACGGCAACCCTCCTGACAAACACCGATACACAGGCCGCACCGCGGAAATTGAAGGGAAGCGGCCAGCTCATCACCAAAGAGCTCACCCTGCCCGAATTCTCAGCCGTAACGGCCGCGCGTGCCATCAACGTCGTGTTGGTGGCCGACATGGGGCAGCCCGCCCATATCGAGGCCGACGACAACGTCATGGAGTGGGTCGTCACGAAGGTAGAAAGCGGCGTCTTGAAGGTGACCATCGACAAGGAGGTTCGCTCACTCTCGTCGATTCACGTCACGGTGAAGGTCCCCACCAACGGGCGCCTGCATGCGCTGCGCGCCTCGTCGGCTGCGGAGATTCGGGGCGAGGTGAAAATCACCGGCACGGAGGTGGACCTCTCGGCCTCGTCGGCCGCTAAAATCTTCGCCAAAGTCGAAGCGGAGAAGGTCGAAGCCGATCTTTCAAGCGCTGCCGACATCAAAGCAGAGGTGACGGGCGGCAACTGCTCGATTGAAGCCACCTCGTCGGCCAACTTCAAAGGGACACTGGCCGTGCGCCACTGCGAGGTTGAAGCGTCGAGTGCCGCCGATGTCTATCTGGAAGGAGCGGCACATTCGTGCGAGGCCGAGTTATCGAGTGCAGCCGATCTGAATGCCAAGAAGTTTGCCGTGCAGGAGTATGAGATTGAGGTGTCGAGCGCTGCCGATGCCAACATTCTCTGCCTCGAATCGCTCCATGCCAAGGCATCGAGTGCGGGTGACATCACCTACATGGGGAACTGCACAAAGACCCACCTCTCGCGTTCGAGCGGGGGAAGCATCAAGCGTCGCTAACCCGCCCCGCATGCAAGAAAATCAAGCATTTCACATAATACAGCCAAACGCACTATGAACGAAGTGAAAAAATGCAGCCTTTCGGGCATCGCCTTCACGATGGATGTGGAGGCCTACAACGAGCTTCACGCCTACCTCGAAACGCTGAAAAAGAATTATAAGGAGTCGGCCGACGGAGCCGAAATCGTCGCCGACATCGAGGCCCGCATCGCCGAACTGATTCTCTCGACGCAGGATACGGGGCGTGTGGTCGAACTGCCCCTCGTCAAGAACATCATCGCGCAGATGGGCACGCCCGAGGATATTGCCGGCGACGAGGAGTCGGAGCCGCGCCACACCGCCTCGGAGCGCAATCCGCGCCGTCTGTACCGCGATACGGAGAATGCCAAGTTGGGCGGCGTATGTGCCGGCATCGGTAAATATTTCGACGTAGACCCCGTGTGGGTGCGCGTGGCACTCTTCCTGCCGCTGCTGCTCCAACTGTTCAGCTGGGTGCCCTTCCTGCACTGGGTGGGGCCGTTGATGGGAAACCTCTTCGGGGTGTTGATCATCTGCTATGTCGTCATGTGGTTTGCCGTGCCCGTGGCACGCACCGCACGCCAAAAACTCGAAATGAACGGCGAGCGCATCACCGTCGATTCGATTTCGCGTACGGCCGCCGCCAACGACCCCGATGCAACGGCCAAGACGGTCGTGGCCGACACGGTGTCGGTCTTCGGCAAGGTGGTGCTGATGCTGCTGAAAATCTTTGCCGGCATCCTCGTATTCGGCTTTGTCATGGCCGTTGTCGGGCTGCTCATCGGGCTGATTGCCATCGCCATCGGCAGCCACGAGATTATTCCGAACGATGTCTCCCTGGCCGTGCCCGTATTGGGCGTCTTCATCGCCCTGATACCCTCGGTGATGCTCATCTATGCGCTCATGTGCCTGATTGCCTCGCGCAAACCCAACGGCCGCGCCATCCTCACGCTGTTCCTGCTGTGGGTGCTGACCATCATCGCCTGCGCCTCGGTGGCCATCTGGGATCATACCGTACCGAAGGCCGTGCACCACTTCGAGCAGATGGAGGTCGATGTCAACGGCGACAAGACCACGCTCGGCGAGGTAATCGAGGAGGTCAAAGAGACGGGCGAATACCACGCCAAGGGAAAGATGACCATCGAGATGAACACCTCAAATCAGTCACAAGAGTTGCCCAAAGAGGCCATCGAGGCCTTCAAGACCCTCGAAAAGGTAGAGGGCGTGAAGATTAAAATCGACGGCACGGAGGAGAACCCGAAGCGCATCTTGATTGAGGCCGGCGGGCAACAGATTTTGGATGTTGAAATCAACGAATAAACCGCTTGTCGTATGGAATTATTGATGATTGTTCTGTTTGGATTGTTGAGCGGATGTCTGCTCTCGGCGTTGGTCGGGATTCTCGGTTCATCGCGCCGCCTGGGGTTCGGCTGGTCGTTTCTCATCAGCCTCATCACCACGCCCCTCGTCGGACTGATTTGTGTCCTGCTCTCCGACCCGCTGCCCAACAGCGAGCCGCGTCGCTGGGGCTGCATCGGCACCACGATTGCCCTGCTCGGGTTCTTGTCGCTCATCGGCTTCCTCATCCTGCTCCTCACCGTGACGGTCGCGTAAGTGCAACCTTTGAGAGGCTGTCTAACAAGTCTAATTTTAACGATTTCACC
>CAZTCM010000022.1:0-17370 GCA_964612285.1 uncultured Alistipes sp.
ATGGCACGTTGGACCTCACGCCCTTCTTTGCCCCCTTCTACATGCTCTTCTTCGGCATCTGTCTGAACGACGCCGGCTATGGACTGATTCTGTTGGCGGCCGGTGTGGCAATGCTGATGAAGGTCAAGGAGCCGACGATGCGTCGCGCAGCGTGGTTCGCCACGATGTGTGCCATCTCGACGACACTCTTTGGCGGATTTGGCGGTTCGTTCTTCGGCATGAGCCTCGGGGAGTGGTTCCCGAACATCAAATTCTTTGATTTCCAGGGCGAATTCTTCGCGTGGGCCTTGGCCATCGGCATGATTCAGATCATCTTCGGTCTGATGCTGAATGTCTACATGACCATCAAATGCTTTGGTGTACAGCACTCATTTGCCACGCTCGGCTGGCTCATCGTGCTCGTTGCAGGGTCGTTGGCTGCCGGTCTGCCGATTATGAACGAAAATTGGGTCATTCCCTTCTTTACCACCTCGTCGCCCGCCTTCTATGCGGCGATGGGTGTCGGTGCGGTGTTGATGCTGCTGCTCAATACGCCCGGGAAGTTCTACAACCCGCTAGTAAACATCGGCTCGGGCGTGTGGAACCTCTACAACAACATCACGGGGCTGTTGAGCGACGTGTTGTCGTACATCCGTCTCTTCGCCATCGGTCTGTCGGGTGGTGTGTTGGCGGTAGTCTTCAACTCGCTGGCAACGGGTTTTGTGCCCGAGGGGGCTCCCTTCGTGGTGCAGCTGTTGGTGATGATTCCGATTCTCCTGGTCGGCCACGGCATCAACCTCTTCATGTCCACCATCTCGTCGTTCGTACACCCGATGCGTCTGACATTTGTGGAGTTCTATAAGAATGCCGGTTTCGAGATGGCTTCGCGCAATTTCGAGCCGCTTCGCAAAGAAAACGAATAAACAAAAACAATAACAATCAAAAAAAACTAAAAAATTATGGAAACAACAGCAATGGTAATGGCGTACGTTGGTGTCGCCTTGATGGTAGGTTTGGCCGGTATCGCTTCGGCCGTAGGTACGTCGATTTGCGGCCAGGCAGCCGTAGGTGCGATGAAGAAGAATGGTGGCGCATTTGGTAGCTACATGATTCTCTCGGCTCTTCCGGGTTCGCAGGGTCTGTATGGTTTTGTCTGCTTCTTCATGGTGCAGGGCTTCTTGGAGGCTCCCACGATGTTGCAGGGTGCCGCTATCCTGGGTGCCGGTCTGCTCGTAGGTATGGTGAACCTGTTGGCCGCCATCTATCAGGGCAAGGTCTGCGCCAGCGGTATCGCAGCCATCGGTAATGGTCACGACGTAATGGGTAAGACGCTGATTCTGGCCGCCTTCCCCGAGCTCTACGCCATCTTGACCGTAGCCGCCACGTTCCTCATCTCGGGCATCATCGGCTAACGAGGAGCATTGCATAACGCAACGAACAAGGGCTGTCCCACAACGGGACAGCCCTTGTTTGTAGGGTGGAAGTCCTACTATTTGAGGCGTTCGAACCAGTAGAGCCCCGCGGATTTGAGTATCGTGCGGGTGGTAATCTTTTGACGTTTCACAAGCCTCTTCACCTCACCTGTGCGCATATCCACCTGCTTCAAAGCATAGACGCCGGTCGGTAGTTTCACCTCGACCGAGGCTGTTTTGGGCAGGTAAACAAGCGTTCCCTGCTCGCCCGAAAGGCGATACGAATGTTCGTCATGTGCGGTGCAGGTCATCTGCGGTACGGCTCGCAACAGTCCCTCATCGGCAATGCGCAGCGTGGGGCAGGAGCCACCGGCGAGCAGGATGGCCCAGCCATAGGCGGGGTAATTCTGCGCGAAATAGGTGACACCCTTCTCGGGATAGGCCGTGCGATATTCGCTCACGGCACGGTAGACCGAGGCGAAATCAATCGTGCCGACCTTGATTTTACGGGCATATTGGCGCGGCGCCATGCTCACACCCCCCTCGGGCGCATAGGTCGTGCCGTCGGCGCGGTGGTGCCAATAGCGAATGTCGATGATGTCGACCACAGCGGCACGTTTTGCATCCTGCAAGATGGCATCCTGCACATCCTTTGTAGCCGAGAGGGCTATAAGCGGGTTGTGGCCCGTCTCGGCCTGCCACTCGGCGATGCAGTCGAGCCAGAACTCGACGAAGTGCAACGGGCCGGTATACTCCTCGCTGATGAGGTGCACGACATTGGGATAATCGGCCAGTTGCTCCAAGCACATACGAATGTAGCCGCGATGCAGGGCGCGGCGTGTCGGGTGGTTCACGTCGTAGAACATATCGGCCACGAAGACACGCTTATCGCCGGCAAAGTTCGTCGGCTCGGGGAAGCCCGAATCATTCACGTTGTTCGTCGAGCGCCACGGACTGTCGACCCAATGGGCACCCGCCTCGATGATGTTGTGCTGGAAGTAGTTCTGGTGGAAGAGCAGCAACCCCTCTTGGGCCGCCCTGCCGGCAAAGGTTTGCAGGCGGTGCCAATACCAGGTGTTGGGTTTCGTCAGGTCGTATTTCGACATGCCGTCCCACGCTGCCCCCACGCCCGTGCGGGCAAAGGGTTGCTCGTAGAAGGGGGCCCAGACATCGGCATCGCGGCGACGAACACGGATGTGATCGTCGCGACGGCGTTCGTACCAAAGGCCGTAGTTGTGGTCGAGCAGCAGCGAACCGCGACGCTTCATCGAAACAACCACCGAGTCGATGCGGTCGGTAAGGCCACGTCCCTCGCGGTCGGGGACAAAGCGCGTCACATGGTCGGTAGCCGTTGCCAGTTGGTCGAAGGCAATCGACCCACTCCACCAACGGATGTTTTGGCGACCTCCCACCAACACCTTGCCATCGGCCGTCAGGCGACCCTGCTCCATGGCGTAGGTGAGCGGTCGTTGCGGCTCCTTGACAACCACCTTGCCGGCCATCAACTCGGCACCCTCGGTCGAGGCCGTGAAGGGGGCCTGCGCAATCCAACGCTGCAAGGTCATGCGCGGTTCGTAGGCTTCGCGGGCCAGGCGTACCGCCTCGGCGATGGTGGGGCTGGATGTGGCATTGGTCGGGCGGTCGTAGATGCGGCTGATGCGCTGTGCCTCGGTGGCACCGATACGCTCGGCCAACTGGGCACGGAAGAGGCTGTACGGCTTGACAAACTCGTCGCTGTTGGCAAAGAATCCGTCGCCGACGCAGGTGGCCCAGCTGCCATTGGCGTAGTTGCGGGCAAGCTCATCGACCGAGTAGACCTCGATGCCGGCGGCCGTACACTGCCAGGCTACACTGTTGGCCGTATTCCAGCCCGGGCGGCCGTTCGTGCGCTCCAAATTCTTGAAGCAGAGGTCGTGACCGTCGATATTTACGATGTCGAACAACAAGCCGCAGGCCCACGCTCCGGTCGAACCACTGAATCCTTGCGAGCAATAGCTGTCACATTGCACAAAGGCATTGGGGCCCGCAGCATTGATGCCGGCCGAGAAGTCGTGCAGGCCCTGCTCCGAGTAGCAACGCTGGAAGAGCGTATGTTGGCCCAAGATGAAGAAGGTGCGGCGACGCATGCCGGCAATCTCCGAAACCGGTTCAAACGATTGACAATCCTCGACCGTCACCCGCAGGGCATCGTGCTGCACTGCCACGGCCGAGCCGGCCAGATGGCGGAAATCGACCCGACGTACCCAGCAATCCTTCGCGCGGTCAATCCAAATGCCGGTCCAGGCGTGGTTCTCGTCGAGCGGATTCGTGCGGTCGTACTCCGAGAGAAGCGTCAGGTTCTCGACACCGCACTCCGCAAGGCGGTCGGCCCAACGATAGGGCTTCACCACGACGGGACGTTTGGGATCGCCCAGCGCCATTGTCAGGGCGTGGTCGAGGGTGATGCGATTGCCCTCAACAGCGGTAATCGTGCGGTCCCAGCCGATGCGGAAGTTGCCCGGGCCCAGGGCGCGTTGCATCTCCCGATCAATAACCACGTTTTTGCCACGCGGGCGGGCAACCGGCTGCTGCTCGACAACGATGGTTCGGCCCACCGAAAGCCCTGCGACCGAGGCGACCTCGAACGAGGTGCTGCCGACAGGGATGTAGTCGCTCGTCACCGCAACCTCGCCCTCGAAGGTGCGAGTGTCACCCCCTTCGAGATAGATGATGGCCTCACGCTCGACGCCGCGCTTGACCACCACCGTGCGCTCCTTATCCTGGCCTCGCAAGACGATGCCCGAGGTGTGGATACGCAACGGGCGGTCGAGGTAGTAGGTGCCCTCGGCGAGCAGAACGGCTCCGCGAAGCCCTGCGGCATTGGCCGGATGCGACGCCAGCAGGTCGATGGCGCGTTGAATCGTCGCGGCATCATCGGCCGAAGGGCGCACCAGGCAGAAGACCTCGGCATCGGGAATCGGTGTTGCCGAGTTGTGGTAGCCGCAGACCGAGAAGTCGAGGATGCGATTGCCCTTGCCAATATCGGCGTATTGCAGTTTCCCATTGGCGACACTGATAGGAAAAGCGGGTTGTGCCACACCCTGCGTGCAGCACAACCCCACTACTCCAAGAAGCGTCATTATCAGCCTCTTCGTATTCATAATCGATGGTTTTTAGAACAGACTCTTCTTGCCGAGAAGCGTATCGTGGTTGTTTTCCAAATTGGTCCAATCGACCTTCACGGCAGGGTCGATGCCATTGATGTACTTCTCGATATTCGTATAGCCATCGCCCGAGAGGTCACCGTTGGCATCCGAGGCGTCGTGCGGATTCAGGCCATACTTCTTTTCCCACTTATCGGGCATGCCATCCTGATCCGAATCCACGGGGCCGGCAACCGATTTGTAGGCAGGCAGACCGCCCACCTGCTGCGGATTGGTGATGATACCCTGCTTGTAGGAATCGGCCGGCAGACGACGCTTGACATAGAGCGGCTGGTGCTCGCGGGCATCCTTGGCGTAGAAAATCTTGCCCGTCTTGACCTGCTTCATCACGCGGGTATCGACGGCATCGCGCTTCGGGAACGAAGCACCGGCATGCTTCATCACAAAGTCGTAGGCCTCGTCCGTGGGCAGAATCGTCACGGGAGCCATCGCAAAAGGCTGCTCCTGATGAATCATCTTCCAAAGGTGCTCATTGTCGGCCGTCACAAAGTGCTCGCCGGCGACAACGCCACCCTTCCAGTTGTCGGCCGTCACCTCCGAATTGCCCCACGTCTTGTTACCCGACACATAGGCTCGACCAAACTGACCTCGACCCTCGGGGCTGCGACCGTTCTCGACCTTCACGATGCGCCACGCAATCGGCTTGCCCTCGGGAGTAATCGGGCCGGGCTTGTAGTTGTTGTTAATCAGGTTCATGTAGCTCGTATTATCGCCTCCGTCGACCGTGCGGTTCCACCAGTTGAAAACCGTATTGTTGATGAAGTTGAAGCTGCCGTTCATGCCCACCGAGCAGTTACGCGAGATGTTGCAGGCAAAGACATTGCGGGCGAAGGTCGAGTTGTGACCACCAATCGTCGCGCCAAAGGCGTGGTTGTACATATCGAGGCACTCGGAGAAAATCGAGTTCTGAATCGAGATGTTCACCGTCGGGAGTTTCAACCCCTTGCCATCGGCCTGGCGGTTGTAGACGTGGCGGTAAATCGACATATTCTCGTCCAGACCCCACGAGGCCGAGACGTGGTCAATCATCACGTTACCCACGGCCTGACCACCCAGCGCATCGTCGCGGTAGGCCACATCGGTCTGACCACGGCGGAAACGCATGTGGCGAATCACCACGTCGTGCGTATCGATGAGGAACGAAGCGCCCGTGACACAAATGCCGTCGGCCGGCGCCGTCTGGCCGGCAATGGTGATGTAGGGGGCACGGATGTTGATGGGCGAAGCCAGGCGAATCACACCCGAAACACCAAAGACCACGATGCGGGCACCTCCCGCCTCGCAAGCCTCGCGCAGCGTACCCGGGCCACGGTCGTCGAGCGACGTGACGACAAAGACCTTACCGCCACGACCACCAAACGAGTACATACCGCCACCCTCGGCACCCGGGAAGGCGGGAATCTTGGCCTGCTCCAAATCCTCGGGTTTCGAAGCCCAGGGACGATAGGCGCGACCACACTCCTTCTCCTCCTGCTGTACTACGGCATAGGCCTTCTCCCAAGCCGCATCGGCCAGGCGGTTCCACTCGGCACTCTCGCGTTCGGCGCGTAGTTTCACCGAGTCGGGAATGGTCGGATACTGCGCCACGACGGGCAGAGCCAGCGCGGCAGCAACGAGTAACATCAAAATCTTCTTCATGTTCATGAGTTGTTTTATCGGTTATTTTTGTTTTCAGTCGGCAAAGATAGTTTACGCCTATGGCTTTCAGCGCAAATGTGCGGCGAGTCGGCCAAAAGGCGCGGTGAAACGGCGCTACTGCACACCAAACTCCTGCTGCTGGCGGTCGACCTCCTCCAAGAGGCGGCGTTTCTCCTCCTCGCTCAGTTGCGAGCCCTGCATGCGGTCGGTGCGATTCGTATCCGTCGCAACACGCTCCATCTGCTCGTAGCAGAAGGGCAACGTGGCGGGGATGCTCTCAAACTCAATCTCGGCAGCCGTCGGGGCGTGTGTGCCCGGGTGCTCGACCTCGGCCTTGATGCGAATCTTGCCTGCTGTACGGGTCGAGCGCACCAGAATGGGAGCCGAGCCCCACTCGACGGGGCGCGGGTTGGCATGAATCGAGGCATCGCCAATAAGCTCACCCTCGCCCTCGACCGTAAAGCGGATGTGCTCCTTGGCCATGCGGCGTACATGGCCGCTGTCGTCGGTCACCTCGGCCACCACAACGATGAAATCCGAGCCGTCGGCTACGAGCGGATGCTGCTCCCAATCGACATAGAGGCACAGTTTGGTCGAACGACGCGACGGCATGCGCTGCTCGGTGCAGACCACCTTGCCATCGACATACCCCTCGGCCACCATCTTCACGGCCTGCCAATTCTTCTGCGTATAGCTATACGAGCGGGCCTCCCAAAAATTCCACACATCCTCGAACAACAGCGGCGGATTGGGCATCGAGCGGTCGGTGCGTTCGACGCGCTTTGTCCACGACTTGGCACCGTTGTAAATCGACAAACGCACCGAGTCGCAATTGGTGAAAATCGTCACATCCTTCTCCGACCACTGCGACATCTCGTGGGCGATATAAATCATCGGGCCACTCTCGGCCGTCGGGTGTTCGAGCGCAGCATCGGTCTGGCTGCGGAACATCCAATAGGCATATTTCGGCTGGCGGAAAGCATCGTAGATGCCGCCCCAATAGGGGTCGGGATGGTAGCCGCGCTGGTGATCGAAGGGGTGCCATTGTGCACCGCCGATAAATTGCGGCTCGGTATTGTAGAGGTTGTTGTAGGTCTCGGCCAACGACAACGCCTGCAACAGCTGCGGCCGTTCGCCCCAGCTGCGCGAAGCGCGGTTGTTGTTGTTGTGGGCGTACCAATCATCAACATTCTCACCCCACTCGCGCGTGAAGATGGTCTGCGCGGGGGCATCCTCCTTCTGCTCGTCACCGGGCCAGGCATAGACTACGTCGTAGTGCTCCTTCACACCGGCCGAATGGACATCGGCGGCTGCCACGGGGCGATACGGATAGGGGTACTCCTCCTTGGTCAGTTGCAGCGCTTCGAGCGAGAAATCCTCGGGATAGCGCGTCTCGTTCAGAATCGGCTCCCACATCAGCACCGAGGGGTGGTTGCGGTCGCGGCGGATAATCTCGCGTGTGTTTTGGTGCACCAACTCGGCAAAGCGCGGGTTTTTGTTCCAATACTGCCACCCGGGCGTGGCAACGATGACGAACAGGCCCAGCTCGTCGCAGGCATCCATGAACGAGGGGTCCTGCGGGTAGTGGGCCACACGGATGATGCGGCAACCGGCATCGCGCAGGCGCTTGGCATCGCGCCACTGCTGCGAGTTGGGCAGGGCATTGCCCACATAGGCGAAATCCTGGTGGCGGTTGGCACCAATCAATTTGCCGAAGGGCTTGCCGTTGAGCAGGAAGCCCTGCTCCTTCGAGAAGGCGAACGAGCGGATGCCGATGCGTGTCACACCGCCATCCAACGAACGGCCGCTCTTACGCTCCTTGATACGCGTCTCGACGCGGTAGAGGTAGGGGTCGTCGGGCGACCAGAGGTGGGGATTCTTCACTGTGAAGCGCTGCTCGACGGATGCCATGGCACCCTGCGAGAAGAGCACGCGCTGTTCGCGTCGGCCAACCACCTCGCCCTCGGCACTCTTCAAGGTTGTCTCGACCACCACCGAGTGCGTCTTGGTGCTTTTATTCTCCACCTCGGTACGCACACACACGGTGGCCTCCTTGTCGGAAATCTGCTCGAAGTGGACAAAGAGGCCGCCGCCTGCCACGCGATTGGCCTCGACGGCATCGGTAAGACCCACCTTCGAACGGCCGATGAGCCACACATCGCGGTAGATGCCGCCATGGTAGGCAAAATCGAGCGTATATTGCGGCTTGCCCGGGGGGTAATGCTTGTCGTTGGAGTTGTCGGCCATCACCGCGACGACACACTTCTCGCCCGCCTTGACGCCCGCATCGGTAAGCGACAACGTCACCGGCAGGTAACCGCCCAGGTGCTCCTCGACGAGCCGACCATTCACATAGAAGGCCTGCTTGCCCATCACCGCTTCGAAGTGCAACAGCACCTCACGATCGGCACAATCGGCCGGCACGGTGAAGTGTTTGCGGTACCACACCACTCCCTGGTAGTTGCGGCAGCCGCTCGCCTCGGCAGGGACCAATTCGACCGTATGCGGAGTAGACACAACCTCCCACGACGTATCGTCGAAAGCCACCGCAGCAGCCCCCGCGATATCGCCCTTGTGGAAGCGCCAGCCACCATTAAAGTCGTAGACCACACGCCCACTCTCGGCGAGCGGGAAGAAGCCTGCCACCGATACTTCGGCCGGCTTGTACTCCTCGGCCGTCGCCATCAGCGGCATCAGCCACGCGAGGAGCATCCAACACATCTTTTTCATCGCGTTTGTTTCAGGTTATTCGGTTTGTAATAAAATCTTCACATCCTTGGCACGCTCGGCCGGAAACACTTCGAGCTTCGTCACCTTGCCTCCGCGCAACTCGCATTCGACGGTCGTTTGGTGCGGAGCGTGCAGTTTGAAGCGCACATCCCACTCGGCAGGCCACGTCGGGAACAAGACAATGCGGTCGCCGTCGCACTGCATCAGCATCTCCTGCAAGCCGATGGCGCCACTGCCGGCCCAATTCAGGTCGGGGGTCCAATCGAAACCCGGGCCCCAAAAGGCAGGGAAGCGGTGCGGGCCATTCCCCAACTTCTCCTCGACGAGACGCACGGCGTCGCCCTTTTGTCCCAGCATCGCCGCCCAAATCACATCCTGCTTCCACCCCTTCGACGAGCGCATCGATACGGCGTGGTCGTCGTAGAGGTAGGTATTCAGCGCGACGTCAATCGGGCCCTCGGAGGCCATCGAGTAGTAGCGCCACGGGAAGACGGGATAGAGTTGCGGTGTCTCGGCATTGTTAATGCGCTCCCACACGACGGCCGGTGCAATCATCTCGCGCCCCTCGACCATGCGGTGAGGAATCTCGGGGATGCGGGCACGCATCGCCCGCCACGGCGCAAGCACCGTATCGCCCTGCATCTGCTTCACTTCCAGGTAGGTGTCGAGCACACGCTGCAAGCCGGCTACGGTCGAGGAGGCGTTGTAGGCCATCTTGTAGGTTTCACAGCCCGAACCCGGGTAGAGGATGAGATGCCCCTCGCCATCGAGGCGCTTGCGGCCACGCTGCGCAGCGCGGTATTGATAGTGCTCGTCGAAAAAGCGCAACGAGCTTTCGATGAGCGGTTTGTAGCGTTCGATGTCGGCACGGTCGTAGCGGTAGGTTTCCAGAATCATCTGGCAGAACTCCAAGACCGTGTCCCAGCAGTGCTCCAACCAGGCGTTGTACTCGACGCCCTTATCAAACGAGGCGGGGCGCTTCGTGCCATACTCCATGTAGTTGGGCAGGCCGAAGAGTTCGATTTGCTCGGTGAACGAAGCTCCCTCGTGGCCCCAATAGAAGCGGGAGCGCAGCTCGGCATTCGGGCGCATACGCTCGTAGAAGTCGAACTCGACAGGCATCAAATCGAAGTCGCCCGAGCGCAGCATCGGCCAATAGACCAGGCGTTGGTTCTGCGCCGTCATCGTGCCACCGCCCCAATTACGGTAATCGGGCGTGAAACGCTGCTCGGCCACGACATATTCGGGGTCGAAGGTAAACAGACCGCCGTTGAATTTGGTGGGGTCGCTGCCCGTGCGGTTGCACCCCAGCATATAGCGGAAAAGGGTGTAGTTGCGCGTTACCTCGGCGGCAACCCCCTCGGCGCCCTCAATCCAACTGCGTTGCCAGAAGGTCTGCCACCACTGCTCGGTAGCACATTTGGCCTGTTTCGTAGCGCGTTCGGCCTCGGCCACACGGCCATGCAGGGCTGTCTGCCACGGTTCGACGGTGGGGCTCTGCGCGGTGTGCAGGGCGATGTGGAACGTGTGACGGCGCATCGGCTTCGGCGAACGGAATCGCCAGGCGCGGTAGTCGGTCGAGGCGTAAACACCCTCGTGTGTGCCGACAAAGTGCAACGTCTTGCTCCACAGGCGACCTCCCATGATGCGGTGTGCCAGCGGATTCCACAGCTCGCCCTTCACGGCATCCAACCCCTCAACCTCGACCGTGCGGTCGAAGACCGTCGTGGCGGGGTTGTGGTGGTAGAAGGTAACGCCGTGTTCATCGGGCGTAATCCGATCGGCCGTCGTCACCAGCCCCTCGGCTTTGCGCCACTTGTGAGAGGCCTGACGCCCCTCCAACTTGCGGTAGGGTCGGTCGTCGTAGCGCCAATTCTCGTAATCGACCGTGCAGGTCACGGCCCGCGGGCTCGTCACCTCGACATGCACCACAGGTGCAAAGGCATCGACCCACAGCAGCACCGTGGCCCCCTGCATCGCAACAACCATCTCGCTCTTCGAGAGACGCAGGGTCTGGCTGAATGCCGCCGCAGCATCGCCTCCGGCAAGCGTAAGGCGTACACGGCCCGCTTTGAGCAGGGTGTTGTGTTCGTCGTAGGAGCCGCTGCGGCAGAGGTAGAAGAGCAACTCGCCCCCCTCGGCCCAGACATTGAGTCCCACGTCGCAACCACCCAGAGGCATCGACTCCGAGGAGTTGCGGCTCTCGCTCGTCCAGCAGTAATCGGCCGATTGCGCAGGCGCAACCAGCGACCACAACGCCACCACCGTCGTTAAGAGGTATATCCTTAATTTAATCATTTTGAATTTTGCATTCTCAATTTTGAATTTAGCTACTGCTTAATCGGTGCCGGATCGGGCCAATCGTCGGTGCGGAATGACGAGATGGGCAGGCCGTCCGAGCCAAAGAGGTCGCCCTCGACCCAATCCTCGAAGCCATAGCGCACGGCCACCGGATTGGGTACGGCATCGCTCGAAACAATCAGCTTCTTCTGCTTGACCTTCGCCTTGGCGGGGTGGAAGACGCGATCCTCGCCGGCAATCTTCACCCACTTCGACTCGAAGGCGTGTTTGCACGAAATCCACATCGGCGAGCGGTCGAACGAAATCTCAATCGTATTGCCCACGACCTCCATCGACTTGTAGACAGGGCTGTCGCAGTAAATTCCCTCGAAGCCGTAGGTCTTGGCCAGCGCATGGAGGGCCAGGCGCTCACCCGGGGTCTGCTTGTCGTAGGGGTGGATGCCATCCTTCATCCCCTTGTCGAGCAGCACCACCATGCCCGAGTTGGGCACCATGTGCTCGACCTTGGCCTGCTGTTCGCGCAGGTAGGCCGAGTTGTAGCGCGGCTGACCCTTACCGGTAATAATGTCGTAGTCGAACGGAGCAATCTGGCAGTAGTAGAAGGGGAAATCGCCAATGCCCCACTTCGCACGCCAGCCACGAATCAGCGTGGCGTGCAGGTCGGCATAGTAGTAGGCACGGTTCCAGTTGTCGCACCCCTGGTACCAAATCACACCGCGCATGGCCATCCCCACGAGCGGACGGAGCATACCGTTCCACAGGGCTGTCGGGCAGCGTTGCTTGGTCTTGTCGACCTCGGCCTGCGTCGTAGGAAGGGTCACCTGCGGGAAGGCCGAGAGCATCTCGGGGGTCATCCACGCCTCACAGGCCGAACCACCCCATGCCACACAAATCAACCCCACAGGAACCTGCAACTCCTCCTCAATCATGCGGCCGAAGTAGTAGGCCGTAGCCGAGAAGTCGCGAATCGAGAGGGGCTTGGCCTCGGCCCAGGCACCCGTCACATCCTCCGTTTCGGCAATCTGCGCATTGCGCTTGACCGTGAAGAGGCGGATGTTGGGATTCGTTCCCTTCGCCGCATCCAGATTACCATTCTCGACGGGTTGGTTCTTGAAACCCTTCATCGGCATCTCCATATTCGACTGGCCCGAGCAGACCCACACCTCGCCCAGCATCACATTCCGAAGCGTCAGGGCCTCGCCATCCGAGATGGTCACCTCGTAGGGGCCTCCCGCCTCGGGGGTCTGCAGTTCGAGGCGCCAGCGGCCCTCCTTATCGGCGCGGGTCGTGTAGTTCTCGTTGTTCCAAGAGGGGATGACGGTCACACGTCGATTGGGCTCGGCCCAACCCCACAAGCGAGCATCGGTCTGCTGTTGCAGGACCATGTTGTCGGTAAAGAAGGCCGGCATGCGTACCTCGGCACGAACGGTGGCGAAGGCCGTCAGGGCCACGCACCACAAAAGGAGTCGTTTCATCGTTATTTGGTTTTTCGGTTTATTTCAATCAAATGGAGCGGTCCGAGCAGCCCCGACGGCAACAGCGTCTGCTCCTTGCGGCGGTAGGGGGCATTGGTCCAGATGCCGGCAAAAGGCGCCTTCCCCTGCGCGGCACCCAGCAGGGCATTGGCCCAGCAATTCGACACCTCGATTTCGAGGTGATTCTCCCCCTCACACAACGCCGAGGTGATATCCACCTCATAGGGAGCGGTCCACGCAACACCGCACGGAGTGCCGTTCAGACGCACGGCGGCAACATCGCGCACCTCGCCCAATTGCAGCACCACGCGTTCGGCCGAAGCCGCACGATGGAAGGTGGTGCGGTAGGTGGCCGTGCCCGAGAAGTAGCGCACCTGTTCCTCGGCATGGGTGGTCCAATCGAAGAGTGCGGCCGCCTCAACCACCTTGGCAGGCTCCTCGTGACGGTCGAAGGTCACCTGCCAGCCCTCGGCGAGCAGCGGGGTACGCGTGGAGGTCGGCTGCGACTCTTGCGGTGGCGGTGTACCTGCACGGCGCAGCACCACGAAGCAGGAGGCGTAGGGGGCCAGCGAAATCTCTACCTCCGTGCGGCCTGCGTCGATGCGCCACGTCGCAGCATCCGCAATCGAGCCGTCGAGCGGATTCCAAAGTTCGGGGACACGCCCCGCAACACGCAGCGAAGCGGTGAATTGCAGCGAGTCGGCCGTTTGGTTGGCGAGGAAATAGAGGTCGGTATCATCCCGCTCGCAGCGGCGGTGTGTCCATGCGACACCCTCCGGAAGCACCACATCGCGCTCGATTCCGCAGGCCGAGAAATCCTCCTCCTGATAGGGTGTATCGAGCAGCAAGACACCCCCCTTACGCAATGCTTCGAGTTTGGCCTGCACCTCCTCGCTCATGGGGCGCTCGGGATTCATCGGGTGCGCCCGGGGCACCACAAAGATGCGGTAGGAGGGGCCATGAGGAGTTGTCAGGCGGCCGTCATGCACCTTGGCCAGGCGCAGCAGGGCATCGCGATTGAACGAGTCATAAGCATATCCGCGCAACGGATTCACCCACTGCTCGGGGTCGGCCATGTTGGCCGAGTGGGTAACGCCCACCGGCTTGACCCGCGTAGGAGTCCCCTCGTTGGCCAGGCGTCGGCGTTCGGCCTCGACACGCTCCGCGCCAAAGAGGCCCGGAAGCGACGATACCAGGCGGTCGGGCAAAATCGAGCGGCGCGGCATCTCCTCGCCCGTGAAAACGGCAATATCGACCACCGGCTCGCCATACTGCAACAAGGTTTGGCAGCGGGCGGCATAAAGGCTCAAAGCCTGTGCGCCGTGGCGATACCAGGTGTTGTCGCGCTGGAAGAAGAGGCCGATGCCATCGAGGGTCATGCCCGGACGACGGTCGAGCCAAGGATTGTGCGTACAGACGTGGTAGACCAGGCGATTCAGTCCCAGCGCATAGTTACGGTCGAGCAGCGGTTTGAGCGTGGCAGGCGTGGCATCCCACACCCCGCGCAATTCGGTGAAACCCTCGGCCGAGATGATTTTTTTGCCATAGACGCGGCCACCGCTCACGGCATCCAACATGTCGTTCGGTTTGTCGTGCGTGGGGCTGTTGAGCCAGAACTCGCCCATCGGGAGGTCTACCTTATTATAATGGAGCATGCCGTCGCTCACCATCGTCGGGGCAACGCTCTCGGCCGTGAAACGGCAGTCGTATTCGTCGGCCTTCTCGGCCAACACATCGAAGAAGACATCGTGAATCAATTCGCCAATTGTCGTGCGGATATCGCGTAACACACGCTCCGACTCCTCGGCCGAGACCATCGGCACCCCCGCAAAGAGGGGCAACCACGGCTCCAACGCATAGCCACGGCGTGTCTTAAACTCCTCGGCAAACTTGTTGCTCCAATTCTGCGAGCCGCACTCCCAGCTGTCGACGTAGAGACTCTTCAACACGCGACGCGCCACCGCAGGGTCGATGGCACGGTAAATCGCGCCAAACCAGTTGTCAATCTGCTTACCCACGGCCGCGCGGCTGAACTTGTCGCACTCCAAGCCGCGACCGGCACCGCCCGTAGCATTCGTGTGGCCCGTCGAGGTGTGACCGATACGCAAAATACGCCAAGCCCCCTCGGGAAGCGTGCAACGCAGGTGGTCACCCTGCAAACTGTCGGTCAGGCAGATGACCTGCTCCATCCGGTAGCAATCCGAGGGCTGCACGCGGCTGCCCGTGGCGTCGGCCACGCGCCATACATAGCCGGCCTTGCCCTCCCACTGGTGGATGCGGGGCTCCGAACCAAAACGTATCTCCTTGATTTTCAAATTCGGTTTCCACTTCGCGGCGTCCAAATCCTCGGCACCGGGCTCGCTCCCCGCAGGGCTCCACTCGAAGCAAAATTCGCGGCTCGCAGTAGGCGGAACAGCGTGGGTCGATTGGAAGTCGGTATTCTGCCAGCCGTGGCGGGCCGGCACCAATTGCGCCACCGGCGCATAGCTGCCATCTGCCTGACGGGCACTCATCCGCAGGCGGTGAGCCTGGTAGTTGTTTCCCGAGAGGATAATCTCGACATTGCGCACCTCAACCTCCTCGGGGAAGGTGTAAATCAGGCGACACGGCGCACCGGCACGAATCACCCCCTTCTCATCCATCGAAACTCGTTGTTTGGCCTTGGCCTGCGGGTCGAGGTTCTCGCAACGCACCTGCGGTGTCGGCAACACCGAGGGGTGCCATGCCGGCAGTGCATAGAGGGCAATGTCCTCGTAATAATCTTCGTAGTGGGCAGGCTTCGAAAGTTCCAAATCGACCACCCCGCCCTCGGGCAGGCGGTGCTCGGCGAAGACCACCTTCTGCATCGACTCGGCCGGTGAAATCCACGGGCCGCCGGCCAGCGCAAAGCCATCCGAAATGTGTACACCGAGCTGCAAACCGAGGCGGTCGGCCTCGGTGAAGGCGGTGCGGATGCGCTGCCACCAATTCGCGGTCAGCTGGTCTGCGTCACCGGCATATTGTGCGCCACGCTTATCGTCGCTCGAACGAATCGTCACGATATAGGCCCCTCCCAGCCCTGCATCGGCCATCGCTTCGAGGTCGGCACGAAGCCCCTCATCGCTCACGGCACCATACATCCAATACCACAATGTCCACGGCTTGGCATCGCCCGAAGGGTCGCGGAAGGCGGATTCGAGATTTGTGCTATCGGCACAGCTCCACACGAAGAGTGCCGTCAAGAGGGTTAGGAAGGTACGTTTCATCGGTTCGGTTTCAAATGACATGGCGGGGAGCCCCCCACCAATCTACAAAGATAAGAAAATCGGCCAATAAAACAAAACCCAAACCGAAGGTTTGGCAAGAATGAATACAAATCGTTGTTGAGAGGAAAGAGGAATGAGGGGTATGAATAGTATGAGTAGTATGGGAAGAGGAGCCGGAGCAACCAAAAGGCACTTGACACAGAAATCCGCCTGCAAAAAAAACACAAAAGGAGGGCCTGAAAAGGATGAATTTCAAGGCTTGCGAAGGCGAGAAAAGCGCAGCATACCAAGCGTATGTGAGCATTTTCAAGCCAAGCTTAACGCAGAAATTCGCCTGCAAAAAAACACAAAAGGAGGGCCTGAAAAGGATGAATTTCAAGGCTTGCGAAGGCGAGAAAAGCGCAGCATACCAAGCGTATGTGAGCATTTTCAAGCCGAGCGCAACGCAGAAATTCGCCTTTTCAGGCCCTCCTACAAAGAGGTTCTACTACTTATAGATAGGACCGTAGGTCTCGCAAGCACGGTAATCCGAACCCTCGGGATCCATGCCGAACGAAGCCCAAGCCGACGGACGGAAAATCTTCTCGGTGTCGACATTGTGCATGCAAACGGGGATGCGGAGCATGGAGCAGAGCGTGATAATCTCAGCACCGATGTGGCCATAGCTGATGGCACCGTGGTTGGCTCCCCAGTTGTTCATCACCGAGTAAACATCGTGGAAGGCGCCCTCGCCCGTCAGACGCGGAGCAAACCAGGTCGTCGGCCAGGTGCGGTCCGTACGCTTGTTAATCACGTCGAAGATATGCGGATCGGTATCAACTGCCCAACCCTCGGCAATCTGCATCACGGGGCCAAGACCCTTCACGAGGTTCAGACGGCACATGGTCATCGGCATCTCACCACGCGTGAGGAAATGTGACGAGTAACCGCCACCACGGAAATAACCACGGTCGGCAGGGAACCACGTCGTAGCCTTCAAGCACTTCTCGGCCTCCTCGTCGGTAATCTCCCAGAAATGTTTCATCGTCGGGTTACCCTCCTCGTCAGACTGCTGGCCCGTTGCATCGAGCGTACAAGCACCCGAGTTGATGAGGTGGATGATACCACCGGCAGCCTTGCCTTCGAGTTTCATACCCGTTACACGCTCAACAGCCTCGGGCGACCAGAAGGTGCGCACGTCGGCAAACATCTGAGCACGGTTCGTGAGGAGTTTCATGAGGAGCATCGAAACACCATTCAGCGTATCATTCTCCGTAGCAAAGGCAAACGGCTCGCGGATGCCGTTCCAGTCGAACGACGTGTTGAGCATCGCCTCGGCAAAGTCGCCATTGGGCTGCCAGTCGGTCCACTGACGCTGACCCTGGAAGCCGCCGACGATGGCATTGTG
>CAZTCM010000023.1:0-16504 GCA_964612285.1 uncultured Alistipes sp.
GCAAACCGCCTTATGGCGTGGTTGGCGGTCTTTACGATGCCTTGAAGGCAACCCATGGCGATATTTTGGTGGCCACGAATCCGCAGGGCCGTAAGGCGCGTCAGCTCTTCCAGGAGTTGGAGGGCATCGACATCCATCCGGCCGCCGGTATTGCCACGGCATCGCTCATCAAGGCGGTGGCCGACGGCAAGATTGAGAAGGATGCCACGGTGATGCTCAACATCACGGGTGGCGGTGAGGAACTCTTCAAGAAGGACCGCACGATGTGGTACCTCCAACCGAGCCATGTTTTCCCGCTCAATCCCGAGTTGGAGGATGTGGTGGCCAAGGTCGAGGCGCTGTTTCAATAGTAGTTATACAACTTCTGATAAAAAGAGCATGTCCAATTATTAGGTTGGACATGCTCTTTTGTTGATTCATCTCTTTGTTGGCGTTACAGCAACTCCTCCAAACGTGCTACGGGGGCGATGTCGAGCGAGGCAAACGCCCCCTTTTGGTAGCGATGGTAGCCGGCCATGGCAATCATCGCGGCGTTGTCGGTTGTGAAGCGGAATTCGGGCAGGAAGGTGCGCCAGCGGCGACGTTTTCCCTCCTCAACGATGCCGTTGCGCAGCCCCGAGTTGGCCGATACACCACCTGCAATGGCGATGTCGCGGATGCCCGTCTCTTTCGATACGCGCACGAGCTGCTTTAAGAGGATTTCGACAATCGTCGTCTGCAACGAGGCGCAGAGGTCGGCCTTGTGCTCCTCGATGAAATTCGGATTCTCGGCCACGGCATCACGCAGCGTGTAGAGAAACGAGGTTTTCAGCCCCGAGAAGGAGTAGTTGTACCCCTCGACATGGGGGCGGGCAAAGCGGAAGGCCTTGGGGTTGCCCTCCTGTGCCAGACGGTCGATGACCGGTCCGCCCGGGTAGGGGAGTCCCATCACCTTGGCACATTTATCGAAGGCCTCGCCGGCCGCATCGTCGATTGTCGAGCCGAGAATCTCCATCTCGGTGGGCGAATCGACGCGGACAATCTGCGTATGGCCGCCGCTCACGAGCAGACACAAAAACGGGAAGTCGGGGTGGGGGAGTTCGCGGTCGGGCATGTCAATCAGGTGCGAGAGGATGTGCCCTTGCAGGTGGTTGACCTCGACCATCGGGATGTTCTTGGCCAGCGACAGTCCCTTGGCAAACGATACACCGACCAAGAGCGAGCCGACCAACCCCGGACCGCGTGTGAAGGCGATGGCATCGACCTCGTCAAGACCTACGCCGGCCTCTTTCAGGGCCGTATCCACTACGGGGATGATGTTCTGTTGGTGGGCACGCGAGGCGAGCTCGGGAATCACACCGCCATACTTCACATGTACGGCTTGTGAGGCGATGACATTCGAGAGCAGCACGTTGTTGCGCAGCACGGCTGCCGAGGTGTCGTCACACGACGACTCGATACCCAGGATGGTGATGTTGTTGTTCATGCTGCAAAGGTATTGAAAAAAAATGAGTTCGAGATGCGCTCGAACTCATTTTTCTTACAACAGCCCCTTAATCCACCGAAAGAGCGAATAGGGCATATAGCGCAACGGCAGGTCAAAGCAGGTGGTGGTCGCGACTACCGAGCGTCGGTGCGAGAAGGCGAGGTAGGAGTCATGGCCGTGGTAGTTGCCCATGCCCGACTGCCCCACGCCGCCAAAGGGGATGCGCTCGTTGGCGATATGCATAATTGTGTCGTTGAGACAAGCGCCGCCCGAGGAGGTGCGTTGTAGTACCTCGTGACGATGCGCCTTACCGAAGAAGTAGAGGGCCAGCGGCTTCTCGCGTTCGGTGATGAATGTGATGGCCTCGTCGAGGTTGCGGAAGGGGATGACGGGCAGAATCGGCCCGAAAATCTCCTCCTGCATTACGCGGTCATCAGGCTTTACTCCCTCCAATACGGTGGGCTCGATGAAGCGTGTGGCGCGGTCGGTGGTTCCGCCAAAGCGAATTGTTCCCTTGCCGAGATAGCCCGTCAGACGGTCGAAGGCGCGCTCGTTGACGATGCGCACAAAGTGGTGACTTTTGGCCGGATGCTCGCCGTGCAGGCTGCGGAAGGCGCGCTGCAACTCTTCGAGGAAGGGTTCGCGAATAGCCTCATGCAGCAGAAGGTAGTCGGGGGCGATGCAGGTCTGGCCCGCATTGAGCGATTTCCCCCAGGCGATGCGTCGAGCCGCAACCTTCAAATCGGCATCCTTGTCGACGATACAGGGGCTCTTGCCGCCCAACTCCAATATGACAGGGGTCAGATGGCGTGCTGCGGTCTCCATCACATGACGGCCCAGGTCGGGGCTGCCCGTGAAGAAGATGCGGTCGAAACGCTCGGCCAGCAGTTGGTTGTTCACCTCGCGGTTGCCCTGTACGAGCGCAATATACTGCTCGTCGAAGGTGTCGCGGATGAGTGCTTCGAGCACGCGCGAAGTATTCGGTACATAGGGCGAGGGCTTCAAGAGGGCCGTGCATCCGGCCGAGATGGCCCCCACCAGCGGATTGAGCAGTAGCTGCACGGGGTAGTTCCACGGAGCGATGATGAGCGCGGCACCGAGCGGCTCGGTGATGACACGGCTCTGCGAGGGAAACATTTTGAGGGGCGAGCCAACATGCGTGGGGCGCATCCAGCGTCGAAGATGCCTGCGGTGGTTGCGAATCTCACCCAGCACGATGCTGAGTTCGGTCATGTAGGCCTCCTCGTAGGATTTGTGTAAATCCTGCCATAGTGCTTCTGCCAAGGGCTTTTCCCATTTGCGGAGTGCCTCTTCCAGGCGATGCAGCTGCTCGCATCGGAACGTATAACTGCGCGTGGCTCCCGAGCGAAAATAGCGACGTTGTGCCTCGATGATACCGAGGATGGTTTCGTGCGGTGTGTTTGTCAGCGTCATAATGGCTGCTTTTTGCGACCCGTGAAGTGGTCCATGGTGTGGTATACCCCAAAGAGTTTTCCAAAGAGAAAATCGAAGACCGGCGTGGGGAAGATGCCCTGAAACAGACGCACGATGTGGAATCCCCAAGGGATGCCGCTGAATGTTCGGTTGCGTTCGATGGCACGCAGAATCTTGCGCGCAGTGTTCTCGGGGTCGAGGATGGGCATAAACCAGCGCGATTGCACCCCGTCGAACATGCCCGTATTGATGTAGTAGGGGGCGATGGTGGTGACACGCACACGGCTCTTGCGCTCTTTCAGCTCGACGCGCAGCGAATCGGACCAGCCGATGACTGCCCACTTCGAGGCGGCATAGGCCGACATGCGCGGGTTGGCCAGCAGGCCGGCTGCCGAGGCGATGTTGCAGATGTGGCCCTCGTTGCGCGCCAACATGTCGGGCAGCAGTTGCAAGGCGATGTTCATCGGTGCCAGGGCGTTGATTTCCATCGTGCGGCGAATCTCCTCGGCGGTCAATCCGTCGAAATATTGGTTGCCTGTGACAATGCCGGCGCAGTTGATTAAGAGGTCAATGCGCCCAAAACGAGCCTTGGCGGCGGCATACGCATCGGCAATCTGCCGTAAATCCGATACATCGACACGCTCGCCGACCACCGTGCCGAGCGAAGAGAAGGCCTTGATGGTCGAAGCGATATTGGTCGTGTTGATGTCCCAAATAATCAGCGCTTCGGCCCCCTTTTCCAGTGCACGGCGTCCCATGATGCGGCCGATGCCCGATGCACCGCCCGTAATCAGTACCACTTTACCCTTAATTTTCATGCTCTTTTTTCTTTGTCGTTTTGTGATGATACAAAAACGGTGCTTGACATCCGAATTGTTGCCAAGCACCGTTTACGTTTGTGGTCAACTTCGAATTAGAACTTGAAGTCCAGACCGATACCGCCCGAAATCGAGGTGCGGTCGTATACATCCTGGTAGTGACCAATCACCTTGCCGCCTTGGAGCACGTCGCCCTTCACGGTTACATCCTCGTAGAAGGTGGGCATGATGCCGAGGTTCAGACGAATCTTGTCCGAGAAGCTGTATGCCAAACCGATGCCGGTCGACCACGACGAGGTCGAGAAGTTCATGTCCGAGTAAGCGTTCTCGTTCAGGAAGTACTGCGTGCGCTGAACACCGCAGCTTACGAGCCACTTATCGTTGATTTGCCACTCGGCACCTACGAGATACTCCATCGTGTTGTCCTCGACGCAGTTCGAGAACGAGTTCTCGGCATCCTTGTCGAAGTACATGTGCCACTCGGCCGTTACCTTCACCGGACCGCACTGGCGGCTACCCGAGATGGCAAGCAGGGCAGGCGTCTCCGACTTCACCTTGGCACCATCGGGGAAGAGGGCGTTGATGACGGGGTCCTTAGCCGAAACCTCGGCCGACTTGATTTCGAGCTCCGTACCCATCTTGAACTCATACTTGGCTGCGAATGCCCAAGCACCCTTCTGGGCGTAGAGAGCCACTACGGGGCTGATCGACGTACCGGTCTGCTCGACATCGAGCGTGTGGTCTGCCGTCTGGGCAGCACCCGTACCTACGGCCGTCATGGCAGCAACCAGCTGTTGGCCCTGGGGCGTAGCGAGGAAAGCCTCACCATAAGCAGCCAAAGCCTGCTCCAGCTGGGTATTCAGACCGGCATAAGCCTGGCCGAAGATACCGGCAGCGGGCATCCACTGACCACCTACCATCACGTTCGTGTTTTTGAGGTGACCCTCATAGGCGTTCGACGTGGTGCTGAAACGAACCTGGGCGGCTACCGACAACCAATCGGTGATGCGGTAGGCGGCACCGAGGTTGAAGGCGAGCGTCATCGACTTACCTTTCAAATACATGTCCGTGCTGTAATCCGTAGCGGGAACGAGCGACTGCATGGCCGTAGGCAGCACCGAGAACATACGCTCGAACGAAGCCAGACCGTTGTCATACTCGATGGTACCGCCACCACCGTTTACACCCATGCCGGCCATGACAGCCCAACGATTCTTCTTCCAGGTGAGGTGGAAGCTGGGGATTACGGGCGAGAAGACATCACCCTTGTACTCCGTGAGGCCGAAACCACCCGGATAGAGGTCGCCGTGCTTGCTGAACGAGTCGGTCGTGCGGGTCTGGTAAGCCATCTGGTTGTTGATGCCCAGGTGCCAGCCGTCGGTCATGAATACCACACCTGCGGGGTTGTTGTACACCGCATCGGTGTCGAGCGTCGTACCACGAGCGATCGAACGCAGGAAGGCTGCGCTCTGGTTCGAGTTGGTCATCAGACCACCGGCCGTAGCCGTTGCTACACTTGCGATAGCAAGCAAAAGAGTAGCGATTTTTTTCATCTTTATAAGTTTTGGTTAAACAACTCGGTTCGGGGTTGCCGAATCCATTTCATAATTAATAGGTGTGTGCGGGTCGCATCGGCCCGATTTTTCCACACAGCCGGCGCAAAGGTCGCCCTTTATTCCGAAAAAGGCAAATAAATGTGGCAGATGAGGAAAAATGAGGGTGAAAATGGTGTTTTTGGGGGCGAAAAACGAAAATATGGGGCGAAAATCAATTTTTCACCCCATGTGGGTGGGGTGAATTTTGGTCGATAGAGAGGGTTTTATAGGCTTGTTTTTCGCTTTTTGCAGGGCGAAATCAATCGCGTTGTTCGGTCATCAGCCAACGGGTGATGCTCTCCGAATAGGTCTTCGAAATCGGAATATCGGGCACTCCTTCGACGCCAAATTCGACGAAGATACCCTCCTTCTCGCGGCGCAACACACGCACACGGTCGAGGTTAATCATGTAGGAGCGGTGACAACGCAGGATGTTGGTGGTCGAGAGTTGCTCGGAGACCAATTTCAGCGTGGTGCGCACCATCATCTTGCGCATCGTTTCGCCGTTCAGGTACCAGACGCAGACATAGTTGTCGGCCGATTCGATGACCAGCAGGTTTTCGCGACGTACCGAGAGCTGCATCTTCCCCTTCTCGTCGAAAATCTGGATGTAGGCCTTTTGTAGGGCATTTTCATCCTCTTCGAGGCGTTTACGGATGTGCTTCAATTCGCGGACACGCTCCTGCCAGATGAAATAGATGTACATCGTGACGTAGGGGATGAGCAGGATGAGGATGGTCTTGATGAGCGTGTTGCGGAAGACGGCCGAGATATCTTGTTCGTTGGCCGTGAAGACCGACACGATGGTGTAGATGAGCGTCATGATGAGAATCTCGAAGGCCACCCAGGCGATGTAGCCGACGTAGGAGATGGCCCGCTTCTTGGTGTAGGCGGTCATGATGGCGCGCGAGATGGCCGCTACGGCCATGCCGATGAGCACAATGAAGAAGGAGAGAAGCGTGTTTTTCAGGCTCGGCTCGATGTTGAGCCAGGGCAACACCTTCTCGTCGAGCAGAAAAAAGTCGAGCGGACGATAGATGAGGATGAAGGCCAGTGCGTAGAGGGGCACGAGCAAAACCATCGTTACCTGGTTCTTTTTCTTGTAGATAAACGGCGGAATCGGTGTCATAGGGCGGTTATGGTGTAAAATATTCGGTAAAAACAGGCCTCTAAACGCGGTCGTTTGCCGAAAAAAAGTTATCTTTGCGAATTGGTTAATACAAGTATTAAAAGCGTTTCGATGCACAAAGTTATAAAAATATTGGGAAAGTTCCTCCTTTTGGCGGTTTTGTTCTTTCTCTTTTTGCCACTTGTGCTGTCGTTGCTGTTGGCGATTCCCGCGATTCAGAACTTTGTGGCCGACAGGGCGGCCACGGTGGTGTCGCATCGATTGGGTACGACCGTCAGCATCGGGCGTGTCGATGTGGGCATGGCCGGACGCATCTTGATTGACGACTTTTATGTGGAAGATTTCCAGCGCGACACACTGCTCTATGTGGCGCAGCTCGATGCCTTCCTGCCCCGTTTGGGTTTGGCCGGTGACGGGCTTCGCTTTACGCGCGGGCGCCTGCGCGGAGCAAAGCTCTACCTGCGCGAAACACCCGAGGGGGAGATGAATATCCGCCCCGTGGTGTTGAAGATGTCCGACCCCGACAAACCGAAGAAGGGACGCTTCCGCCTCGAACTGAGCGATGCCCGCATCGAGGATATGGCGCTGCATATCGAACGCCAAAATCACCGCAATCCGGTCTATGGCATCGACTACGGCAACATGCGTTTCGAACATTTGAATCTGGCGATGAAGGAGTTTCTGATTGATGCGCAACTCATCTATGCCGATGTCGAATCGCTCTCGGTGCACGAACAGAGTGGCTTTGTGTTGGAGGATTTGTCGGGACGTTTCTACCTCACGAGCGGTAGTTTGGGCTTCGAGAATGCCCGCTTGCGCATGCCCTACACCGACCTGCACATCAGCTCGCTGGCTTTGGCCGGCAACTCGTGGGCCGATTACAAGAACTACATCTCCGAGGTCGAGATGCTCGTCTCTGTGACGGGCTCGGTGGCTACGGACGACATTGCCTACTTTGCCCCCTCGATGCGTCGTTGGCAGACCCGCTTTACCGACGCTGCGGTCACCTTCGAAGGGCGCGTCGGCGATTTCGAGGCGCGTATCGCCGGCCTGCGTGCCGGAGATGCCACCTCGCTGCGCGCTTCGGGTCGGGTGCGTGGTCTGCCCGAGTTTCGCACGGCCCATTTCAATCTCCGCATGCCCGAGTTGCGCACAACTGCGTCGGAGGCGCTGTTGTTGGTGCGAAATATTGCCGGAGTGCGCTTTGGGGAGACGTTGCGCGAAAAGTTGCGGCGGGCCGGCGCCATGGAATTATCGGGTTATGTAGCGGGCTCGTTTGCCGAATTCGATGCCCAGATGGCGGCCGAAACACAACTCGGTACAGTCAATATGGAGGCAGGGATGCACCAACGCTCCACCCCCGATGCCGAGACGGCCGAGGCACAACCCGGCCGCGTGCTGACGGCATCGCTCACGGCCGACGATTTCGGCCTGGGCGACTTTTTGGGCAAGGCGCCGACGGTCGGCAAGGTCGATGTCTCGGCGGCACTGCGCGGGTTGGTCAATCAGCGCATGGAGGATGCCTATGTCGCGGTCGATGTCACCGAGTTGGAGTTCAACGAGCATAGCTACGACTCGATTCGCCTGGCCGGTCGCCTGCGCAATCGCACCTTCAACGGGCGGATGTGGGCACGCGACGAAGCGTTGGATACACGCGTGGCGGGTCTGTTTGATTGGCGCGACTCGATACCGCATTACGACCTTACGGCGCAAATCGACCACTTCGACCTGCATGCGGCAAACCTCAATCGGCGCGATTCGCTCTCGACCTTCTCGGGACGCATCGTAGCGAAGGCGGGAGGTCGTTCACTCGACGATTTGAATGGGCGCATTCAGCTGCTCAACGCCTCCTACCGCTACAACGACAAGGAGGTGACGGCCCGCAACGTGACGGTGTCGGGTGAGAATTCGCCCAACAGCAAATTCGTCGAACTCCATTCCGATTTTGCCGATGCCACCTTCCGCTCGAAGAGCGGCTATCAAACGATTTTCGACTACCTGCGTCGTTCGGCGTGGCGTTACCTGCCGCTCATCGGTCGTGCTGCCGATGCCGAGTGGCAACAATCGCCGCGCAAGGAGGCGGTGCCCAACGACTACTCGTTGCTCGATGTGAAGATTCACCACTTTACGCCCGTGGCCGATGCCATTGCCGAGGGGTTGCAGGTGGCCGATGGCTCGTCGATGCAGCTGCTGTTCAATCCGGCGAGCGACCGCCTTTCGCTCAAATTCTCGTCAGACTACATCGAGCGTCGTCGTATGTTGGCAACGCGCCTCAGCATCAATGCCTCGAACCACCACGACTCGCTCACCTTCTACGCCTCCTCCGAGGACCTCTATATGGCCGGCCTGCACCTGCCGCGCTTCTCGCTGACGGGTGGTGCTAAATTGGGAAGGATGCAACTCTCGGCCGGTTTTGCCGATACGGCCCGTCACACTTCGGCACGCATCGGCCTGCGTGCAGCCCCTGCGGCCGAGGAGGGCGAACATGGGCGCAGCGTGGAGATTGATTTGCTGCCGTCGCAACTGACCTACGACGCCACGACCTGGCAGCTCGGAGCACGAGGCATTCGGCTCGATACGGCCCGTTTGGCTGTCAACCGCTTTGTGATGCGCTCCGAGAATCAATGGCTGATGCTCGATGGTGCCGCCTCGCGTATCGCCGGCGACTCGCTGCAACTCGATTTGCACAATTTCGAACTGGCCCCCTTCCTGCAAGTGGCCGACCGCATGGGCTACGACCTCTCGGGCCGAGCCAATGGTACGGCGTTGTTGCTGGCCACCGAGGAGGGGCGACGCATGACGGCCGATGTTGCGCTCGATTCGCTTACGGCCAATGGGGTGGTGGCTCCTCCTTTGCAACTCACTTCGCGCTGGAATCTTTCGCAACAACGCGCCGGTGTCTCGGTGTTGGATAAAATCCGACGCGATACGCTGTTGCGCGGTTTCTATGCTCCGAAAAGCAATCGTTATTACGCTCGTCTGACTGTCGATTCGTTGCGCATGAGCTTGCTCGACCCTATCCTTTCGGGAGTTGTGTCGGGTACGCAGGGAGTGGCCTCGACCAACCTTGTCTTGCAGGGCGAGGGGCGCAAGGCCAACCTCTCGGGCAAGGTGAAGGTGCGCGATATGAAGACCCGCGTGGACTTTACGCAGGTCGACTACACGATGCCCGAGGGGGATATCACGGTGGATAAGAACCGCTTCATCGCCCGCAATGTGCCCATCTTTGACCCCGAAGGCAATCGGGGTGCCTTCTCGCTCGACCTGAACCTGCAACACCTCTCGAACATTGCCTATGAGGTGCGTGTGGCTCCCGAGCGGATGTTGGTGCTCAATACGACCCAAGCGGACAACAACCTCTTCTACGGGCGACTCTTTGCCAGTGGTACGGCGCGTATCGTGGGAGATAAGGGGCAGGTCAAGATGGATATTGCGGCGCGTACCGACAATCACTCCACCTTCTTCATGCCGTTGTCGGACAAAACCAACATCACAAATGCCGAATTTGTCACCTTCGTGCAGCCCAATGCGCAGGATTCGACCGACTTGGTGGCCGAGCGTCGCCGCCGTTTCGAACGGGCGAACCGCCGTACACGCGCCTCGAACCGTATGGAGATTGATCTGGCGGTGGATGTGCAGCCCAATGTGGAGGTTGAGATGATGGTCTCGGGCAGCCCCATCAAGGCGCGTGGCGAGGGGTCGCTCAACCTCGAAATTGTGCCCCAGACCAACACCTTCGAGATGTATGGCGACTACATGATTCACGAGGGTAGCTACCACTTCTCGTTGCAGAACCTCATCTCGAAACAGTTCCTGATACAGAACGGCTCGATGATTCAGTGGACCGGCGATCCGGTCGATGCTCGTCTCGATATCAATGCCCTCTACAAACTGAAAACTTCGTTGCAGCCGCTGCTCGAAGGTACGGCCGATAATGTCGTGACCGATCGTTCGGTGCCGGTGGAGTGCGGCATTCACATCGGCGAACGATTGTCCAATCCGGCCATCTCCTTCTCGGTGCATGTCCCCGATGCCGACCCCGAGACGCAGAGTGTCATCGCCACGGCGCTGAGCACCCCCGAGTCGGTCGATTTGCAATTCCTCTACCTGTTGATTTTTAACAATTTCATGGCCGAAAACAGCCTGACGGGTACCGCCGGTATCGGCTCGACCGCTTCGGCGGCCACCGGCTTGGAGTTCCTGTCGAATCAACTGAGTCGTCTGCTCTCGGTGAGTGACTACAACTTGGTGATTCGCTATCGGCCGAAGACCGAGGTGGCCAGCGACGAGGTCGATTTCGGCTTGTCGAAGAGTTTGATTAACAACC
This sequence comes from uncultured Alistipes sp., assembly GCA_964612285.1. Classification (GTDB taxonomy): domain Bacteria; phylum Bacteroidota; class Bacteroidia; order Bacteroidales; family Rikenellaceae; genus Alistipes. The sequence goes on from CAZTCM010000023.1 coordinate 10,769, forward strand.
GTCTTTATGTCGAGGTCGAGGGCAACTACATCATCGACAACAAACAGGCGGTCAACAGCTCGATGTCGAACTTCATGGGCGAGGCCTACCTCACCTACCTGGTCGACCGCTCGGGGGCCTTGCAGTTGAAGGCCTTCACGCAGACCATCGACCGCTTCGACGAGAACCAGGGTATGCAGGAGACCGGTGTCGGCATCTCCTACAAAGAGGATTTCGACAACCTGCGCGACCTGCGTCGCCGTATCAAGGAGCGTTTCACGAGCAAACGCCGCAAGGCACGACTCGAACAACAGCGACAGGCGCAGGAGGCTCAGCAGGCCCAGACGCAAACTGAAACGCCCGAAGCGGCGACGATTGCCCCACGCCGCGACGCTAACAACGCTAACGAACGCTAACGAACGCTAATAAACGAAACAAGAAAAACTTAAATAAACACAGAACGTATGATGACATTTTTGCAGGCTGCCGAAGTGGTAGCCACGAGCGAGGAGACCCGCATGGGTTTGTGGACCCTCTTTACGAAGGGTGGATGGTTGATGTGGCCTTTGCTGGCGCTGGGTGGCGTGACGATTTTCATCTTTGTCGAGCGTTTCATGCAGATTCGCAAGGCCTCGGTACTCGACATCAACTTCATGAACCGCATTCGCGACTACATCTCGGATGGCAAGATGGCGGTGGCTGTTAATTTGTGCCGCAAGACCGACACACCGATTGCCCGCATGATTGAGAAGGGCATCGAGCGCATCGGACGACCGATGTCGGATGTGCAGACGGCTATCGAGAATGTGGCGAACTTGGAGGTTTCGAAGCTCGAAAACGGCCTGCCGTTCCTCGCAACGATTGCCGGTGGTGCCCCGATGATTGGTTTCCTGGGTACGGTGCTCGGTATGGTGCAGACCTTCATGGATATGTCGGCCGCCGGTGGTACAGTTGACTTGGCACTGCTTTCGAGCGGTATGTATGTGGCGATGGTGACGACCGTCATGGGTCTGATTGTCGGTATTCCGGCCTATTTCGGCTACAACTACCTGGTAGCCCGCATCGAGCGCCTGGTGTTCCAGATGGAGGCCAACTCGATTGCCTTCATGGATATTCTGAATCAACCCGTTCAAAAATAGGCAACTATGGCAATTAAACATGGTTCGAAGGTCGACAAGAACTTCTCGGCATCGTCGATGACCGACCTGATGTTCCTCTTGTTGCTCTTCCTGCTGATTGCGACGACGCTCATCAACCCCAATGCCTTGAAACTGATGTTGCCGAAGAGCTCGAATCAGTTGAAGGACAAGGCGATGACGACGGTCTCGATTCAGGATGCGGGACGTGGTAACTACCGCTACTACGTCGAGTTGCAGGAGGTGGGCTCGATTGCCGGTGTCGAACGAGCCCTCCAAGAGCGTCTGGGCGAACGTGAGGATGCTACGGTCTCGCTGCATGCCGATAAGTCGGTCGTGTGGGACGAGATTATCAAGGTGATGAATGTGGCCAAACGCAACGGCTATAAGCTCCACGCCGCCACGCAGGCCGAATAACGCGAAGAGGCAACAATGTACTACTACGACCCGAACGACCGCCGTCCACGCCGCTGGGCGATTGTGGTGACTGCGCTCTATGCGCTGTCGCTCGGGGCGGCATTTGCCTTTGTGTCGTTCGATTTCACGCGTACCGAGCCGCAACTCGACGAGATTGTCATCGAGTTCATCGAGCCCGAGCCGCCAGTGGCTCCGCCACCGCCTCCTCAGCGGGTGGTTCAGCCGCGCGTACACGAGAAGGCTGCACCTGTCGAGCAGACAGCGCAGGTTGCGGGCGAAGATACCGAAACGCGCACGGTCAATCCAAATGCCCTCTTTCGGATGAATAAGGGGGGTGCCGACGAACCGGAGAATGCCGGCAATCCGCATGCCCAACAGGGCGAGGACAAGGCGTCGGGTATCGGCCCCGGGTTGAGTGCCGATGGCTTTGACCAACTTGATAAGGGGTTGCAGGGGCGTGGTTTGCAGGGGGCTCTTCCCCAACCTTCCTACCCGGGTACGCAGAGTGGCAAGGTGGTGGTGCGTGTGACGGTCGATGGCAAGGGCAACGTGACCAATGCCATCTTCGAGCCGAAGGGCTCGACCACCAACGACCCGTCGCTGATTCAGGCTGCGGTGACCGCAGCGCGTAAGGCCCGCTTCACGGAGAGCCGTACCGTGGTGCAGGGTGGAACGATAACCTATCTGTTTAACATAACTGCGAAATGATGAAACGATTGTTGTTCATCCTGTTGTTGGGGCTGCTGCCGTGGAGCGTCGACGCAGGTCGTAAGGGGGAGGTGCAACCGACCGGAAAGGCCCGTATGCACCTTCATGAACGCACCCATAATTTTGGTGATGTGGCTCGTCGTGGCGGCGATTTGGTCTACGAATTCCGTTTCACGAACGAGGGTACGGCGCCGTTGGTGCTGACGCGCGTCATCACCTCCTGCTCCTGCTTGAAGGCTCACTTCCAGCGTCGTCCCGTGGCACCCGGTGAGGTGGGGAGCATCCGAATTGTCTACGAGCCGCAAAAGAGCGAGCCCGGGGTCTTCAACAAGGTGATTCAAATTTACTCGAATTCGGAGGAGGGACGTGAGATTATCACCGTGCAGGGCAACGCCTTGGAGGAGGAGAAAATAAAGGTGAAGACCGAAAAGGTCAAGATTAAACATTGATACGAAGATGAATACGCTGTTTCTGCATGCAACCATACTCCCGATGTGGGGGCCGAAGAAAGAGATGTACGGCTCGGTAGGGGTGGTCGGTAACCGCATTGCGTGGGTGAGCGATTCGGAGGAGCAGGTGGCTCGATTTCGGGCACAATATCCCGATTGTCGCATCATCGACTGTGCGGGGAAGGTGCTGATGCCCGGGCTGATAAATACCCATTGCCACGCCGCCATGACCCTGCAACGCAGCTATGCCGACGATATCGCCCTCATGACGTGGCTCAATGACTACATCTGGCCCTTCGAGGCGCAGCAGACCCCCGATGAAATTGCGTTGGGGATGACCCTCGGGGTGGTTGAGATGCTGCTTGGTGGCATTACGTCGTTTGTCGATATGTATTTCCACCAGGCGCGATGTGTCGAGGTGGTCGAGCGCTTGGGAATTCGAGCCCTGCTCGGCAGCTCCTACTTCGACCACTCGATAGAGGCGGCTAAACGCGATGCGCTTGCTGCGTTGGAGCGGGCGAAAGGGTGTGACCGCATTCGTGTGGCGATGGCTCCGCATGCCCCCTATACGGTCTCCAAGGAGCACCTTGTCGAGGGTAAACGCTTTGCCGACGAGCATCGTCTGCCGCTGATGATTCATCTGGCCGAGACGCAGGATGAGATGCGCTATGTGCGCGAGAAGGAGGGGTGCACCCCCGTCGAATTGTTGGATCGCCTGGGGCTGCTTGACGAGCAGACGATTGCTGCCCACTGCGTCTGGACCGATGCGAAGGATCGTGCTATGCTGCGTGACCGCGGTGTGACCGTGTCGCACAACGTGCAGAGCAATATGAAGATTTCGAGCGGTGTGGCACCCATTGCCGCGATGCAGTCCGAGGGTGTGTGTGTCACGTTGGCAACCGATGGACCCTGCTCGAACAACGACCTCGATATGTGGGAGGAGATACGCTCGGCTGCCTTCCTGCAAAAACTGACGACGACCGACCCGTTGGTGTTGCCTGCCGAGGAGGTGTTGCGCATGGCTACGGCCAACGGAGCGCGTGCCATGGGCTTTGCCGAGGGCGAATTGGGCGTAGTGAAGGAGGGAGCCGTGGCCGACCTCATTGTGATAGATATGCAAAAACCTCACCTGCAACCGATTCACAACGTGGTCTCGAACCTGGTCTATTGCGGCAAGGCATCGGATGTCGAGTGGGTGATGGTCGATGGTCGAGTGGTGGTCGAAGAGCGTCGCATCGCAGGCTGCGACCTCGCAGCGCTCTATCGCGCCGTCGGCGAGGCCGCTCAACGCATAAAACAACAGGTTGCGCAGCGATGAAACTCACCTTTTTGGGGACCGGAACCTCGCAGGGTGTGCCGACCATCGGCTGTCGGTGTGCGGTGTGTCGCTCGACCGATCGGCGCGACCGACGGCTGCGTACCTCAGCCCTTGTCGAATGGCGGGGAATGCGCCTGCTGATTGATGCCGGCCCCGATTTGCGCTACCAATTGCTGCGAGCCGATGTGTGCCGTCTGGATGGCATCCTGCTGACCCACGAACACAAGGACCACATCGGCGGCATCGATGATGTGCGTGCCTTGAATTTTGTCGATTACCCCGAGGCGGTGCATCCGGTCGACATCTATGCCACGGAGCGCACGTTGGCGACCGTGCGCAAGGATTTCGACTACGCCTTTGTCGTTGATAAATACCGTGGAGTCCCCGAACTGCGTCTTCACACGATTACCCACACACAGCCGTTTTGTGTGGGTGAAGCGGAGGTGGTGGCGGTGGCCGGTCGCCATTCGTCGCGCTTTGAGGTGACGGGCTATCGCCTGGGACGATTGGCCTACCTGACCGATTTCAAGCAAATCGAGGAGACCGAGGTGCGTAAGTTGATGGGGGTCGAGGTGTTGGTGGTCAATGCCCTGCGCTTCGAACCGCACGATTCGCATTTCAACGTGGAAGAGGCGTTGGCGCTGATTCGTTGCGTGCAACCCAAACGCGCCTTTTTGACCCACATGTCGCACGACATCGGTCTGCATGGCGAGAGCTGTGCTCGTTTGCCCGAAGGGGTTGAGTTGGCTTATGATACGTTGGAAATTGAACTAAACGATTGATATGAAAAATTTTAATGGAAAGACCGTCGTCGTGACGGGTGCCTCGTCGGGTATTGGCGAGGCGTTGGCGCGAGAATTTGCAGCGCTGGGGGCCAATGTGGTGATGGGCGCCCGCAGCATCCAGAAACTCCAACTCATCGCCGGCGAGATTCGTGAGCAGGGCGGACAGGCAGCCTACTGCGGGGTCGATGTCGTGAAGGAGGAGGAGTGCAAAGCGCTGATTGATACGGCTGCCAAGGAGTTTGGCGGCGTCGATGTGCTGATTTGCAATGCCGGCCTTTCGATGCGCGCGCTCTTTGATGAGTGCGACTTGCAGGTGCTGCACCGATTGATGGATGTCAACTTCTGGGGCACGGTGAATTGCTGTAAATATGCGCTCCCCTACCTGCAACAGGCGCGGGGGTCGATTGTCGGTATCTCGTCGGTGGCGGGTTTGCACGGCCTGCCCGGACGCACGGGCTACTCGGCCTCGAAGTATGCCATGACGGGCTTCCTCGAAACGCTTCGCATCGAGAACCTGAAAAAGGGGCTGCATGTGATGGTTGCCTGCCCGGGTTTCACCGCTTCGAATGTCCGCTTCTCGGCCCTTACGGCCGATGGCACGCAGCAGGGTGAGACACCGCGTGACGAGGCGAAGATGATGACGCCCGAGGAGGTTGCGAAGATTGTCGTGCGAGGCATTCGCCGTCGTAAGCGTCTCTGCCTGATGGAGATTGAGGGTCGTGCTACGCACTTTGTGAAGAAGTTTGCACCGGCATTCCTCGACAAGATGTTCTACTATGTGATGTCGAAGGAGCCGAACTCGCCCTTCAAATAGGGAAGATACAACTTCTGATAACGAGAGGGTGCCCGACGCGTTTTGTTGGGCACCCTCCTTGTGTGTGATTACCTGATTACCGTTTTCGCAGGTAGACGGTGGCTGTGCGAGCCACGTTGTAGATTTTCAG
>CAZTCM010000024.1:0-15782 GCA_964612285.1 uncultured Alistipes sp.
CAGGCACCCGTCATCACAACCACCTTCCCCTCTACACTGAATAAGTTTTTCATGGACGATTTGTTTTCTAAAATTTGGTGGGGAGGGGATACCTCCCCACCTGAACCTTTCAACTTAATTTATTTAATTGTCTGCAAGAAATCGATTTCGATAATCGAAAGATTACGTTTACCCTTACCGGTCGTAGCCTCCATCTCGTTGGCAGCATTACCGGCCACCTCCGTAATCTCACCAAAGGCATCGTTGTCCTTCGAAGCACCCTTCATGCTGATGGTGATGCGGTCCGACTTCACGGGTTTGTCGATATAGAGGTGGATGTAACCCAACGATTTGGGGGTCGTACCACTCCAAATCAGCTGATCGCCGGCATAAATCTCCAACGGATAACTGCGACGACGCCAGCCACTGAGTTTCATACAAATATCATCAATCGCAACGGCCTCTTCAAACTGATAGGTAATCCATGCCGTCTGATTCAGGCCATCGTTCACCCATGCCGTCAGCTCGTTATCGTCGAAGCTCTGGGCAGCCTGCGCCGAGTTGGCGCCACCCGAAGCCTTCACCACATGAATCGTGCGTTTCTGATCGACATACGAGGGGGTCAGCGGCGTTTCGCCCTTCGAAAGGTCGCAAGGCGTCGTGTACTGCGGCAGATACTCGCTCATACCGTTCACCACCTTCACCTCCTCGGTCTGCATCTTTACGCTCGTCTTCGGAAGTCCCTCGGCCTTGGCCGTCAGCGTGATCTTACCGGCCTTCGTCGTACTGCGCAGCAACACACGATTGACACCGCACTCCACGGGAAGCGACTTCGAGAGCACGAAGTTGTTCTCGCCCTGTGCCAAGCCACCGCGCCACTCGGCCTCGCCATCGAGCGTAAACTCGACCATGCGATTATCCAGCGGACAACGACGACCCTGCTTATCGACTACCTCAAACTCGACGAGTGCCATATCGGCGCCATCGGCCTTGAAGCCCTCGGGGTTCTGCATCACGGTCATCTTCAAAGCGGCAGCCTCACCAACCGTCTCCAAAGCATAGCGGCTCACCTCTTTGCCCTCGGCGTCATAACTTACAGCCTCCAACTTGCCCGCTTCAAATTTCACATTCGGGAAGTTGAACAAGAAGTTTGCCTCACGCTTACCTTGTCCGAGCGACTTACCATTGAGGAAGAGCTCGACGCGCTCGCCGTTCGATACGACATAGACCCACTTTACGGTCTCGGCCGGATAGTTCCAGTGGCCGATGATGTAGGTTTGCGGCATATCGCTCTCGACCCAACCGTTCCACATCACCTGATGTGCATAGAAGGCATCCTTCGGGATACGCATCGGGTCTACGACGCCGCTGCGACGGTAGTTCTCCGCGCCGCGATGGTGGGTGTTCGTATCCGAGAAGACGATCTTCGCACCACCGGCACTTACGCGCTCACCCTGACCCGGGCGTTCCAGCCAATACTCATACCAACGGCGGATCAACTCCAAGGCGAACTTATCTTGGTTGTGGTTGTAGCTCGTAGCAGGCTCGCCGTTGTGCAGCGGGCCGTCGCCCTCCTTGTGGAAGGGGTAGCTCTTGTCGTCCCAATACTTACGCAGACCCTCGTCGCGGCAGTACTCCGTTGCCCACATCGGGTGGTGCTTACTCTTGTTGATGTAGAGCATCTCGCCACCCCACTCTGCCTCGCGGATGTCAAGCATCTCGCGCGAACCGATGGCACGACCTCCGTGCGGGTCGTACAAGTCGCGGATGGCCTTCATCTCGACCATGTGCTCACGCGAAATCGACTCGTTACCGCACTCGTAGAAGAGAATCGAGGGGTTGTTGCGGTTGTAGATAATCGCCTCACGCATCAGGTCGGTGCGGTGCACCCACTGACGACCCTGACGGTCGCGCTCCGAGTCACCGGCCGGCATCGCCTGAATCAGACCTACGCGGTCGCACGACTCGACATCCTGCTTCCACGGCGTGACGTGCATCCATCGCACCAAATTACCGTTGCTCTCGACCTGCAAGCCGTTCGAGTAGTCGCTGAGCCATGCAGGCACCGAGATACCTACGGCCGGCCACTCGTTCGAGGTGCGCTGTGCATAGCCGTGCATCATAATCACACGGTCGTTGAGCCACACTTTACCCTCGCCAAACTTCGTTTTACGGAAGCCTGTACGCGTGGTAACCTCGTCAAAGACCTTCCCATCAGCCCCTTTGAGCTGCGTCTTCACCGTGTAGAGGTAGCCATAGCCCCAGCTCCAGAAGTGCAACCCCGAGAGATTGGCCTGCGCCTTAACCGTTACGGTCTGGCCGGCAGCAATCTTCACCTTGTCGCCCTTGAAACTCTTGACCAGTTTGCCGTCAATGTCGTACACGCTCACCTCGTAGCGCACCTCTCGGGCTGCTTTACCGTCATTGCGCACCTCCGACTCGGCATGCACCGTAGCCTTGCGTGCGGCAATGTCGAAGTTGTCGGCATAGACATAGACACCCGTCGTATTGAGGTGGCTGTACAGCGGCAGGGTCTGATAGACCTCATCAGTCACATGCAGATAGACATTCTTCGGAATACCGCCATAGTTGGCGTTGAAGTTGCGGTCGTTCCACTGGAACTTGGCATTCGACGACTTCTCACGGTACATCCAGTTGTTATCGATGCGCACGGCCACCACATTGTCACCCTCCTTCATATAGGGCGTCAAATCGAAACCTACGGCCATCACACCATTCTCATGGCGGCCGAGGTGGTGACCATTGATGTAGAACTCACCGGCCTGACGTACACCTTCGAACTCGATGAAGACCTTCTTGTTCTGCAACGTCTCCAATCGGAAGTGCTTGCGATACCACATCACCGTATCGGTCAGTTCGCGGATATCCACCGCAAAGGCTTGGTCCTCGTTGAAGGCGCGCGGCAAAGTCACCTTTTTCCAGGCTGCATCGTCATAGTCACTTTTCAAGGCATCCTGATGGTCGCCCAATTGTAACAGCCACTCGCTGTTGAAATTGTACTTTTTACGCTCATGAGCCTCTGCCGTCACCACAAAGAGCAGCAAAAGCGGCATCAATACCAACAATCTTTTCATAGAAATTCAATTTAGGTTTTCAATTATTTATAAGCCTCATTTTGTTCGTAGAGGCCCGGTTTGGTCTTCATCTGTACATCCGGAATCGGATAGAGATGCACACCCTCGACTACACGAGAAGCCATCGCATAGCTCTTCGGGCGGGTAATGTTCCCCTGCTCATCGGTCGAATAGCTGATAAACTTATGGCGCAACGCCTCGATATACTCGTTGTGGCGCACCAAATCGTGCCAGCGAATACCCTCTCCGGCCAACTCGCGGCGACGCTCATCGGCAATCGTTTGCGCAAAATCGGCCTTTTGTGCATCGGTCAATTCGGGCAAACCGGCACGCGTGCGAATCTTGTTGACCTGCTCGATACCACGAACCGTGGGACCTACCAACTCGGCATACATCAACATCACATCCTCCAAGCGGATGATGGGATAGTTGAGCGGGAAGTAGTTGCGCGTCACAATCTGCGCCGAGATGTCGCCATAGCCGAGGGCCGTGCGTTTCTTTTTATGCTCAAAGAACTTATCGAAGAAGGTGAGCGACGAGCTAAACTCGAAGTCGAAGGTGCCGTCATAGCGCACATCGTCCCACTTACCATCCCGATTGGCATCCGTATTGAGCATCCCTACCAGTTCGGTCGTACCACCCAGCTGATAACCCGACATCTGTAAGTCAATATAGTCGCTGCCCACTTTCGGCGAGGTCCAATAGACCATCGGATTGCCGTAGCCGTCGCGTGCCACATACTGAATCTCAAAGATGTGGTATTTGTTGTCGTTGTCGCTAATCCAGATTTTCAGCCAGTCGGTACCCGTCTTGGCCCAATATTTACCCTTCTGCTCGGCATAGTCGATGACCCACTCCAACTCATTGATGGCCAAATCGGCCTTGTCGGTGGCATAGAGCGGATAGCCCGACATGGTGAGATAGACACGGCCAAGCAGTGCACGAGCCGCCACCTGATTGGCACGTCCCGCAGCAACCTCATCTCCCTTGACATTGTAAATCTTATCCGAAAGATTATCGGCGGCAAATTGCAAATCGGGAATAATCACCTGCTCGTAAATATCGAGCGGCTCACTTTGCGGAGTAGTCATTGCCTCATCCACCGTTTGTGGCGTCAACACCATCGGCACACGGCCGAAATAACGCACCAATTCGAAGTAGGCATAGGCTCGCAACAGACGTGCCTCGGCCTCGATCTGCACCTTCAAATCGACTTTGCTGTTTTCGGCAAATTCGATGGGCTCCAACTGCTGCAAAAGCAGGTTGGCGCGTGCGACCACGGCATAAAGGTCGACCCAGGCATTGTTCAGCGTCGAAATAATCGACAAATTGGGGTTGAACGAGAAGATATCAATGTAGTCGCGTTGCGTAGCACTGTCTTCGGCGTTATCGGCCCAAACATTGTCCGAACGCAACTCCGACATCAACCACGAGTACTCGGCAAGCGGCATCAAGCCGTTGTAGACACCATAGAGTGCCTGCTCGGCCTCCACCTCGCTGGTGAAAAACTCTTCGGTTTCGATGTTGCTTTCGGGCGTCAGCTCCAACCACTCATCGCAGGCAACACACGTCGCGCAGCAGACTACCCAAAGGAATATATTGCGAATCATACGTTTCATTGTTGCTGCTGTTTAGAAATTGAGTGTGGCGCCCAACGTGAACACACGAGCCTGCGGATAGGCTCCGTAGTCGTAGGCACTCAACAGATTACCATTGTTCGTCTCGGGCGAGAAACCGCCGTCGTACTTATCCCACATCCAAAGGTTCTCGGCCGAGAAATAGAGGCGGGCTCCCTTCAACAAGGAGTTCTTCTTCGTTTTGAAACGATAGCTCAGCGTCACGTTCTTAATCTTGACAAAGTCCGTGCTGTACAGCCAACGCGTATCATACAACGAACCGGTGTTGCCGTTGGAGATACCGGGGGTGTGTCCGTCACCGGGCTGCTCCTCCGAAATCCACATATTCTTCCAGCACGAGAGCACGTTGCCTCCCAGGTTCATACCCGGACGATTGATGGCACGACCGAGGGCACTGAAAATCGAACCGCCCGTTTGGGCCGTAATCAGCACCGAAAGTTCCAACCGCTTGTAGCGGAAGGTGTTGGTCATACCGTAGGTAAAATCGGGCGCCGGCGAACCCACCAACGTACGGTCGTCATCGTTGATGATACCATCGTCATTCACATCGCGGTAGCGCACATCGCCAAGCTCCGTTCCCTTCATCACCGGATAGCGTTGCAGGTCGGACCGGTATTGATAGACACCCACGGCATCGTAGAGGAAATAGGCACCAATCGGCTGATCGACCATCAGCACCTGCGTGATACCGTCATACCCCATAAAGACCGTGTTGTTGTCATCGCCGAGGCTCTCCACCACATTGTCGTTGTAGGAGAGATTGAAGCGCGTATCCCACTTAAAATCGCGTTTGTTGATATTGTGCGTGGTCAGCTCCACCTCGAAACCCTTGTTGCGGATGCTGCCGACATTGTCCCAAGCCTTCTGCACACCGAGCGTAGCTGGTACAGAGACCTGATACAACAAATCTTTGGTCAATTTGTTGTAATACTCCAACGTGAGGGTCACACGGTTCGAGAAGAGGCTCAAATCGAGGGCCACGTTCCAACTGTGGGTACGCTCCCAACCCAAATCGCGGTTCTCCAACGCCGTCTGTCCATAACCATTGACCAGCGAACCTCCCAACGAGTAGTTGGCACTGCTGAGCAACGACATGGCGGCCGTGGCCGAGATGCGGTTGTTGCCGTTTACACCCCAGCTACCACGCAGTTTGAGCTGATTGACCACATCATTCTCGGGCCAGAAAGGCTCATTCGAGATGCGCCAAGCGGCCGAAACAGCCGGAAAAACGCCCCAACGATTATCGGCACCCAGACGCGACGACCCATCCTCGCGGATACTGGCTGTCAGCGTGTATCGGTTGTCATAGGCATACTGCACACGACCAAAGAACGACACCATGCGCGTCGGCATGGCAAAGGTGGCCGAGGCCGAGGTCAACACCTGATCCTTATCGTTGAACGATTCGAGCGTATTGTTGGGGAATTGCGAAGCATTGAGCTGCGACGAAGTGCCGTCGTTCGACTCCATCGAGTAACCGGCCATCGCACTCAACTCGTGGTCGCCAAAGGTTCGGTCGTAGTTGGCCGTCACCTGGAACAGATAACGCTCCGAACGCGAGTTGTTGCGACGAGCCGTGGTGCGGTACCCCTCATCGTAGTTGGCCCAGCCCGACGAAACCGAACTCGGCACAAAACGATGCGTTTCGGCACTCTTGTAGGTGTACGACCCCGTGGCATTGACCTTCAAGCCCTTGGCGAGGTTTGCTTCGAGGAACATCGACGAGACGAGATTGATGGTGCTCGTATCGTTGGTCACCTGCTCCATGTAAGCAATCGGCGAAACGGCCGACCCGCCCCACTTGTACTGCGAATAGGGCTGTGCGCCCGTGTAGATACCCGCTTCGGGTTCGGCAATGGGACAAATCGTCAAGGCACGATTGGCCATATTGTCCTTGCCATCGACACGACCGCCCGAGTTCTTCGAAATCGTAGGACGAATATCGAATCCGACCGTCAGCAAATCATCGAGCATCGAGGTCTGCACACGCGCCTGCATATTCAAACGACGATAAGCAGTTTCAACCGCAATACCCTGCTGATCGAGCATACCGGCCGACACGCGATAGGTCGTCTTGCTGTTACCGCCCGAAACCGCGAGTTGGTAATTTTGCTTGGGTGCAAGGCGGAAAAACTCATCCTGCCAATCAATCAGGTGCAACCCGCCATAACCGGGTTCGCTCCAACGAGGGTCGTTGACATAATTGGTTTTCACGCTGCCACCCGTAAATTTCAGGCGCGTCTCGTAATCGTCAGCAGCCGTGGCACCCTTGGCACCATACTGCTCGACATAGAGGGCATTGTTGTAGTTTGTGCGGAAATCAATCCACTCCCCGGGGGTCAGCATATCCACTTTGCGTTCGAGCTGCTGCACACCAAACGAGGCCGTAAACTGCACCTGGGTCTTCTCATCTTTGCCGGGCATCTTGGTGGAGATAATCACCACACCATTCGCACCACGCGAACCATAGATGGCTGCCGACGAGGCATCCTTCAACACCTCGATGGACTGGATGTCCGAGGGGTTCAGGTCGGTGATGTCATCCACCGGAATACCATCGACGACATAGAGTGGTTCGGATTCGGCGTTGACCGAGGCCGAGCCACGCACACGCACCGACACGGCACCTCCGGGCTCACCGCTTGTCGTACGCACCTCGACACCGGCCAGCATGCCCTGCAAGGCCGATGCGATGTTGACCGGATCGCGACTCTCCAACGACTCGGCATCGAGTTTGGCTACCGAGCCGGAAAGGTTACCTCGTTTCGAAGTACCATAACCGATGACCACCACTTCGTCCACGCCAATCGTATCCTCCTCCAAGGTGATGGGGAATACGCTCTGCTGACCGATGGTCAACTGTTGTGTTTTGAAACCGATATACGACACCTCAAACGTGCGGGCATCGGCCGGCACCTTCAACGTAAAATCGCCACCAAGGCCCGTGGTGGTCGCCGTCATCGTGCCGGTGACAAGCACCGTGGCTCCGACAATGGGCACCCCCTCCTTATCCACGATTTTACCCGAGATGGTACGCTCTTGCCCCATGGATGGCAAGGCTACGAGAAGCATCGCCATCAACAAGGCTGCCACGCGTCGCAGTTGTCGAATCGGGTTATGAACAATTGATTGCATAATAGACTATTGTGTAAAGGTGACACTGCATGGCAGCAGTTGCTTACTCACCAATGGCCTCCCAGCTCTGCGTCAGACGGAAATTACCGACACGACCACCATAGCTGTTGCGGTCGCGCAGGCTGATGGCGCGCAAAGCGTGCTTCAACTCGCCCTCCGAGGCATCGGTTACGGCCTGCGGCTCGGGCTCGACACCCGTCAAATCGGGGTTCACAAAGAGCGAAGCGGTGCCGACCTCGAAATCGACCTTCAAAACAACGAGGTAGGTCTGACCCGCCTCATAGGTTGCGGGGGCTACGGCCACCTCCTTGAAGAGGCTCACACCAAATTTGAGTTTCGTCTTGTCGGTCTCGGTGCGTGCGGCATAGAACGTACCGCGATTGCCACCGCCATAGTAGTTCGTGCTGAATGCTACCACCTCCGACGGAGCCTTAGCGCCGTTCTTCTCCATATTCAACAGGAAAGCCAAGTAGTAGGCACCCTTGCGATAGATGCGACCATCGGTCAGCGAATAGACCACCGGACGACGACCACGCGCCCCCTCGTCGAAGCTGCTACCCAACTTAATGGCCGGACCCTGTTCGTTGTAACCGGCATAGGTCAAACCATCGGTGACATAGGCACTATGGCTCTGGATGTCGGTGTTATTCATCACACCACGGCTCCAGCTGTCGAGGACAACCGGTGTGGTCTTATCCATATACTCCTGTTTCTCCAACTTATCGCCTGCATTGTATCCGGCCAACAGGTTGTTCTTAACAATTTGAGCCTCCACAGCCATCGTTGCGCAAAGGGCAACGGCTACCATCAAAATCTTTTTCATAGGTTTGTGTTTTTAGTTTGTTGTTATCTTTTTTATTCGTTTCTCTTCATTAAAAAGCCAGCGCAAAGCGGTAGTAGCCTTTGGTGTTGGTCACATAACCGACTTTATCGCCACTGTCGTCTGCGGTCGTGATATATCCGAATACCGCATTGCGGGCACGCATCGTCGAGGTCCAATAACCGATGAATTTATCCACGGTATTGTCAGCCCCCGTCCACATCTTCTCGCCACCGGCAGCCTCCAAGGCAGGATTCAACTGATCGACCAGGCCGTTCAGCTGTTTCGCCTCGAAGAGCGACGGGATAAACCAACCCGTCGTGCCGGTAGGAACAGCCACAGCTCCGGCATGCGTAGCACGCATAATCTGCAACACATCCTTCTCGTTGATGAGCGGCAGTGACAACCACGCCGTGGTCATCTCATAGCCGTTTGCGACCTTCTCGTTACCACGGAACTTACCGCTGTCGACCGCCAAATTGTTATTATAGGCCCAATTCAACGCATCGTCGTCGCTAACGGCCTGCTGCTTCGACCAAATCGAGAGGTAGGCATCATCGCCATAAGCCGTATTGTCGGTAACCCCTTCGGCCGTACCGCGTTTGGTGCGTGCGAGAGCATAGACCATCGCGTGGGCGCATTCGGGTTTGGCGGCCTTGATGCCGTCGGTCGTGCCGAGCTGATAGACCACGCCAACGGCATTGGCCGGTGCTGCAACACCCTGCTCGTAGGCGACAATCGAGCCGTCGGCACAGAAGTAGTCACCCACCTTCAATGCCATGTTCTTCTCGCTCACACCTCCATCTACCACATAGGGCTCATAGGTACCTGCGGCAATGCCTTCGGCAAAGGTGATGGTATATTTCTGTTTCTTGCCACTCACCTCGAAACGTCCCACCATCGAGCAGGGCGTTGCGGCCTTTACAAGCATTCGGTAGTTGGCCTGTTCAGCCACATAGAGCGGTTTTACGACCTGTTCCGTCTCACCCGCCACGACCGTAAAGGTGGGATTAACGGCTGCCACCGTATAGGAGGGCAGCACAGGCTCGCTGTTCGTGAAGGTGTATTGCGTCGAAGGCAGTTCGACCACCAGCATGCTCAAACAGTGAGCAAGTTCAAGCGTCATCGAATAGCGCCCATTCTCCAAGAGAGCCTGCGACGAACCAATCATCAGGTCGTTGGCGGCAAAGAGCTCCTCGGTCGAGATATCCTCGGCAACCGTCCATGCTGCAATCTTTCCGGCAAACGGATCGGCATTGGCAGCATCGAAGAGCGACTCTTCGGCATAGGGATAATAGGCATAGAAGGTGGCGCCGTCCAACAAACCGTTGTATTGCAACGGCTCGGCAGGAGCCCATGTACCGGCATCCGTATAGCTCAACGGCAGATTCTCCACCCCGCCGACAACAACACCCTCCTTGACGGCATAGAGCCCGACACGGTCACCCGCCTCAAATTTGGTGACATAGTTCACATCCGTCGTTGCTCTTGCCCCTGCGGTCAGACCGGCATCGACAATCTGAATTTCGAGGGGTATCTCGGCTTGGAACGAACGCTCCTCATCGTGAGCACACGCCGCGAGCAATGCTCCGAACCCCACAAACAATACAAGTTGATAGAATTTCATATCGGTTATTAATTTTTATTGGTTTTCATGCTCTTCTTCGCTCGACACCTCGCCACCCTGGCCGCTCTCCCAAGCGGAATCATCGGTGGGTATATCGATGGTGGTATCTGCTACCGGCTGGTCATCCTCGGAGTCATCTCCCGAGCCATCGTCGGGCTGCTCATCGTCGGCATCCTCCTCCGGTTCGCTCGACACCTCACCGCCTTGTCCGGGACGCCAGGCACCGTCGCCCTCGTGCGTGATAATCAGTTCGGGCGAGGTCTCGGTAGTGCTGTCAAGGCGCACGGTGTAACTGCTGCAAACACCCGCCTTGAAGGTGGTCTCCTCGAAGGCGCCGCTATATACTTTATTATTGTATAGGACTTCGAGGGTCAATGTGGCACGCTGCGGCACCACAATCAGCACCGCCTCCTTCGTAGTGGTGGTAAGCACCATATCTTTGGCCGCCACCCCCTCCACGGGAGCCACAACGCCATACTGGGTATCGAACTCACCTTCGACCTTCAATCCCGAAAGCGTATAGGTCAGCGCCCCCTCGACTTCGGTGTCGGGAAGGAACTGCAAAGCGAGTTGGGACATGGTGTGTGTAAAGACGAATTTGGCCACAGGCGCCTCGCGCGTTGCCGAAGCGGTGGCGTAGAGGTAGTCGAGGTTGCACCAGAATTGCTCCGGTTGATTCTCCACATCGGCACTGACGCGCACTCCGATCGGATGGGCGTTTTTACTCTCTACATAGGGATAGTAGGCCGTAAGTTGCTGTGCAGCGCCCTTCAAATAGATGGGGCTTTCGGTCGGAACAAAGCTGCCGGTTGCATCATCAAATTCATAGGCGACTTCGTATCGACGGCATAGTCATCCATGCCGACCACCGAAACGCCAATTTGATCGCCCATGCCCCACTGCTGCTTGATGGCAACCTGCTCCACCTCGATGGCAGCCTCGACGGCGAGGTCGACACCCGGGCGGTCGGGGCCGGAAAAGTCATCACTGCCACAGCCCGCAAAAAGCAGCGCCAAGGCACAGAATGTACATTTTGGTTTCATATTAGGTCTAATTGGTTTGCGGTTAATTTTTCACGTTGCAAAAATACACAGAACTTTCCACCTTAAACAAGGTGATATTCCAAAATTCTTGTATTTTTATCCATTCCGGAAATCAAATGTATTGTTTGGCAAATAATCCTTTTTTTTCGTACATTCGTCATGTAATCATTTCTTAAATAATGTGTAATTTTGACCACTTAATCTATTTTAGCATGGCACACATCAGCGTCTATCGAAAAATAGGATTGGCACTGCTCTCCCTATTTGTCGTCTGGACGGTTTCCGCCGAGGGTCCGGCCTACAACTACAAACGTCTGCAACGCGAAAAATTGGCGCGTGGCATTGTGGCCGTGCGCATCGATGCACAGACCGTTGCCGTCTCGTGGCGCTATCTTTCGAGCGACGCCCTGCACACAGCCTTCAACCTCTACCGCAATGGGCAGTTGCTGACCCACCGGCCGCAACGGCAATCAACCTTCTTTCTCGACAAAAACAGTTCGACGGCGGCTGCCGAGTATGAGGTTCGGCCCGTGGTCAAGGGGCGAGAGTCGACCCGCGGAGGAGGTCGCTATACCCTGCCGACCAACGCCCCCTTCGGCTATATCGAGATTCCGGTACGCCGACCGGCCGACGGCATCACCCCCGACGGACAGCCCTACACCTATACACCCGACGACACGATGGTCGGCGATGCCGATGGCGACGGCAATTACGAACTGTTTGTGACCTGGGAGCCGTCGAACCGCCACGACAACGCCCACGACGGCTATACGGGAAACGTATTGTTGGATTGTTATCGTATGAGCGGTGAATTTTTGTGGCGGATTGACCTGGGGCGAAACATCCGCGCCGGCGATCACTACACGCAGATTTTGGTCTACGATTTTGATGGCGACAACCGATGCGAAGTCATCATGCGCACCTCGGACGGCACCATCGACGGCACGGGGAGTGTCATCGGCGATGCCGAAGCCGACTACCGCAGCGCGGGCTACTGGCGTGTTTCGCGCAAACGTCGTGACGGCATCATTCAGACCGACTCGGTATTGCGCGATCGCGGGCGCATCCTGACCGGCCGCGAGTACCTCACCGTCTTCTCGGGCTTGACCGGCAAAGCGCTCTATACGACCGACTATATTCCCGAGCGCGGCGACCCCCAAGCGTGGGGCGACGAGCGTGCCAACCGCAGCGATCGTTTCTTGGCAACGGTGGCCTATCTCGACGGTCGTCGGCCGAGTGCGGTGATGTGTCGCGGTTACTACACGCGCTCGGTATTGGCCGCCTTCGATTGGGATGGACACAAATTGACACTCCACTGGGTATTCGACAGCGACGATGCAGGCAACGAAGCCTATGCAGGCCAAGGGAACCACAACCTCCGCGTGGGGGATGTCGATGGCGACGGGTGTGACGAAATCATCTACGGCTCGTGTACCATCGACCACGACGGACGGGGGCTCTACTCGACGGGGATGGGGCATGGCGATGCACTCCACCTGACTCAATTCGATCCCCAAAACCCCCGCTTGCAGGTGTGGGCATGCCACGAAAATAAACGCGACGGCTCCTCGTTTCGCGATGCAGCGACGGGCGAGGTGCTCTTTCAGCTGAAAAGTGCCGAAGATGTGGGTCGTTGCCTGGCAGCCGACATCGACCCGACGAACTACGGCGTGGAGATGTGGGCGATCGACACGGATGGCATCTACAACATCCGAGGAGAACGCATCGCCCCGCGCGAACGCAATGTGACCATCAACATGGCGGTTTGGTGGGACGGCGACCTTTCGCGCGAACTGCTCAACAAGACCTTTGTCGCAAAGTACAACCCCAAAAAGCGATGGGCAAAACGCCAAACAGCTTTCGAGGGGGCAGAGTGCAATCACGGCACGAAAGCCGTGCCGGCTTTGGCAGCCGACATCGTGGGCGATTGGCGCGAAGAGGTGGTGCTGCGTGCAGCCGACAACTCGGCCCTGCGCATCTATGTATCCCCCTTCCCGACCGAATACCGCTTTCACACCTTCCTCGAAGAGCCCATCTACCGTATCAACGTGGCAACCCAGAACGTAGGTTACTGCCAACCGACCCAACCCGGGTTTTATCTGGGCCACGATATGCCTTCGGGCCTCTTCCGAGGTTACGAATTTCCGGCGAATAATTCCTCAAAACAGTAGCTCCATACGATGAAAAAACTCCTCCTTTTGTGCCTCTTTGCACTGACCTTGTCGGCTTGCTCGTCGAGCTCGACCGAAGAACCCGAACCGACGCCCCCCACTCCGACCCCTCCCTCCGAGGAGGTAGAGCGCCCCGATCCTGCCGAGCCGCCCGTCAAGCGCATGTTGTGGGCATCGATTAACGGGCGTGAGGATGCCTCAAAAGCGACCTTGAAAGGGCATAACAACAAGATTCTGGTCAGCTGGCGACTCTTCCCGACCGATGCCGAGCAACAAGGGTTTGACCTCTATCGCACCACCAATGGCGTAGAGGTGAAACTCAACGACGAGCCCATCACGACGAGCACCAACTGGCAGGATGCCACGGCCGACCGCTCGCAGGAGAACAGCTATCGGCTCTGCCTGGCCGGTTCGGATCAAACGCTCGACACCTACACAATGAAGGCACAACAAGCCACCAACGGACTGCCCTATATCGCCGTGCCGCTGCGCGATGCGTCGTCCGTAAGCAACGGCCACCGCTACGACGCCAACGATGCCTCGATTGGCGATTTGGACGGTGACGGCATCCCCGAAATTGTGCTCAAACGCCAATACTACATCGAGAAACAATCCACCGACCAAGGCTCCGACGACCAAAGCGAAACGATGCCGCTCTCGGTGCGTCACTCGACGCTCTTCGAGGCCTACAAATTGGATGGTTCGTTCTTGTGGCGCATTTTATCGGGCCCCAACATCCCGCTCGGCAACTCCTCGTCGTGGGCCGTAGCCGACTTTGACGGCGACGGACGTTGCGAGGTGGCCATGCGCACGGCCGAGGGGACCATCTTTGGCGATGGCTCGGAGATTCCCGACATGAACAACGACGGCAAAACCGACTACCGCAAAGAGGGAACGGCACATATTCAGGGCGGCCCCGAGTTCTTGTCGGTCATTGACGGCATGACGGGACGAGAGTTGGCCCGCACAGACTACATTGCGCTGGGGAAGAGCGAAGACTGGGGTGACGGTTACTACAAACGCTCGAGCAGCTACCGCATCGGCGCCGGCAAATTCGACGGCAAGCACTTCTCGATTTTGATTTGCCGCGGTTGCTACGAGAAAATCGTTCTCGAAGCGTGGGATTTTTACGCCAACACACTCACGAAGAAATGGCGGTTTGACACCACCGAGGGCTACAAAAATTACGAAGCCCAAGGATACCACAACCTGCGCGTGGGCGATGTCGATAACGACGGCTTTGACGAGGTGGTTTATGGTTCGTGCACCATCGACCACAACGGCAAAGGGTTGAACAGCCGCGGCTATGGCCACGGAGACGCCCTGCATTTGGGCGATTTCGACCCTACGCTGACCGGCATGGAGATATGGTCGTGCTACGAAACAGGCTCCGTAGGAGCGTCGTTGCGCACGGCTAAGACGGGGCGCCTCATCTGGAAATACGACAGTACGGACGATGTGGGGCGTGCGCTGGTAGCCGACATTGACCCCGACTCACCGGGTTGTGAGGTGTGGTGGTTCCGCGGAAACGCCCACTCGATTGACGGCAAAGATTTGGGTTACCAACCCGCCTCGTGCAACTTTGCCGTGTGGTGGTCGGGCGGATTGACCCGCGAACTGCTGAACGGCACGGTGATTGACGGACTGGATCTCAACGACAAGAGCAAGCAGATTCGCTACTTCACGCTCTACCGCTACGACGTGACCTCGGTAAACGGCACCAAGGAGAACCCTGCCTTCGTCGGCGATTTCTTGGGCGACTGGCGCGAGGAGATTATCCTGCCAACCTACCCCGAAAGAGGGAATCAGGAGTTGCGCATCTTCTCGACATGGTACCCTTCGCAGTACCGTTTCCCCTATCTGATGAGCGACCACCTCTATCACATGTGCATCATCACGCAGAACATCGGTTATAACCAACCAAACCACCTGAGTTATTACCTCGGTGCAGATATGTAAAAAGAGGTGTCAGGCACAACAACAAGAGAGGCTGTCCATCGATTGTGATTGGACAGCCTCTCTTGTTGAAGTCGGATAACAAACGGTTACACCTCAATATCCGTATCGAACAACTCGTGCCACGGCAACCCCTCCTTGCCCAGCTCGGCGAGGAACGGGTCGGGATCGAACTCCTCGACATTGAATACGCCGGCTCCGCGCCACAAGCCTTTGGCCCACATCGAGGCACCGAGGGCAGCGGGAACGCCCGTCGTGAAACTTACGGCCTGCGTGCCGGTCTCCTTGAAGGCCTCCTCGTGGTCGCAGTTGTTGTAGA
>CAZTCM010000025.1:0-15194 GCA_964612285.1 uncultured Alistipes sp.
CTACTTTTTATTATATACAAAAACCCGCCTAACAAAAAACTTGTTAGACAGGCTCCCCTTTTTTGCTTATTTCAACAATTCTCGTAACCCCTCCATTCGCCCATAATCCGTCAGGTCGATCTGCACCGGAACGACCGAGACATAGTTATGGTCGAGCGCCCACTCGTCGGTATCTTCGGCCTCGGGTTCGCGGTTGATAAACGCGCCCGTGAGCCAAAAGTAGTCACGCCCGCGCGGGTCCTCGTGGTGGTAGAACTCCTCGCGCCAATAGCCGCGATTCTGGCGGCAGATGCGAATGCCGCGAATCTCCTCGGGGCGTGCGACGGGGAAGTTGACATTCAGGCAGCAGGGCAGCGCCACCCCACCCTCCAAAACGCGCTCGACAATCTGCGTACCATAGTGAATGGCCGCCTCGAAGTCGGCGTCGGCATCGTGGTCGGTGAGCGAGAGTCCGATGGAGGGACAACCGTAGAAGCTCCCCTCGATGGCGGCACCCATCGTGCCCGAGTAGAGGACATTGACGGCCGAATTGGAGCCGTGGTTAATGCCTGAAATCACAAGGTCGATCTTCTCGTCGCGCAGCAGGTAGTCGAAGGCCATCTTCACGCAGTCGACCGGCGTACCCGAGAAGGAGTAAACCGCCACACCCTCCGACTCGCTGTGCTTGTCGAGGAAGAGGGGGCTGTACATCGTGATGGCCTGGCTCATGCCGCTCTGCGTGGTCTCGGGGGCCACGGCCACCACACGCCCAAACCGGCGTGCCACCTCGATGGCTGCCTGCAACCCCTTGGCGCGGTAGCCGTCGTCGTTCGTCACTAAAATCAATCGCTCTTTCATCCCTTCAAAATCCTTTTTCAAGGACAAAGGTACAATCTTTTTCGTATATTTGCGACAAATGCTGACCGACTTTCTTCACTACCTCACGGCCGAGCGCCGTTATTCGCCCCTCACCGTGCGCAACTACCGGCGCGATGTGGAGCGATTCGTGGCGTGGTGGTGTGCCCCCAAAGAGGGGCCGCGGCCCTTTGTGCCGCGGGAGGTGGAGCCCGAGGAGATCAGTCGCTGGATTATCTACCGCAGCGATACGGCCGGTGTGAAGGCCGCCTCGATGAACCGCGAGCTCTCGTCACTGCGCACCTACTTCCGATTTCTGAGGCGCGAAGGTATCATCGAGCAGGAGCTCTTCGCCCACATCCACGCGCTCCGCACCCCTCAGCGGCTCCCCGCCTTTGTGCCCGAAAGCCGCATGCGGCAGGTGCTCACCGAGTGTATGGAGGGAAATGAGGTTTTTACGGCCCGACGCAACCACCTCATCCTGCTGCTCTTCTATGCGTGTGGATTGCGTCTGGCCGAACTCATCGACATCAACCGCGAGGATTTCACGGGCGACTACACCTCGCTGCGCATCCGCGGCAAGGGGAACAAAGAGCGCATGGTACCCATCGTGGCCTATGTGCGAGAACAGATTCTGGCCTACCTTGATACAATTTCTCGGCAACAAATTTGCAAATCCGAAGAAAAAGCGTTATTTTTAACGTGCCAAGGTAGTCGAATCTCGCGTTCGGCCGTCTACCGGCTCGTCAATCGGCTCTTGGCCGAGGCCGGCGTACAGGGGAAAAAGAGTCCCCATGTGTTGCGGCACACCTTCGCCACCCACCTGATGAATGGCGGAGCCGACATGCGCGAGATTCAGGAGCTGATGGGCCACGCCTCGTTGCAATCGACGCAGGTCTACACCCACAACTCCATCACCCAGCTGCGCGAGGCCTATGCACGGGCCCACCCGCGCAATCGCAAGGGCCGTAGCGGTGATTGATTGGCCTGATGCTGAATGCTGAAAAACAATCGTGCAGGTACGGAAAACCTGCCACCAGTATGTACCATTTAATATATAAGGCTATGAACGTACAGATTCAATCCGTGAAATTCGATGCCGGCAAGCAGCTCATCGAGTTTATCCAGGCAAAAATGGCAAAGTTGGAGCGTTTTGCAGAGCCTACGAGTGCCGAAGTGGTGCTCAAGCTCGACAAAGACCCCGAAAAAGGAAATAAAATCGCAGTGATTACCCTTCGTGTCGCCGGTGGCGATATGCGTGCCGAGAGTCGCGCCCGCACCTTCGAGGAGGCCGTCGATGAGGCCATCGACAACATCAAACGCCAAATCGAGAAGCGCAAAGAGTAAACCAACAGTACACAAACGACGAGGGACTGCCCATGGAATGTGGGCAGTCCCTCGTCGTTCAACTTCGCACCTACTGCTGCACGGCGTCGAGCACCTCCTGCGGAATCTCGGCACGCACATAGACCGAAACCTCCTCGGGGTTGTCCGTGGCCACCCAAATCATGCGGGTGGCCGTGAGGCTCGTGACAATGTAGCGGTGGTTCCAATCACCACCACTATAATCGTACTGACCGCGGATGATGGCACCCAGCTCGGGGTCGGTCTCGATGCGGAAGGTACCCGTAGCCAGGCGAGGCTGGAAGCTATCCGTGTTTTGATACTCCTTGAAGAGGCCATCCTTGCGGATAAACTCGCGATAGATGTAGACCCCCTCGGCCAACGTCGCACCGTTGTGCCAGCTCTCCATTTTCCAGGTGCCGCTGATGTTGTGCGGCGTCACGTCGAGCTGTGGCTCGACCACCTCGTCGTCGCTGCTGCAACCCTCTGCCGCGAGGCCCATCAGCAGCAGGCAGCTCAAATAAAACCAATTTTTCATCGTATCTCTGTTTTTTATATTTTTTCGCTTCTCGTTTAGTCGTTCTTCGTGTGCAAGGTCACCGTGCGGGCGCGTGGCGGGAGGTGCAACCCTCCGACAACCAACCGATGGAGTCGCAGTGTATCCCCCTCACGAAGCGTCGTGCGGCGAATCACCACATCGCCCTCCTCGCCTGCCTGCAAGATGCGCGGCTCGCTCTCCAACTGCCATCCACGGGGCGACAGCAGCGTATCGAGACGCACGCACAGGGGTTTTTCGCCCACATTGCGGCAGGCAATGCGCACCTCGCGTTCGCCGGTCCCCAGCTGGACCTCGGTGGTCCGCAGGCGAAGCGGCCCCATTGCACAGGGGTAGTTTGCCGCGAGCGCCTTCGAGGGGGTCACCACCCCTCGGAGGGTGAGAATAGCCGTCGGACGGCTGTTCGAGCGGTTGGTGTAGACAAACAACCGCTGATAGACCGTTCCCGGGTGGCCCTTCGGGCGATAGGTCAGGCGAACCACCGCCTCCTCTTCGGGCTGCACGGGGCGACGCTCGGCATCGGCCTGCAAGCAGCCGCAACTGCTCGTAATGCGCGTAATGAGGAGCGGCTCGCGCCCCACATTGCGCCAACGGAGGCTCCCCTGCCACGGCTCGGCCTCCTCGGACAAGGTGCCGAAATCGACCGCTCCGTCATTGGCCAACAGCATCGGCGAATCGGCCAGCAGCAAGGGGTTGGTCACGCTGTCGCGTGTCGCCTGCGGGATGATGCGAATCTGCGCCATGAGCGGGCTCGTGCCGCACATCCATGCAGCCATCCACACCCCCATCAACCGGCACCGAAGCATCCTCAACATCGTACTGCGCTGCGTTTTACAACCAGCCGTTGTCGTTCGTGGCATCACGCACGGTGATGACGAAGTTGTGGCTCACACCGTTCGAGGCGGTAATCTGCGCCTTCGTCGAGCCGATGCTGTATCCCTGGAAGTAGAGTTTCCCGCCAAAATCGTGGCAGCCGGCCAGCGTTGTATCCTCGATGGTCACCGTGTAGGTGAGCGACTTACCCTGCTCGAAGTAGCGAGCCGGCTCAACAACCACCACGCCTCCCGGGGCAACGGCAATATTCGGGAAGGTGAGGAGGGTACCGGCATCCACGATGCGGTCGAGCAGCGCAGCAGCATTGACCTGTCCCGAGCCCATTCCCCCGCGGCAGAGGGCCAAATCCATCTGCATCGGGCGCACGGGGCCGATGTCGGCCACATAGCGGCAATAGCGTTTCACGCCCGTCTGGTAGTCGTCAATCGGCGTGGCCGTATCGAGCAGCAGCTGACGGAATTCGGCCGCCTTGAAGTGGCGACGCTGCTGAGCGGCATACGACAAGCCCAACGCTGCGACACCCGAGACATGGGGCGTGGCCATCGACGTTCCCTCCATATAGGCGTAGCCCGTCTCGCTGACGGTGTAAGGCACGGTCGAGAGGATACAACCCAGCTCGCCGTAGTTGTGCGTCTCGTCGACATAGTCGTAGTAGTAGTCCTGGTCACCACCCGGAGCCGAGATGCTCGTGCCCGGGCCGTAGTTCGTATAGACGGCAGCCGTAAAGTCGGCGGCCGTACCCGCTACCGAAACATAGTTGGGATCGGCGCCCGGGTAACCCGCCATCGGAGCGCTCTCGTTGCCCGAAGCGAAGATGGCCAAACCGCCCTCGATGGGGCCGTTGGGCGAGCCGGCATAGTGCACAAAGTAGTCCAAAGCAGCCTTTTCGAGCGGGGCATAGGCCTCGAACTCCTCCTGCGTGGCAGGGCCGGCAGCACCCCAGTCGTAGATGTTGGCGGCACCCGACGTAAAGCCCCAGCTGCACTGCAACACCACTGCGCCATTGTCGGCGGCATACTTGATGGCACGCACCACCTGCAACGAGGTGCCCGACATGGCTCCCGAGAAGAGCTGGCACGACATAATCTTCACGCCCGGGTTCTTTCCGTCACCACCGGCAATCGAGCTGATGCCCTCTCCGTTGTTGTTCACGGCAGCAATGACACCCGCCACATGCGAGCCGTGGCCCGAGTCGTAGATGTCGTTGGTCGTGATGGTACCCATGTCTTTGATGAAGTTGTAGCCGTGCAGGTCACCTGCATAACCATTACCGTCGTTATCGACCTTCGAGCCGGCTATCTCGTTCGGATTGCGCCACATGCTCGCCTTCAAATCGGGGTGGTCGGCATAGACACCCTCATCGAGTACGGCAACAATAATCGACTCGTCGCCACACGAACGCTCCCAGGCTCGCTCGACCTGCACGTCGGCATCCTTGACCGACTTGACCACTTCGCCCGTGGTGAACATATCACCGCGGTTGGCCAGGTTCCACTGCACCGGAAAGAGCGGATCACCACTGCCGCTGCGCGACGTGGCAATGCGCGACAACGCCTCGCGCGTGAGCGGC
The DNA here is from genome assembly GCA_964612285.1 of uncultured Alistipes sp. Classification (GTDB taxonomy): domain Bacteria; phylum Bacteroidota; class Bacteroidia; order Bacteroidales; family Rikenellaceae; genus Alistipes. Next base: position 5,139 of record CAZTCM010000025.1, read on the forward strand.
GTAGCCTTACCCGTGTAGGCACGTTTGATGGTGTGGTTGAAATTCACCTTCTGCACCTCGCCCAGCACCGAGAGGCGGTCGGCGACCTCCTTGGCCGTATACTGCTCGCCAAAGCGCACCACATACCACTGGTGCAGCCCCTCGCTGCGCGTCAGCGCCTCACGCGCGGGATGCACCGGAAAGACACGCTCCAACTCGTAGCCACCCACCAGCGCCAGCACCTCGTCGAGTGGCAGGGAGCCCGAGCGCGACAACGCCACGCCACGACCCACACCGGCCTCTTCAAGCATCGCCGTCACCTCGGGCGAGAATTTGACGAGGAGCTCACCCTCCGCATAGGCGGGCTCGGCCACCTCATCACGCTCGGGCGCAGGCATCTCCTCCTTTGCACAACCGACCAGCACTCCGGCCGTCAGCAGCAACAACGCATATAAAATCGTCTTTTTCATCCTTCTATCTCCATTTTGGCGTTACTCGACAACCTCCTCGTCGGTCGGACGGGTCTTCGTCGTATAGATGTCGTAATAGTAGTTCAGGCTCACCGGCTCGTTCGAGAAACCTGCCTGCGTGCCATCCTTCGCGCGGCCCTCCTGCATGAAGACCAAGCTGTAAGGCACCCACAGGTCGAGGGCCGGATGGTAGAGCAGCCAATCGGGCAGTTTTCCCGAGAAGCGGTTCAGGTTGATGGCAAAGCGCTTCGTCTTGGTCATCACCTTCTTGATGCGGTTGTCGACCAAGAACTGCGGCAGGGTGTCGACCGCGTCGATATCGGCCTGCTCGTAGACCGGCACCGAGTCATCGTCCTCGAAGGTCGGCAGTTCGCCGTGCAGGTAGTTGACCGACAGCACCAGCGTATCCAGATTCCACTTGATGAGGTCGACGGGGAACTCCGGTTCGTCGATGAAACCACCCAAATCGGTACGCACCGTATTGCTCAAATCGGTCACCACGCTGCGCTGGTTGGCATTCAGAATCAACGTGCGCAAAGCGGGGAAGTTGGCCTCGGTAATCAGGTCGGGAACCGTCTGGAAGTTGTTGGCACAGAGGTTCAGCGATTCCAGATTTTTGAGGTTCTTGAACGAAGTGGGCAGCTCGGTCAGACCATACGCACCGATGGTCAGACGTTTCAACTGCGTCAGCTCGGTGATATACTCACCCGGCGAAAGGTTGAGCATGAAGGTGTTCGTGTTACCGAAGAAGTAGAGTTCCTCGGCAGCCGTCAGGTAGCGCACCTCAAACGGAAGCCCCTCCTTGATGTTGAAGAGCATAAACTCGGCATACTTCACGCGGCCCTCGTTCTCGGGTTTGTAGCCCTCCATGCCCTCCTCCCAGAGCTGCACACCGGACCATGTGGTCATCGGGGTCGAGGCATCCCAGCCACCGCCCAACTGGTTGAGCGAACGCCCGATGCTGAGCAGTGCCACCGAGTCGCCGGCACGCGTACCCTCCTCGATGGGTTCGGCGGCCTGCTGCTTGACGCTCAGGGCATCCTGACGGGCCAGCGTCACCTCGCCCTTGGGGAGGAACTCGACCTCGGCCAGGCGCTCACGCGGCGAGGTGTTGATACCCCAGTCGAAACGTACCTTCACCTCGCGCGGACGCAAACCGCGATTCAGGTTGAGCGTATAGCGCTTGTTGGTCAGCCAATTGGCATTGTCGGGAATCTTCACCTCGAAATCGACGTTCGAACGCACCGTCACCTCGAAGTGGCGTTTCTCGTAAGCATCGTAGTTGCTCACCTCAATCGAATTGTCGTCGACCTCGATTGAGTAGGCGAAACCCTGCTGCTCGACCACAATGTCGCGCTTCTCGAAGGTCGCGAGGTTCTCGACTCGCACCACGCCGCGTCGCGGCTCGGCCGTCAGCGCCGAGTCAATCAAAAATTGGCAGGGGGTCGAGCCGCGTCCGTTGGCCGGCGAAATCGTAATCCACGGCTGGTCGGTCGAGGCCACCCAGGCATCGCCCGAGCTCACAACGACCTGCTCGCTACCGCCCACAGCCTCGACCTGAATCAAATCACGGTCGGTGGCGAAATCGGGCGCCGTCTTGTCATCCGAGCAGGCTGCAACGGCCGCCATCAGCAGCGTTGCAACAATATATTTCGTTCCTTTCATAACTATCATCTGCACTTTCGGTTAGTCGAGCATCAAATCGCAGTTGATGATGTTCTGCGTCTTGTCGTAAATCAGGATATAGGCTCCCACCTGCCATGCGTAGCAGATATCCGAGGCATCGAAGACGATGTTCGGGTTGTCGCTGATGTCGAGGTAGTAGCAGAGCGTCGAAATCGTATCATCGACCACACGCAGGTCGTTCGAGCCGAGGTAGAGGCCTCGCAGACCCACATGCTGGTAGATACCCGTCGGCCACTCACGCAGGCAACGCTTGCCATTGGTGTCGCGCTGGGCGCGCACAGCCAGCACGGTCAGTCCCGAAGCGTCGAGCGGACGATAGGGGAACTCGCTGAAACAGTTGTACGAGAGGTCGACACCATAGAGGTAGGGCATGTTCCCCGCGTGGAAATCCTTCGGCAGCTCGGTGAGCATGTTGTACGAGAGGTCGAACGACACGAGGTCGATGACATTCGAATAGGTGAAGGCTCCCTCGGGAATCTCCTCCAAGCCGCAAGCACGCAGGATGATGTAACTGATGAGCGAATTCGACGCCTTGAAGGCCGTGGGATACTTTTTCAGGTTGGGGTTCTGCGACAGTGAGAGGGTCTCGACGCGAATACCGCGGTAGGCACCGTTCTCCTCACCCTCGAAACCACGAATGTCGTTGCCCGAGAAGTCGACCGACTTCATCGTGAAGTTGGCCTTGGCCGAGAAGATGTTGGGCATCTTGGTCAGCTTGTTGAAGGAAACCGAGAAGGCCTCCGAGTCGGCATAACCGCAGAAGTAGCCCTCCGAATCGACCGGCATCGACTCGATTTGGTTGTGGTCGAGGTAGAGCTGCACGGGCGAGAACTTCTTGCCCAGGGCATGCAGTTTCGAGATGTTGTTGTAGGCCAAATCGAGCAAGCTCATCTTCTCCATCACGGCCATCGCCACAGGCAACTCTTCGAGCGAGTTTTCGCGGGCATAGAGAATCTGTATCTTCTGGGCCGAGGGGGCCAACGCTCCCGTGGCGGGGTCGATGGCCAACGCCGAAAGACCCTTGTAAATCTCCTCGGCCGACCACTGCTTGTTGTTCGAGAGGTTGAGCGACACGAGTTCGGGCATGCGCGTGATGGACATCGGGAACTGCTTCATATTCGGGCAGTTGTAAATTTCAAGGTCGGTACACGACACCAATTGCTCCATCTCGGCCGGCAGCTCTGCGATGGCACTGTTGGCAATATTGAGCGTCGTCAGTTTCGTCAGTTTACCGATTTCGGCCGGCAACGAACTGAGACCGTTGGCCAGCACGCCGTGGGTCGTGTCGTAGCGGTGAATGCGCTGGGCACCACTCTTCGTGTCGAAAATCTCCGCCTCGCTCATCGTCTCATAGAGGCGGGTGGCGGGGGTCGAGATGTTGTGCTCCTTCAAGGCGCGGGCACACGGTTCGGAGAGCTGCGGACCCGGGTAGAGCGTAGCCAGATACTCCTTGTGGCGCTCCAAGCGGTTTTGCTGCAAAGCACCCACCGCCTCGTGTTTGGCGATGGTCGGGTCGTAGTTCATCAGGTTCGTATCGTTGTGCGTACCGAGGTAGAGCTCGATGAGCTCGGTCAAGGCACCCAACGCCGCCGGCATCGCACCGCGGAAGGCGAAGTTGCTGATGTCGAGGCGGGCCACACGGCCGTTCGAGTGGAGCTCGACACCGGGCTGAGCACCCCACAGGTCGACATCCTTCGTGAAGTCCCAGTTGACACCCGTGGCGAAGTTCTCGCCCACATAGTACCAGTTGGGACCGTCGAGCGCCTCCCAAATCTCACGCAGGGCATAATAATCCTTGATGTAGCCGTCGGCCTCGTAGAGTTTGACGGGGACATCGACCTCCGTTTTTTGGTTGTCGCTCACCGTAAATTCGGTAGCTGTCGGGTGCTGGTTCGATTCGAGCAGAATCTTGCTGCTGTCGTAGGCCTCGTAGCCCACCAGCGCATACTCACCCGCGGGGAGCCACAACAGCGTGTCGCAAAGGCTCGACGATGTTTGGTAGCCGAAGCCCGTCTCGTCGCCCTCGTCGAAGTGGACCGAGAACTTGGTTTTCAGACGCTCGAAGGTGGTCTTGCGATTGGTGACCTTGTGGCGCACGGTAATCGACACCGTGGCAATCTCGTCAAAGGTATATTCGCGCGTCACGGCACGGCCGAAGTCGCTGAAATCTTTCGTCAGCGTAAACTGCAACGAGCCGCGTTCGGCCACCTCGACCATGAGGTCGTGGATGGTCAGACCGCCCGAGATTACCTCCAACGGCTGCTCATCGGCCAACGTACCGTTGTAAATCGGCTCGTCGTTCACGTCGTAGAGCGTGTAGGCCAACACGCGGTAGGCCCCCGTCTGCAATTTCAGTTTCTCGCTGCGCAGACCATACTCGGCAGCCTCGCCCTCGGCAGCCTGCAACGTCAGGGTCTGCTTGACGGTCGTGGCGCCATAGGCGAGCACCACCTGCACCTTTGCGGCATCGGAGAGGTAGTCGAGCGGGAATTGCATGCCGCGTCCCCCATCCGCATCGCTCTGCGGCTCATAGGAGGCCGCCTTGTACAATTTGAACTGCACATAGCCATAGTCGTGCTCGCGGTTATCGACCTGCTCGTCGTCCGAGCAGCCCATAAGCCCTACGGCAGCCAGCAGGCTCCATGCTGTATAGGCAAAAATTCGGTAAAGTTTCATCGTTTTGAACTTATGCTGTAAAACTCCGTTGTATTCGCTTCCGTTACTCCTCGTTGGCCAGGATGCACTTGATTTGTGCCGCCGTCGAGCTCTCATCCATCGAGGACATCGATTTGTAGAGCGTCAGGAAGGAGCGCTGCTCGGTCGAGCCGGTCGAGGTCATCGTAATCGCCACCTCGGTCGTATTCTCCTCGTAGTTGGGCGTGAAGCTCAACCAACCACCCGAGTACTCCCAGCCGAAGCTGTATGCCGGCACCTTCAAGCGAATGGTTCCGGCACGCTTCATTTTGAGAATCATCTGCGGAACACCTGCATACTCCAAATCGTAGCTGTAATCGTCGTCGGTCGCAGGCATCTGATAGAGGATGGCTCCCAGCGCCTCGGCCTCGGCCTTATCGGCAAAGGCCACCGGACCGACCTGGTAGTCGGGGTTGTAAACCGCCAAAATACGCGCCGGTTGTGAGAAGTCGGCCGCATGAATCGAGATGTTACCCGTTGCTCCAGCCGTTCCGGCCTCCGTGGCCGTCACCGTGATTTGCGAAACAGGTGCTTCGGGCATCTGCGGATCGACACTCAGCCACTCGGCATAGGCGAAGGCGTAGTTGATGGTCGGCACATTGAGTTGGATGGTCGCCGCCTTCGTGAAAATCAGACGGTACTGCGGCAGGCCGCTCATCTCCAAATCATAATCCTCGTCGGTCGTGGCAATCGGTGTCAGGTAGACTCCGGCCAAAGCGGCAGCCTCGGCATCGGCAAACGATACCGTGCCGTTATCTGCATCGCCACCCGGCGTCAACGCCTCGTTCAGCGTGCAGTAGACCATCGCCCGGGCAACACCCTCGGCATCGTAGAAGAGAATCGTAGCCTCGTTCTCGCCACCATCACCGGCCAACGGGTTCTCGTAAATCTTCGTCGAGCCGTCGGCAGCCGTATAGCTCTCGCCCAGACGCATGCGGATGCGCTTCGAGCCCTCCTCGGGACCCTCCTCCAAGGCAATCCAGCAGCTCTCCAAATCGGTGTACTCCTCGTCTTCGCCGTCGAAGCCGAAGATGCGGTACGACGCGTAATCGACATGGATGAAGAAGTCGCCCTGCGCCTCGGTCGAGGTGTAGTTCACCTTATAGGCATAGGGAACCGAAGCCCACGAACCCATCCACGGCCAGCTGCCCTCGGCCAGCTTCTCGAAGGTGATATTCCAGGCCTGCAAAGCGCCGGCATCCACCGCCTCGATAGCGATGAAATCCTCCGGCAGACCACTCGCCTGGGTCAGCGTCGAGGCCAGGTAGGAGGCCTCCTTCAAGGCCGTGCCATCCTCGGTCAGGAGCGTGGCGGGGTCGGTCAGCGTCTTGGCCACCGATTGCGGCACGGCCACCAAAATCGCCTCGCGGGCACCCTCCTCATTGGCGGCAGCCGTCAGCGTAATCGCACGCGACCAGATGCCGTATTCGGCCGAAGCATCCTCCTCGGGGTGCTCCGTCAACGTAAGCCACGACGTGGCCTCGGCGTCGAACGTATAGGTACCATCGACCTTCGCCGCAAGGAGGAGTTTGGCACCCAGCGGTGCGTTGAACGAGCCAACCACACCCGTCTCGACCAGCGAACCGTTGTTGTCATAGGCACCGGCTGCATCGAAAGCTACGCTCGAACCGATGCGCTCGACCGTGCAGAAATCCTCACAACCCGGGAGCGAAACCTCCACCTGCTGCGTCATCTCCACCGGTGCGTTCGGGTTGCTCACGTCGAGGAAGCCCAGGCGGAAGGTCGAATCGGTGAAGGGGTGCATCCTCTGATTGACACGCGCGAAAATCTCCGTGCGGCCACTCTCGCCCGACGTCACCTCGTTCGTACCAAACCACGCCGGCGTCTCGGTGAAGACCCACTCGAAGTTGGCATCGACAACGAAGCGTTGGCGGTAGGTGTAATTATAGGAGTCGTAGTAATAGGCCATCGACGTGGCGGGGGTCGTCTGGTAGACAAATGCACCCTCCTCGTCGCGCCGGAAATCATCCTCGGCAGCATCGAACTCGGCCAGGCAGAGTGTCAGGTAGCGCCCCAGCGGCTTGCGCGTCAGCTGCAAAATCGTGCGCGTCTCTTGCAACGTGCCCGTGCCGAGGGTCAGCGTGACCTCGCAATGACGCGCCGTATCAAACTCGTCGAGCGACGAGCAGCGCACACGCACCTCGTGCGTACCCGCCTCGCCGTGCATGCGATAGGCCTCGGTCTCGCCATCGAGCAGCGCGAAGAAACCCACCGAAGCATCGGTCAGGGCCAAGGTCCACGCCGTATTGGGGGCAATGGTGAAGGTGTAGGTGTCACCCGCTGCGACCTCGGCCGCAACGAGCGTGGGGAACTCGGGCGCCACATCGGGCGTCGTCTCATCCTCCGAGCAGGCCGCAACTCCCATCACGACCGGCAGCAGAAGCCCCAACACACGGAAAATATAGTTTTTCATCATAAACATCTTGTTTCGTTTCGCTGTTGATTGCTCGATTACATCCCCTCTTCGCGTTGCAGGCGGTCGGCCTCCTCCTCGCTGATCCATTCGAGGATGTTGTAGAACTCGCCCACCGTACCTACGGCTGCGCCGAGGTTCTCGATGTAGACGTGCATCCACAACTCGACAAAGCGCTGGCAGGCGTTGTAGTAGGATTCGTAGTAGGGGCTGTGGGTGCAAAGCACCTTGTTGTCGCCATGAATCATGCCGAAAATCGCGCCCGAATCGCTCAATACCTGGTCGTTGTCCATCGTCACAAGCGGACGGGCCGGATCGGTCGGGTCGAACTTCATCGTCACGTCGTAGCCATCGAAGAAGGCGTTGCGCACGACAATCGTATTGGGCTCGGTAGGATGCGGCTCGGTGCGCACCAAGCGCTGGTAGACACCCTGCTCACCCGGGTATTGATAGAGCAGCATCGAGGTGAGGATGCAGGGGCCGACAAAGTTGTTGATGTCGAACGGACAAGCCTTGTACATCACTACCTTCGTCGTGTTCCACTCCTTATACAGTTCCCATTCGAGCTGCTCGGGCATCACCAGACGCAGCACAAAGCCCAGCGAGTCGGTCGGCTCGATGTTCTCGTACAGACCCTGTACGCGGACATCGGCAGCCAACTTGCCGGCCGGAATCGTCACCGAGTTCGAAAGCAGGCGGTAGTGCTTGCCTTCGATGGCGTTGCTCCCCTTGTCGATAATCTCGACACCGAACGTGCGGTCATAGCCACACGCCACGGTCGAAGCGACCGGCACGGTGAAATAGTCGGCATCGCTCAACACCATGTTCACCGAAAGCGTATCGGCAAACAGCACATACTCGGCATCCGAGTAGGTGGTGTACTCCTCGTCGCACGAAGCGGCTGCAAAGGCGAGCGCCGTGGCGACAAAGGCCGTTAAGATATGTTTCATCATCGTTTTCATCGTTTTTAGGCTGTTGCTACTTGTTGCTTTCGTTGGGCTCGACCTCCGACCCGGGCGACTCGATTTCGTGCTGCGGGATGGGCCAGGTGAAGAGCGGGTTGTCCATCGTGACGCGCAGCGAGCTGCCCTCTGCGAGCGAACTGGTCTGCGGCTGGCGCGTAAAACCCTCGCCATTGTTGTAGAGTGAGCCCCAACGTTTCAAATCCCAAAGGCGGAAGCCCTCCATATAGAGTTCGCGCACTCGCTCGTCGGCAATCTGCTGGATGCAGTTCGTCGCCGTGAGGGCGATGTTACCGCCACCTGCCTGGAAACGGGCACTGCGCAGTTTGGTCAAATCTTTCGAGGCCTGCGAGTAGTTGGGCGTTGCCTGACGGCAGTAGGCCTCGGCACGAATCAGGTACTGCTCGGCCAGACGGAAGAGCTTCGGCATCGAAACATGATAAATCATGTTCGAGATGAAGTTCTGGTTGCCGTAGTACTTCGTCAGCAGCGGCCACACCAATCCGTGGTCGTAGCCGGTCTGCAACGAGGTGAAGTAGGCATCGTAGCGCAGGTCGCTCGATTGGTAGAGGTTCAACACCCACTGAGCCGGTACATAGTCGGGGTAGTAGTAGGTGTAGTCGTTGTTGAAACTGAGGAAATTCTGCCCCAATGCGCCTCCATACGAGGTGACCGTAAAGCCCACCTGACCGATGATTTCAAAGGCTTGGTCGTAGCTCCACATATAATCGAAATAGCTCATCGAGCCCGAGTAGAGGGTCGAAGCGCTGGCCAGTTCGAAGGCCTTGTGGGGATGGTCGATGACCTTCGACGAGTAGGTGATGGCCGTCTTCCAATCCTGCATGTGAAGCGCCACGCGGGCACGCAGGGCGCAAACGGCGGCGTTGGTCATGTAGAAGGCCCCGTAATAGTCGTACTCGGCATCGAGCAGTTGCTCGGCCTCGGTCAAATCCTCGATGACGAATTGGTACGAGTCGTAGAGCGACGCGCGGTGCGACGACTCGGGCTCGCTGTACTTCGTGCGAATCACCACGCCCAGCTCGTCAGCAGCCGTGGCAGGGTCGTAGGCCTTGCAATAGCACTTGATCAGCTCCGAGTAGCACAAGGCACGAATGGCGTGGACCTCGCCCTTGTAAAAATAGAGGGTCTCAATTCGGTCGTCATCGGTCTGGCAGCCGATAACCCCCTCGATGCGTTCGAGGAAGAAGTTGCAGTTGGCAATCACGCCGTAGAGCGCCGCATAGACGGCACTAATCTCGGCATTGGTCGGGCGGATGTTCCACTGCCAAATGTCGCCATAGGTGTTCGAGTAGCCATCGACGGCATAGACCAGGTCGGCCTGAATCTCGGGCACGAGCGTCAAATAACCGCTCCAAAGCGCGCTGCTCATCATATTGGCATAGATACCCGTCAGGAACTGCTCGGCCTCGTCGTAGGACATGGTCGGGTTCTCGGGCGAAGGTTGCATCACCTCGATTTCGAGCATCGCCGATTGCGGGATTTTATCCAAACACGACGTGAGGCTGAACGTGGCGGCCAGCAGCATCGCGAAAATCTTCGTATTGCGTAACATAGTCATCATAGCGCACATTAGAATTTAAGGTCCAAACCGGCGGTGAACTGGCGCGACATGGGGTACTGCGCCGCGTAGATGTTCGACGTACCCTCCGGATCGAGGCCCGAGAACTTCGTGAAGGTGAGCAGATTCTGTCCCTGCACATAGATGCGGGCACCACTGAACACGCGCGATTTCTTAATCCACTCCGCGGGCAGCGTATAGCTCAGCATCACATTTTTCAGACGCAGGAACGAGGCATCCTCCAACAGGCGG
>CAZTCM010000026.1:0-15130 GCA_964612285.1 uncultured Alistipes sp.
CCCTGGCAGTAGAGCAGGGTGGGGTATTTCTTCGTCGGGTCGAAGTCGGGCGGCAGAATCACCCACGTCAGCATCTGCTTGCCGTCGGTGGTCTTCACCCAACGCTTCTCGACCTTGCCCATCGTGATGTGGTCGTAGATGGGCTTGTTGATGGCCGAAATCTGCTCCATGGCACCATTTGCGGGGTCGATGGCAAAGAACTCGGTGGCCATCGAAATCGTGCATACCTCGGCAGCAACAACCCCTCCGGCCATTGTGAAGGCGTTGATGTCGTGGTCACCGGTCGTGAGCACCTTCACCTCGGCATCGTTCAGCCCGACGCGGCACACCTGGTGAGTCGCTTCGATGGGGGCGATGAAGTAGAGCGTATCGGGGCCCTCCCACACCACATTCGTGGCGTTGTAGTCGAAGTCGGCCGTGAGGTAGCGCATCTGCCCCGAGGCCACCTCGTAGACAAACAGACGCTCCTTGTCCGACTCGTTGCCGGCGCGGCGCATCGAACGGAAAGCAATCCAGCGGTCATCGGGCGACCAGACGGGGTATTTATCGTAACCCGGCATCACGTCGCGCGCCTCTTCGTGGGGTTTACAGATATTCTTTGTTTGTTGCGTGGCTACGTCGTAGAGGTAGATGTCCGAATCGGTCGAGACGGCATAGGCGGTGCCCGTCAGGGGCTTTCCGGTGTAGGCCAAGACCGTTCCGGCATTGTTCCAACTGATTTCGGCCATGTCGAAATAGGGAGCCAGCGGGGCATCCCATGCCGCTTCGGCGCCGAGGATGTCCGTACCCTCGTGCAGTTTGCCGGCCGTGAGGTCGGCCACGAAGATGTGGCGATGGTCGCCCTCCTCCCAGTAGTCCCAGTGGCGCACCATCAGGTCGTCATAGATGCGGGCTTTCGATTTGGCCATATCCTTGTGAACGTCGGCCGAGCGGCGGTCGGCGACATGTACCGTGCGCACATACCAGGCTCGTTCACCCGTGGGAGCAATCCCGAAACCCTCGATATCGTAGGCAAAATCAGAGAGCTGCGTGGGGTTGGTGCCGTCGGCTGCCATCTGCCACAGCTGCATCGAGCCCGAGCGGTCGGAGAGAAAGTAGATTGATGCTCCGTCGGCACTCCACTGCGGAGCGGTGTTTTGCGACGTGCGGTCGGTGAGCTGTGTCACGTTGCGCGTTGCCACCTCCTCGACCCAAAGGGTCGTCGAACCACGATTTTCGGCCATGTTGTAGTCGGTCTGCGCATAGAGCAGGTAGCGCCCGTCGGGCGAGAGCGACGATTGCCCGGCACGGCTCATCTTCCACATCACCTCGGGGGTCAGCCGTCCTGCGGCAATCTCCTCGGCCGTCATCGCATTGTCGATTGTAAGCGGAGCGGGTCGCTGTTCACACGACGTCAGCCCCATAGCTGCAATAGCCATCGTCAAAAGGATTTTTTTCATTTTAGTTGCGGTTTTCTTATTTATTTGTAAATTTGTCGTCAAATGGTTAATCGGATGGACATCAATCTCTACTTCCAGGATAAATCGTTGATATTCAGCGGCGGGTCGGCATTTCCGGAGGCTTTCGTGCTTGCGGCGGCCGAACTCGGCGAATCTCAACGAGCGAAGGTACTGAAAATATTTGAAACACACAATACGGTTGTGGTACGCACGCCTGCTCCCGAGGAGGCTTTTGCCCGTTTTGCTCAGGAGTTTACGACGGTCGAGGCGGCCGGCGGCTTGGTGCGCGATACGACCGGTGAGGCTGTGTTGATGATCTACCGCAACGAGCGCTGGGACCTGCCCAAAGGGCATGTAGAGGCGGGTGAGGCGGTGGCCGAAGCGGCTTTGCGCGAGGTCGAGGAGGAGACGGGCGTTCAGGCGCATTTGGGCGAAAAACTCAGTGAAACGCTCCACGCATACTATTTCCCCCGTACTGCACGTTGGGAGTTAAAGCGCACCCATTGGTTTGCCATGCAGGCTGCGGCGGACCAAACGCAGGTGACCCCCCAAACCGAGGAAGGTATTGCGCAGGTGGCATGGGTGGCACCGCAGGAGTTGGCGCGTTGTTTGGCTGCGACCTATCCGACTATTCGGCAGGTCTTTGCGGCAGCGCAGGGATAACCGGTAGCAAAGAAGAGGTCAAAGAAAAAAAGAGCGGAGGATGAGGGGCGTGCAATATATCCTCATGGTGGGGTTGGTGTGGTGCCTGCACGGCGTGGCAAAGGCACAACAAGAGCCCGAAATAGCGGTGTCGCCCACCGCCTTTTCGAGTGTGCCCTCCCCCGAAGCGACCCGCCCCGACAGCCTCGAACAGCAGCGCATGGAGCGCACGAACCGGATGTACGACAGCCTGCGCGTGAAGAGCGAGCGACGCTGGATGTCGCGCGTGCTCTACAAGAGCCTCTTCCGCTCCTCGACCGAGCCGCAAGAGGAGGAGAAGGGTCAGGTGCGCGACGAGACCGCCCTCGCACAGCCCTATGCAGGGTGTACCATCGGGCAGATTCGCATCGTGCGACGTACCCCCTTCGATGCGGATGGCAATTGGCTCGAACGGGCCGCCAACAACACCCATACGCTGACGCGTGAGCAGATTATCCGCCGCGACCTCCTCTTCAAAAGCGGCGATGTGCTCGACCCGCAGGTCATCGCCCACAACAAACAACTGTTGCAATCGCGCTCCTACATCTCCGACGTCGAGATGTATATTCTCCCCGACTCGCTACACCCGGGGACGGTCGATATCTTGGTGCAGACGCGCGACCGCTGGACCATCGACGTGGATGGCAGCCTCAGTAGCGATGAGGGGTCGCTCGGCATCTCCGAATCGAACCTCTTGGGACGTGGTCATAAAATTCGTGTGGAGACCAATGTAGCGCTCCCCGATTTCGGGTATAAGGGCAATGTCATCGAGTATGAGATTCCCAACCTTTGGGGTTCATTCTATCGTTTCTCGTCGGCCGTAGGTCGCCGTTTCGAGGATGAGGTGGTTGAATTAGGCATCGAGAAGGAGTTCCTGCGACCGGTTGATTACGAGTTGGGTGTCACCTATGCGGGCAACAAATTCGACTATACGATGCTGTTGCGCGATACCACGCTCAAAGTGCGCCGTCGTGATTTCAATGTCTGGGCCGGATATACACGCCCCGTGGAGGGTATCGCTTCGAACATCTACCTGGCGGGTCGCTACAACCGTCTGCGTTTCCCGCGCCGTGCCGAGGATACCGATGCCCGCACCAACCCGGGGTTGCATGGGCGTGATGCCACGCTCTTCTCACTGGGTCTCTACCGCGAGCACTTCTACTCGTCGGACCTGATTTACGCCTACGGCAGCCGTGAGTACCTCGCTTCGGGTTACAAAAGCGAGTTGACGGGTGGTTATACCTGGGGTGAATACAACAACGACCTCTACCTCGGTACCACCCAGATGCTGGGTGGCTTTATCGAGCGATTCGGCTTCTTGAAGGGGAGCTTCGAGTTTGGCAGTTTCATTGACAGCCGCAGCGGCCATTGGCACCGTATCACGTTGAAAGCCCAGGTGGGGTGGTTCTCCAACTTGTGGCACCATCATCGCACCTACCTGCGCCAATATGTCCGCCTGGGCTATACGTACGGCTGGCGCCGTTTCAACGGGGCCAACGAGCAACTGCAATTTACTGAGGACCAAGGACTCAACGTGTTGGCCGAGGAGCCGTTGGGCACCACGCGCATGGTGCTGAATACCGAGACCATCATCTTTACCCCCTACGAGCCCTGGGGTTTCAAGACCGTCATCTTCGCCTTTGCCGATGGCGGATTCATCGGTTTCCACGACAATGTCTTCCGCAACGATGCCTTTGCCTCGTTGGGCGTGGGTGTTCGCTTCCGCAACGAACGACTGGTCTTTGGTACGGTGCAGATTCGTCTGGGAGTCGCCCTGGGCCCTGCCGGCTTTGTCGATAGTAAGTATTTCCGCTTCTCGCGCGAGTCGCAGTTGCCGCACTACCGCTTCCGCCCCGAGCGCCCCGATTTTGTCACTTTCCAATAATTGTCGCGTCGTGAAACTTCGTCTGTTTGGTTCGCTCTTGGTAGGGCTGGTGTTGATGGGGTGTGCCACCACGCGGTCGCCTCGCGCAGTGCCGTATGGCCGCATTGTGATTTCGAAGCCGGCCATGCAACTCACGCTCTATGATGCACGAAACAGGGTGGTGGTACGTTACAACGTTGCTTGCGGGGCCGTATTGGGCGATAAACAGTGCGAGGGAGATATGCGCACCCCCGAGGGGTGTTTTCGGGTGCAGGAGATTCGCGATGCCGCGCTGTGGAGCCACGACTTTGGCGACGGAAAAGGGGAGATAGCAGGGGCTTATGGGCCCTACTTCATCCGGCTGTATACGCCACCCCACACCGGCATCGGCATCCATGGCACACACGCCCCCGCCTCAATTGGCTCGCGGGTCACTGAGGGATGTATTCGCCTGAGTAACGAGGATTTGCGGGCTTTGATGCCCTATGTCGTCGTGGGGATGGAGGTGGAGATTACCACCGAATCGGGTGAGCTTGTACGGTGACAGCAACCGCAAAGGGCCCATCGGGCCGTTAGTAGCGCTGCGCCATCTTCTTTTTGTTCCACAAGTGGATATTCATGCCGAAGTGAATGTCGGCCACGTTGAGGCGGAAACGCATCTTGGCAGCACGACGCTCGCCGGTGGGGTTGCCCAGTTCGTCGAACTGCTCGACATGGGTGTATTGCACACCACCCAGCCCCACCGATACGGTGGCGCAGACCGACGGGAAGATGTAGACCGCCACGCCCGGGTTGAATCCGATTTTGAGTTTTAGATTTTCACTCTTCGTATAACGCATCGTGTTGCCGGCCGTATTGACAAACTCGCTCGTGCCCAGTTGCATGGCCGCTTCGACCTCGGCAAAAAGCCCGAATTGGCCCTTGGGGTCGATGGCGACATAGGCGCGGTGGAAGAGAGCGGCCGAATAGCTGCTGCTGCTCATCTCCATGCCGCTCACGTTGAGCGTGATGTCATTTTGCTCGCCCAGGTCGAGGTCGAGATTGCCCAAATTGCCGTCGAAATATTGGTAGCCCAGGCGCAAGCCGATGCAGCGGTTGTCGCGGTAGAAATAGCCGAAGAAGGGCTTGACGGTGGTCAGTGCACCGTCGAGATTGACATTGGCCAGGTAGACCATGAAATCCGAATCCTCGCTGTCGATGGTGCCGTAGGAGGCCGTCAGACCGAGCATCCATTCCCCTTTGTAGCCAAAGACATTGCCGGGGGTGTTGATTTGGCGGTCGATACGGCGCGAGGCGACGATTGGAGCGTCGGCGGTTTGTGCCGCAGAGGTGCTTGCAAGGAGGAGCATGAGTCCGCAAAGAAGTATCCGTCGCATGGTCGTCATCGTTTACAGGTAAAAGGAGACACCCAACCCAATCGAGAGCAGGTTGACCTTGAAATTCATGCTGCTGGTACGTCGGTGGCCCACCTCGACCTGATTGTGCACCTGGTCGACATCGGTGTAGTTGATGCCCATCACGCCGACATTGACCTCGATGGCGACGTCGTTCGTGGCGAAGGCAATCAGCCCGGGGGATACGCCGAGCGAGAGGGTAAAGCCGCGCTCGTAGGTGCCTCGCACGGGTTGGTCGGCGGCAAAGAGTGATTGCGTGCCGCCGGCACCCATCGAAATCTCGTTGAAGATGGCGAAACGCTTGCTGCGCCCCAGCGGAATGTATTGTCGCCAGATGGCCGAAACCATGTAGGTGTGGGTCACGGCTTTGTACGAGTCGACAAAGATTTCGGTACCTGTCTCATCGTCACCGAATTTCAGGTCGGCATTGTCGATGGTTTGGTTCGTGCGCGAGTAGACTCCTCGCACGCCGAGTGCCATGTTGTTGCTGATGGCATAGGCCACCAGGGGACTGATGCGCATGTTGTAACCCTCGGACTGGATATCCTCGATGATGGCAAAGGTGTAGTTCTCGTTGCGGTGCGTCGAGAAGGAGGCTGCAGCACCCAAAATCCATTGTCCTTTCGGAACAAAGACATTCTTGATGTTGGTCACGCCGCGTTGGTTGATGCGTGCAGCCACCGAGAGCGAGTCGGCCGACTGTGCCTCGGCCTGCTGGGCCTGCACGCGGCCGCCTATAAGCAACAACAGCACGAGAGCTGTCCGTCGGATATTTCGAGCGATAAAATCCATCGATTTTTGGCAAAAGTTGTCGCAAATATAGGGAAAAGATGTGCGCTAATCGAATAAATTCAACGAACACGGCAAATCTTATCACGAATAGGCATTTTTGCGTCATTGCACCTCGAAAATCGGTTTCGTGGGGAAAATGCGCGGGTTGGTGATGAAACGTGGCAGGGTGGTTGAATTTATTTCCGTGTCTGATATTCGGCTCCTATTTTTGCATACGAGAAAGTGTGTCTATGAATTTGAAACAGAAGATAACATCCTTGTTGTGTGCACTCGCGGCACTCCTTTCGGGCGGTTGCGGTGAGTCTTCCACCGTGACCGAGGAGCATCCCGAATCGGTCGTTTCGGGGCTCGTGCTGCGTGTGGGGCAGAGTAGTCAGGCCCGCACAGCAATGGGTGACGAGGATGGCACGTCGCAAGAGATTCGCTGGGCCGTGGGCGATAAGCTCACCGTTTGGGCGCAGTCGGCCTCGACCTCCGAGTATGTGCTCGATGCCACCCCCTTTACCTTCGCCACCTACAATGCCGAGTTCCATTCGGCCGACTTTTTGGCCGATGTCCCTGCGATGGCCGAGGATACCTATACCTACCATGCCCTCTATCCCGAGGCAGCCACGCGCACGGGTACGCAGGTAAGCTATACGTTGCCCGCCACCCAGAGTGGCCGGTATGACCCCGCGCTCGATGTGATGACCGCCACGACGACGGGCAATGCCCTGCTGCCGCGCAGTGGCAACCAGCATGTCATTCCGTGGGAGGAGCCGCAACTGAACTTCTCGCACCTCTTCCACCTGATTCGCATCCGCATCCCCGAGGGGAAAAACCTTTTGGGACTGCCGTTGCGCCGCTTGGAGATTACCTTCCCGCAGGAGGTGGTCGGCACGGTTTCGTTCGATGCGCTCGATCCCGTGAACACGCAGAGCTGGTCGAACCTCTCGAACAAAATCACGGTCGATATTCCCCAATCGGTGACCGTCGATGCCGGCGAGGGGTATGTGTGGTTGCATGTCAAGCCCGGTACGTTGAGCGGAGAAATCTCGTTCCAGACCTACAACGATGCCGGTGTGCCGGCAGCACTCATCGCGACGGCCGTCGAACGTGAACTCTCGGCGCAACACATCACCCCCATCGCCCTGACCATCCCCGAATCTTCGCTTGCACCTTTTACCTACATAGATATCCATGAAACGGGTAGTAATTTGGGAGAGGATTGGCAGACGATGACATTGAGTGGTTACAACTTCTTGGTACCTTTTTCCACTACGACCGCTTCATCTATACAATTTACGCGGAATGCGAATAATAGTTATAAAGTAGCTGTATGTGCAGCTCCTTCGGCGATGGCCGGTAAGCAGTTGCCTTTGCGGTTTGAATCGGAACACACGCTTTTTGATGACCCTGTGAATTTGTCTTCTTCGCTGGCCGCGAACAGCTATAATGTGGTCAATAAGACAATACCTTATCTTTTGGAAGAAAATTTTTCGGGTATAACCTCTTCCTTTGAAAACGGTACAGTGCATAAATCCTCTGATGCTGGCGAGTATGATGCAATCCATTTGAGCCAATATGGTTTGAATGATTGGTATGGTGCTCGAATCGGTGGTGGCGCAGGGCAAAATATTCGTATTTGTTCGCGTATCGAGACGGGTCTGTGGGCTACGAATCGCAATACGGGGCGTGTTGATACCCCTGCACTCTCTAAACTGAAATCGGGCGCGAATGCTACGATTAAGGTCGATTATGATTATGCCGGTGACCGTTATGAGCGGGTCGGTTCGGGTGGCTATCCTGTCTACTCGGCCGGTACCTCAACGAGTGTTGTGACGGCCGGTGACGATACAATCGACAATGTGGTTGTCAGCAGCGTTGTGTTGGCTATCGACGGTCCGAATGCGAATGGTACTTATTATGGTAATACGCCTCATCACAACTCATTTAATGCAAGTGGGTGTGGCAATACAACGCGTGTATGTTGGTATTTGACTAATAATCGCGCTGGATCATTTGGCGGAAATGGTGTGTACTGGCTCTATCTTGATAATATTAAAATCTCGATTGATAACTCTGAGCAATAGAATACACGATAACAATATAAACATAAACAAATAACACACTAAAAACAAAAAGCAATGAAAAGTACATGGATGCTCCCGCTGCTGGCAGTCGCACTGATGACTGCGGCGTGCAGTTCGGACCACGCGCCCGAGCTTCCCGAAAGCGGTCAGGGAACGGTGACGATTGTCTGCGATGCCGTGGGCGAGATTGGCCAGAAGGAGGCTCGCGCCGCGTCGGGTTATGAACTGCCGGCTGCCGTGATTCCTCAGGCCGAGGAGTTTGCACTAACGCTCACGGGCAGCTACACCGAGAAGGTTGACGCCGAAACGACGGCCGATGGTACCTATTCGAAGAGTTGGGCAACCCTCGCCGACTACAACACCGAGGCTCCCGAATTGGAGGCCGGCATCTACGATGTCAGCCTGGGTCACTATGCCAACACCTACCAGGCTGCGGTCAGCTATGGCGACCCCGAGGCCGAGGGCGAAGGCAAAGCCTATTTCGAGGGCAAGTCGACCGAGTTCCACCTCTATGCCAACGATAAGGTGACGGCAACCGTTACGGCACGCCTGGCCAACAGCTGCTTCTCGCTCTATGCCGAGCAGTATCTGTTGAGCTACTACTCGAATGTCGAGCTGACGATTCACACGGCCGACAACGACTTCACCTTCACCCCCACGAACACGGCCGAGTCGGCGCTGATTTTCGTGAAGCCCGGTCAGACGCTCTCAATCAGCGGCAAGGCGGTGAAGCAGATGGGTGTGGAGGTCACCTTCCCGAAAACGGAAATCGGTACGGGCAACCTTGCAGCCGAGACCCACTATGCCGTGCGCGTCGACCACACAACGGCCGGTAGCGGTGCGCTGATGATCTCGTTCGACGGGACGTTTACGGAGGTGCCTGCTGTTGATGCCGAGTTGAACCCCGATGAGAACTAATCGCGTTGAAATAATAAATAGGTGAAAACTATGAAGCAATATGTAAAAACTCTGCTACTGCTGACGCTGGCCTTTGTGGCAACGGCGTGCGGCATGGATAAACTCTCGACCGAGGCTCCCGATGCCCGGGGCGAGAAGGGTTATCTGCAAATTGGCGGCGTGGTGGTCAATTCCGATACCGAGAACTCGGAGGTTGGCGGCCGTGCCGTGACGGAGGCCGATGGCAATTTCTACCTCGAAGTCATCGAAAAGACGAGCGGCAGCTCGGTGTGGAGCGGCACCTATGCCGATTTGCGCGATGGTTCGACCATCAAGCCCATCGGTTTGGAGCCCGGAACCTATGTGGTCTATGCCTACCAGACTTCGGCCAAGCAACCGGCCGAGGGGGTGGCTGTCGGTGCCACGGGGCGCTACTATGCCGGTCACTCGGAGGATGTGACCATCATCACGAAGCAGACCCAGTCGGTCTCGGTGACCTGCCGTCTGGCCAACATCCTGACGACCGTCGAGTTGTCGGCCGACCTGAAAACGGTCTTCAAACCCTATGATGATGCGACCAACGAGAACCGCCTGAAAACCAATGTGGAGGTGGGTACCTCGACGGTGACCAACGCCTACGATTTCGAGGCTGCGGCCACGCACGACACGCCGCAGGTCTACTTCCGCGACGAGGCAGGTCCGAACAGCAGCTCGGGCAATACGATGAATATCGTGCTTTCGGGTGATTACTACACGGGCGATCCGGTGGATGTCATCAACGGCAAGGCCGATGACGATTTGTGGAAGCATGTGAAGATGGCCAAGACGCTGACCAATGTCCGAGCTGCGCAGTGGCGCAAGATTTCGATTGACATCGACCACAACACGACCGGTACGGCGCAGTTTGTCTTTACGATTGAGAGCTATGTCTACGACGATGAGATTACGGTCGATGTCGTGACGCTCTATGCGGCCCTCAACGAGGAGGAGTCGATTCCCGACGATGAGGAGGAGAATCCCGCCGCTCCGACAGTGACCATCAGCGGTCAGGATGATTTGAACTACGCCATCAACGGCTCGATGTTCGATGAGACGCAGAACATCTGGACCAAGTGGCTCACGGTAAACATCACGCCGAATGACGGTACCACGGTGCAGGAGGTTTACGCCGTCTTTGCATCGACCAACACGGCACTGCTGCCTGCAATGGAGGCCAAGGGCTTCACGGAGGGACGCATCAACCTCTTCCCGACCAATGCCGCTACGGACTATGCAAGCGTATCGGCCGATGGTAAGACCATCACCCTCTTGCAGAACGGTATGTCGACCCTCTACAAATATACGGGTACGCATACGGTGAGCGTCTGGACGGTCGACAGCGACAACCGCATGAAACACACCGACCTCATCATCACGGTGACGGGTGGTGCAGTGGTAGGACCGACGATTGTTTGGACCGCCAATGGTGTTCCGGCATCGACGCTGCTCGTGGAGACCCGTACGGAAACGGCCGATGCCACCGTCACCTCAACGACGGGTCTGACAGGCCTCTCGGTGAAGATTGACAGTGACGTGCTGACTCCCGAGGAACTGGGTAACTTCAACCTGGCCACCGAGATGGATCTCTTCAATCCCGC
Source organism: uncultured Alistipes sp. (assembly GCA_964612285.1). Taxonomy (GTDB): domain Bacteria; phylum Bacteroidota; class Bacteroidia; order Bacteroidales; family Rikenellaceae; genus Alistipes. The sequence goes on from CAZTCM010000026.1 coordinate 10,777, forward strand.
TACGGCCATTATGGAGACGCGTCTGCGTGCCTTCGGCTTCCTGCCGATTGATACGGAGGCTTTCGATCCCTCGATGGCGAAGGAGAATATGGCTGCCGGTGACGACAAGTATCGTGTCTTCGATCCTGCGACCGGCTTGCGCAAAGAGGGCGTAGAGAGTCCGTTGAAGGGTATGAAGGAGGTAGTGTTCGGTGTGACCGACTTCCTCGGATTGTTGGCCGATCTCGACAATGTGGAGAATCTCCAATACAAGTCGACGAACATCTTCGAGTTGTCGGCCAGCGATGAGAGCGGAACGAACAGCGCATCGATGACCATCAATGTGAAACGATAAAAGCACGCAACGACCATGAAAAAGTTTGTAAAATATATCTTCCTTGCAGGGGTAGCCTTTATGGCTGCCGCCTGCGAGCAGGAGCCCGTCTCGGAAGGGGGCGAAGGCTCGGTACGTTTCGATATTCAGATGTCGGCTGCTTCGCGTGCAATCAACCAGAGCGATTTTACGCCCGAGGTGCTCAAAGTGCGCATCTACCGCGAGGATGGCGAACTGATTCGTCGTTACACCTCGTTCGACGAGATTCCCGAGATGCTCTACCTCGTAGCAGGCGAGTATTCGGTGAAGGTCGAAGCGGGCAATCCGAAAAACACGGCCTTCAAAGAGCCGGCTACCGAGATGGAGCGCAAAATGTTGCTCAACTATCTGGGCCAGCAGCCCTTTACGGTGCGTGCACATCAGAGCGATGAGGTGGAGGTAAACTGCCCGACCATCAACTCGAAAATCAATGTGGGCTTCGATACCTCGGACAGTGCCTTGGACGAGACGGGGCGCCGCAAGTATGAGAACCGCCTGTTGAGCGACGTGAAGATTACTGTGGCTGCCGTGACGACCAATGCCACGACCGTCACTGACTTCAAGACGGCCGTGAATGAAGCCAAAGCGCCGAAATTGGAGTTCGACGCCACGGGTACGGGTTACTTCCTCATGCCCGATGAGGTGACGACCCTCGTGTGGTCGTTCGAGGCTACGCACGCAACCGATGGTGCCGTGGCACAACTCGGTACGGTGTCGAACATTCAGCCCGGCAAGGGTTATACGGTCAACTTCTTCTACTCGCGTACACCCGACGGATTTGCCGGTATCACGGTCAATGTCGACGATACGGTGGATGAGATTGAGGATGACTTCGACTTCAAGCCCCAGCCTGAAATTTCGGGTGCAGGCATCGATTTGGAGGGTGTGAATCTCTACCTTGCAGGGAATACCGTTTCGCTCGTCTGCGAGTCAATCAACGATTTGGAGAGACTGACCCTTGGCGGCGTGGCCTTCTTCGAGAATGGCGCTGTGCTGGCCGGAGCTATCCCGGGTCTGACCGCTTCGAGCACGGAGGCTACGAAGGTGACCTTCACCCTCTCGGCCGACTATTTCAACACCTTGAAGGGCTCCGATCAGCAGTTGCAGTTCGGCATGACCGATACCGAAGGCGAATACCTGCAAGTGCTTCAATTCAAGAAGCGCGGTATGTTGGTTGGTGCCGGTGAGCAGAGCTTCGATTTGTGGAACAACACGGCCACCGTCTCGGCCTATGTTCCCGAGTCGGGTGCATCGAGTGTCGTGCTTCGCTACCACCGCGCCGATTCGGATACCTGGCACGAGGTGGCTGCTGCCAAGCAGGCAGATGGTGCTACCTGGACGGCAACGACCACCGCATCGTGGCCTGCGGCCGTGCAGAATCGCAACAGCCACACCATCTATAAGCCCGATACGGCGCTCGGTATCTATGCCGACAACGCCTACGAGTTTGTGATGGAGGTGGATGGCGCCGAGGTCGATCGCTACACCTTTACGCCGACCGTGTCGCAGACGATTCCCTATGCCACCTTCGAGGATAGCTCGCTTGCCTGCTACGGCAACGATACGGGTGTGGCTCCCTTCTGGGGCAGTGGTAACAACTCCTTTACGACTGACGATCCGCTGTGCCGCTTTGCGACCTATGCAGGTATGCAGGGTTCGGGTTGCTCGCGCCTTTCGTCGTGTGTTGCCGGTGCTTTTGGTGTCACGATGTTGGCGGCAGGTAACCTCTTTACGGGTACCTTCAACAAACCCTCGACGACCGGTACCGTCCAATTTGGTGTGAACTACAATTGGAAGGCACGCCCCACGGCTTTGAAACTCAAAGTTTGGCATCGATTGGGCACGGTAGACCGCGATGACAAAGATGCCGGCCTGCTTGCAAACGGCGCAGCTGATCAAGCAAGTATTTTGGTGGCCCTTGTCGATTGGAGCTCGCGTCATAAGGTGACCTCGGGTACCGGTTCGCCGACAGGTATGTGGTCGCCCGAGGATGGTGCCAATGCCGTCTCGGAGGGTACGATTATCGGCTATGGCGTGGCCTATCCGACCGGTACTTCGACCGAAAGTGGCATGGTGGATTACGAGGTGCCGATCGTTTACTACGACACGACGACCAAGCCGAGTGCGAACTATACGCTGGTGATTTCGATTGCCACGAGCCGTTATGGCGACTACATGAATGGTTGCTCGGATAGCGATATGTATGTCGACGACTTCTGTTGGAGCTACGCTTCGAGCTTCGAGCGCACGTTTGCTGTAACTACCTATTAATCAAACCTGCGAACGATGATCAAGAGCTTGTTCACCACGCTTGCATCGCTGCTTTTCGGATTGTGCAGCCTCACCTCGTGCATCAAAAACGAGATTCCCTTCCCCGTGGAGGAGTTGGAGATTTTGAGCTACGAAGGTGTAGGCTTCCACGCCGAAATCGACCCGCTGACGCGCACTGTGACGGTGCACCTCGACGAGCAGACCGACCCCACGGCCGTGGAGGTCACCTCGGTGGCCATCACCGAGCGTGCCACCTCGTCGAAACCGCTCACGGGGCTCATCAACATGCAGGCGCCCTTCACGGTGACACTCTCGCTCTACCAGGATTATCAGTGGACAATTCGTGCCGAACAACCCATCGAACGCTACTTCACGGTGCGCGGACAGGTGGGTGCCACGGAGATTGAGACAGACAGCCGCACCGCCACGGTCTATGTGGCCGAGGGCAGCGATTTGAGTGCCGTGGAGGTCACATCGTTGAAATTGGGCCCTGCCGAGGTGACGACGATGACGCCGGCCAAGGAACAGCTGACCGATTTTCGCTCGGTGCGCTATGTCTACCTCAACTACCCCGCATTGCAGGGTGCGACCGAGCGCTGGCAACTCTATGTCCGCGAGACGGATGTGAAGGTGCTGCTTTCGCAGGCCGATGCCTGGGCAACGGTGGCCTATCTCTATGGAGTGGCACAAGAGGGTACGAAGGTTGGTTTCCGCTATCGTCGTGCCGGTACCACCTTGTGGGAGGAGGCGCCCCAGGCTACGCAGTCGGGAGGTACCTTCTCGACCCGCATCACGGGGTTGCAGCCCGAGACCGATTACGAATTTGTCGCCTACTCGAACGACGACCTTTCGCCCATCATCTATCGCACGACCGAGCATACCGTGCCGCTGCATAACGGAGGCTTTGAAGAGTGGTGTGTGATTGACGATATCGTCTATCCCTACCAAGATGCCGCGTCGCCCTATTGGGCTACGGGCAACGTGGGGGCAAGCATCGTCAATGTGACCCTCACCGAGTCGGTTACCGACATCCGTCCGGGTTCGACCGGTAGGGTGGCTGCACGACTCACCTCGAAGTATGCCAGCGTGCTTGGTGTGGGTAAGTTCGCGGCCGGTAACCTCTACATCGGTAAGTATGTGCGTAACGATGGTACGAACGGCATCGTACACTTCGGTCGCCCCTTCACGGCTCGCCCCGTGGCATTGCGCGGCTGGATGAAGTACAATATGGGCGCCATCGACCGCATTCAGGATGTGCCTGCGGGTGAGACCATCAAGGAGGGCGACCCCGATACGGGAATGATTTACATCGCCCTGGGTGATTGGGATCCCGCGGTCTATGGCGGTACGGTCGATAGTCCGGTGGAGATTGCCACGCGCCGCATCGAGGAGACGGCCTTTGACCCGCACAGCGAGGCGGTTATCGGCTATGGTGAGTTGGCCCTGCACGAGAGCGTAGGGGCGTGGACCGAGTTCACGATTCCGATTGAGTATGTCGCAACGGACCGCATTCCGACGCACATTATGATTGTCTGCTCGGCGTCGCGCCTGGGTGACTACTTTACGGGTAGTACGAAGAGTGTGATGTGGGTGGATGACTTTGAGCTGGTCTACGAATAAGGGTAGATAGAAGAACGAGCGCGGCTGTCAATTGATTCGACAGCCGCGCTCGTTTGTGCGGAGAGGACGAGATTCGAACTCGTGGTACCCTAATCAGGTACGTCGGTTTAG
>CAZTCM010000027.1:0-15041 GCA_964612285.1 uncultured Alistipes sp.
TGCACAGGGGCGACATCTCAATCGGGTAGTCGCAGATGAAGGTGGGCTGAATGAGGTCACCCTCGCAATATTGGCCGAAGATGGCGTCGATGAGTTTACCCTTGCCCATCGTGTCGTCTACCTCGACATTCAGGCGGGCGCACGCTTCGCGCAACTGCTCCTCGGTTTGGCCCGTGATGTCGTAGCCCGTCTTCTCACGGATGGCATCGGTCATTGTCAGGCGACGGAACGGCGCTTTGAACGACACCTGCTTGCCGTCAATCTCCACCTCGGTTTTATCGTCGTTCACGGCACGGCATACGCGCTCCAACATCTGCTCGGTGAACTCCATCATCCACTTGTAATCCTTGTAGGCGATGTAAATCTCCATGCAGGTAAACTCGGGGTTGTGCGTGCGGTCCATGCCCTCGTTGCGGAAATTCTTGCCGAACTCGTAGACTCCGTTGAAGCCACCCACAATCAGACGTTTGAGGTACAACTCCGTAGCGATGCGCATGTAAAAGTCGATGTCGAGTGCATTGTGGTGCGTGATGAAGGGACGTGCCGAAGCACCACCCGGAATGGGTTGCAGAATGGGGGTCTCGACCTCCAAACACCCCTCAGCGTTGAAGTAGTCGCGCATCGTAGCCATGATTTTCGCACGCTTGACGAATACCTCGCGCACCTTCGGATTGACGACCAAATCGACATAACGCTGACGGTAGCGCACCTCGGGGTCGGTCAGTGCATCGAACTGCTGGCCATCCTTCTCCTTAACGATGGGCAGCGGACGAATCGATTTCGAGAGCACGGTAAATTTGCGGCAGTGTACCGACAACTCGCCCGTGTTGGTGCGGAAGGCGAAGCCCTCAACCCCGATGAAGTCACCAATGTCGAGCAACTTCTTGAAGACCGTGTTGTAGAGCGTCGGCTCACCCTCGGGGCAGACATCGTCGCGGCGGATGTAGACCTGGATGCGGCCCGTGTGGTCTTGCAGCTCGAAGAACGAGGCGCTGCCCATGATACGGCGCGAGAGCATACGACCGGCGATGCGCACCTCGGCAAAGCGCTCGGGCTCGGCGTCAAAATCGGCAGCAATCTCCGCAGCCGTCGTCGTCACGTCGAAACGCTCGGCGGGATAGGGCTCGATACCCAAATCGCGCAATGCTTTGAGCGAGTTGCGACGCAAAATCTCCTGTTCACTCAGTTGTTCCAATGCCATAAAGCTATCTTATTTTTGTTGTTGTCATCATTTATGCGCGGCAAAAATAGCGAAAAAAGAGGATATCACCATATTCCGAGCGGCTATTTTTGCATTTTGAAGCGCGAATTCCCGACCGCAAAACACTGCACGGCCAGCCAACCCAGCAGGATGCCGAGCAAGGCCCCCCAGGCGATGTCCATCGGATAGTGCTTCGCGAGGTAGATGCGCGAGTAGCAGATGAGCACCGTAGCACCAATCATCACCCACGAGAACCAACGGCGGCGCAGCACCCGCACCGAGAGGTAGCAGAGCGCACATGCGGTCGAGGCGTGGGCCGAGACCGTGCCAAAACGACCCCCGAGGGCCTCCTCGGGCACATGTACCAGCGTATTCTCCAACAGCCCCGACGAACGCAGTGTCTTCAACGAGTCGGGGGAGATGTCATACCCCTCCAACGCCGGTTCGAACATTGGTCGCCAGCGCGGCTCAAAGGCGGGCAGCAGGTCGCCCAGCAGGCCGCTGTGTTTGAAGATGCCGGCCACGATGTCGGCCACCCCCATTGCGGCGGCCAGCAGCACCACAAAGAGCAGCAGGCGTTGCCACCCATAATCACGCCACACGAAGTAGAAAATCAGCAGGTAGAGCGGCACCCACATCGCCGTGCCCGAAATCGTCAGCATCAAGCGGTCCATCCACACACCCCCATCGAAATTGAGAGCCAAAAATAGGTCATGGTCAAACGTATACATCGCAAAAAAATGCAAAATTTAGAATTTAGAATTCAAAATTATTTTTGGAACGGGCGGGCACCCCCCCATGTTCCCAAATCTCCCTTAAAATTGGAAGTAGATAAAGGGCTGTATATCGGCCGATTTTATCTGCATCACACACCAAATCATCACCACCAGCAGCGCCACCTGCACGGCCATCGGAGCCGCACCGATGCGGCGTTGCAGCCAACCATCGCCCTGCGACGGGATGAAGTGCATCACAAAGCCGACGGCGATGAGCGCCATCGCAAAGGCATACCCCTCGACCACCTGCGGAATCAGTGCCGAATCGAAATTGGTGAAAATCTGGTGCAACAGCAGGACTGCCGTCTGCATCGAGTCGGCACGGAAGACAAGCCAGCCGAGGCAGACGATGTGGAAGGTGAGCACCACGCCCAGCAGGCGCATCACGGGGTTCATCTCACGCCCCAACACCTTCGCGCCCGGGACCACCGAAAGCCACATCTTATGCACGGCCAGCGCCACGCCATGCAGGGCTCCCCACACCAAAAAACGCACAGCCGCGCCGTGCCACAAACCGCCCAAGAGCATCGTGAGCAGCAGGTTGAGGTAGGTGCGACGCGGTCCCTTGCGGTTGCCGCCGAGCGAGATGTAGAGGTAGTCGCGCAGCCACGACGAGAGCGAGATATGCCACCGCCGCCAGAACTCGGTAATCGTGGCCGACTGGTAGGGGGCATCGAAGTTTTTCGGGAAGCGGAAGCCCATCAGCAATGCCAGGCCGATGGCCATGTCCGAGTAGCCCGAGAAGTCGCAGTAGATTTGCAGGGCATAGCCATAAAGGCCCACAAGACACTCAAAGCCCGAGTAGAGCAACGGTTCGTCGAAGATGCGATCGACAAAGTTCAGGGCGATGTAATCCGAGATAACGGCTTTCTTGAACAGACCCGTCAGAAGCAGAAAAACAGCCCCTCCCAACATCTCGCGCGTCACCATCGGGCGGCGGCGAATCTGGGGGATGAAGTCACGGGCACGCACAATGGGGCCCGCCAGCAGTGCCGGAAAATAGGAGAGGTAGAAGAGGTAGTCGAGCCAGCTGTCGAGTGGTCGCAACTGCCGGCGGTAGATGTCTATCGTGTAGCTCATCGACTGAAAGACGAAGAACGAGATGCCGACCGGCAGGAAGATGTTCTGAAACTGCAAGAAGCCCTCGCCAAAGAGCTGGTTGGCAATATCGACCAGGAAGTTTGTGTATTTGAAGTAGCACAACATCCCGAGGTTGAGCGCCACACTCAACGCCACGAGCAGTTTGCGCATCCCCTGATTGCGCGTCAGGTAGAGCGAGTAGCCTATCATGTAGTCGTAGGTCGCCGCCACCAGCAGCAGGGCAAAGTAAAAGCCGCTCGACTTATAATAAAAGTAGAGCGAGAAGGCGATTACATAGAGAATGCGGAGCGTAGTGGTACGGCGCAGCAGGTAGTAGAGCAGCAGAAAGCCGACAAAGAGAAACAGAAAGAGCCCACTGCTAAAAATCAGCGGCGAGGTGCTGTCGTAGGCGAGCAACCCGACTATCTTTGCATACAACTGCTCCATTCTCTCCTGCGCGGCATTGGGTTATTGCATCGTCGGCTCTTGGCTCTCCACTGCCACATTCAGCAGCGGGTCCTGCTGAATCGTCTGCTGCATCACCGAGTCGACCACCGGACGGGCCGCCTCGATGCGGGCACGGTGACGCGCTTCGGCCTTCGCAACCTCGGCATTGATGGCATCGAACAGCGCCCACGCCACTCGACGACCTCCACCATAGTTGATGTGGGTGAAGTCCTTGGCCGCCCAACCGCGGGCGACAAATTCACGGATACCTCCCTCGGCCTGCATCGCATCGAAGGTGGACCAGAAAGCAGCCCCCTGATTACGGGCTGCCGTGCGCTGACAATCAAGCATCGCCGGAATGGCATCCATCGTCTCGACCCCCTCGTCGCTCTTCACGGCGCGGTCGCTTACGCCCATCACCAGCACGGCGGCCGACGGGAAACATTGGCGCACATAAGCAATCACCTTCTCGATTTGGTTGCCATAGCTCGTATATTGCAGCACCCCCTTCTGCATGATGTTCAGGCCATATTGCAGAATCACCAAATCGTAGCCCGTCAGGGCATTGATTTGGGCATTGACCGAGGGGTTGGTACGGAAGATGGCCTGACCGTTGTTGCTGCGCACCGAGTAGTTATCGACCGTGACCCCCTTCGCCTCGAACAGGGCTCCGTAACCAATCATGCGCGCAGCCCCCTCCGCCACCTTGAACTCCAAGGCGTGGATGTATGGAGCGTGCACCACCGCCTGACGCACGGCCGCAGCCCCCTCGACGGCCACCTCATGATGCAACGAATCGTTCACCGTCAACACGATACGGCTGTCGTCGGGTGCAATGAAGAGCACGCGGGCCGTCGAGCAGGAATCCAGCCGCGCACGATGTGTCGTCGCCTCCCAGCGCGTCGAAGCGCCCTCCGAGGGGCGACACACCCACCCCGAGACATAGAAATAGTCGTTCAGCGGCGCGGGGGTACTCTTGTGTTGCATCACGTTGTAGGAGGTCCACCCCTTCGATTGTGTTTTGACTGTGCGACGATAGGCCGTCAGCGGCGAAGCCATCGGAGCAAAGCCCGTACCCCGCCCACCAAAGGCTGTTTGCAGGCGCTCGCGCAGGTCGGCCGTCAGGATATCGCCCTCGATGAACGAATCACCCAGTACGGCAATGCGCACCGTGCGATTGGCGTGCAGCAACGTATCGCAGAAGGCCGCAAAACGCTCCTCCCGACTGAAATCCTCGATGGGGGTAAGACGCGAGGAGAAACGGCGTTCGTCCGGCACGACGGCTTCGCGCACGGCCGGCTCCTCGGCCACAAGCCACTCGTAGCAGAGCGGCACCTCATGCGGGGTCGTATCAGCCTCGATTTGTCGATTGACCGCTTCGAGGTCGACGGCAAACTCCGCCTCGTCAAAAAGCACCACCTCCGCCTCGCTCGTCGCTGCGACAGGGTCGGCAAAGGCGTAGAGGTCGGAGAAGATGTTGGCACGGCGCAACTCGACCCCGCCCACCGTCACGGGAGGGATAAAGCTCACCAGCAACAGGCTGAGGAGCACCCATGCGACCATCTTCCAGCCGCGCAACAGCACATCCGATTGAGGTTTCATCTTCACGGCAACGGGTTAGTCGCGACGACCGAGAATCAGCAATACATAGTAGAGCACCGAAGCAACGGCACTCAAAGCGGCCACCAGATAGGTGCGGGCCGCCCAGCGCAACGAGGTACGCGCCTGGGCCAGCTCCGTTTCGGTCATCAGCCGACTGCCGCGCAACCATGCCAAGGCACGGGCTGAAGCATTGTACTCGACCGGCAGGGTGACAATCGAAAAGAGGGCCGAAAGGGCAATCATGCCGACACCCACCCAGCACAACATCTCGTTTTGGGTCGAGGCGAGGATAATCAGACCGAGCAGGATGACCCAGGTGGCCGCCGTCGAGGCGAACTGCACCACGGGCACCAACTGCGAGCGCAGCACCAGCGGGGCATAACCCTGGGCGTGCTGAATGGCATGGCCACACTCGTGTGCCGCCACGGCAGCCGCTGCCACCGAGCGCGAGGCATAGACCGCATCGCTCAGATTGACGGTCATCGTGCGCGGGTCGAAGTGGTCGGTCAATCGACCCTGCACATGGGTCACCTTGACATTGTAGATACGGTTTTCGCGCAACATCCGCTCTGCGACCTCGGCACCGGTCAGCCCGCCCGGGAACATCACCTGCGAATAGCGTTTGAAAACCGCTTGCAGACGGGCCTGCACCACCCACCCCACAACGGCAATGAGGATAATGAGCAGATACATCCCGCTCTGGGCGGCATGTATCGAAATCGAGTCGTGGGGATATCCTGCCGTTTGCAGCAAGGTAAACAAAGGTTGAATCATCATACAAAAACTTCTATTTTGGTTTTTTATCACCCGCTTTTCACAAAAAACGGGCATCTATGGGGCAAAAATACGAAATTATGTGTTACTTTGCACTATATTTTCCGAAAAAGAGCACCATGAATCTCGAACTCAATATCGCACGACGCCTTGCGGCAGCAGCCGGCGGCTCCGGCCGTTCGGTGATGGAGCGCATCGCCACCCTCTCGGTGGCGCTGAGCCTGACCGTGATGTTGCTCTCGATGGCCGTCATCATGGGGTTCAAGCGGGAGATTGCTCATAAGATGAGCGCCTTCTCGTCGCACATCGTCGTCACCGACGTGCGCAGTCTGCGCATGGTCAATGCCACACCGATTCGCAGCTCGGCCTACCTCGACTCGCTCCTGCGTGCCACCCCCGACATCGAGCGCGTGGCCCGCTATGCCCGTCGCGGCGGCATTGTCCGCACGGCCGAGGCGGTCGAAGGGGTTGTCTTGAAGGGGGTCGACAGCGACTACGACCTCTCGCTCTTCGAGGAGTGGCTGGTGGCCGGCACCCTGCCCCGCATCGGCGACTCGGTGCGCACGAAGGATGTGCTGCTCTCGGATTGGCTGGCACGACGTCTGCAACTGACCGTGAACGACCGCCTCGAAATGCTCTTTGTCGAGCCCGACAAGGCCCCCTACCGCGACCGGTTCAAGGTGACGGGCATCTACACCTCGGGGATGGAGGAGATGGACCGCACGATGCTGCTCACCGACCTGCGCAACGTGCAGCGTCTCTCGCAATGGGGTCCCGACGAGATTTCGGGCTATGAGTTGCGCATTCACACCCTCGACGAGGCGCCACACAGCGCGGCACAACTCGACGAACGACTCTTCTACGACCCTACCGACCACACCGACTACCTCACGGCACAAAGTGTGCAGGAGCTCTACCCGGGCATCTTCGACTGGCTGAAAACCCACGACATGAATGCCGTGGTCATCCTCACGGTGATGCTCATCGTAGCCTTCTTCAACATGGCCACGGCCCTGCTCATCATCGTGCTCGAACGCATCCGCATGATTGGCGTGCTGAAAGCCCTCGGCATGTGCAACCGCGCCCTGCGCCGCATCTTCCTCTATCGGGCTGCGTGGATAGCCCTGCGCGGACTCGGCTGGGGCAACCTCGTCGGCGTGGGTCTCTGCCTGCTCCAAGCCCATTTTCATCTCATAAAACTCGATGCCGAGGGGTATCTGCTCTCGGCCGTACCCATCGATTTGACGTGGGGCTGGTGGCTCGGGCTCAACCTCGGTTTTACGGCCGCCATCCTGCTGCTGATGTGGCTGCCGGCCTCGGTCGTAGCCACCGTCAAACCCGAAGAGACGATGCGCTATGAATAGTTTCCAACCCCTCAAAAGAGCATTACCCACCATGAAACGCCTGCTTTTACTCGCTCTGTGCAGCCTGATGCTGCTCCCGCTCACCTCATGCCAAAGCACCAAGGAGCGCATCCGCAACAAGATTCGCTTCGAAGGAGTTCGCGAAGTGCGACCGGCCGGATTGACGGCCCTCGAAATCGACGTCGATGCCACCAACGGCTCGGGCCACAAATTGCAGTTGGAGGAGGCGCGTGCCACGCTCTATTACAAAGGAGGCGAGGTGGGTACAATGCGGTTGGCCGAGCCGGTCGAACTGCCGCGTCGCACCAGCACCACGCTCACTTCGCGTTGGCTGCTCGATGTGCGCAATCCGCTGGCAGCGTTGGCCGTCGCAGCCAACATCGGCCGGCAGGAGCTCTCGCAAATCCACGTCACGCTCGAACTCAACGGTCGCGGAGGCCCCGTGCCGGTCACTATTTTGCGAGAAAAGATGCCGTTGTCCGAATTTTTGCATATCTTTGGCCTTGAAGCCGCCGATTTGACCAAACTCATTCAGTTACGATGAATAAGCAGATTTTGATTCTTACCTGGGCACTCCTTGTCGGAGTGGCCTACGGAGCCGATGCGCAATCCGTTTCCAGCTTCAAAAAGGGACTCGAACAGGAAATTGTAAGCGAAAATGCCCCCGCAGGGGCGCGTGTGGTGGTGACCGAGCAGGGGTCGGCCGCGCAGGTGATTGCTGCCGCCGAGGCTGCGCAAAGCGCCCCGCGACTGCGAGGTTACCGTGTCTGCATCTTCTTCGACAACAGCCAAAATGCCCGCGCCGAGGCAATGGAAGCGCGAAAAATCTTCGAGGAGCACTTTCCCGAGATTCCTTTGTATATGGTCTATGAGAACCCCTATTTCCGCGTGACGGTGGGCAACTGCCTCACCATCGAGGAGGCTATCATTTTGAAAGGCAGGCTCGCGGCGCACTTCCCAAAAGCCTTCCCAAAGAGCGAAGAATTGACTTTAAATGACCTTTTACGATAAAAAATAGGGCTAAAAAGAAAATTTGCCTATCATTTTTTTGCAATTCAAACATGAATCCCTATATTTGCGACGAATAACAATTCACAAAAAGTTTCACTTAAAAGAATTAGTGCTATGAAAAAGATGTTCTCGTTCGTGATTGTAATGGCAGCTGTCGCCATGATGAGCTGCGCCGGTAATGCAAATCAGGCTGCTCAGGCCGAGGCCGAGGCTCCCGCCGTAGAGGCTGCTGCCTGCTGCGAGAAGGAGGCTTGCTGCGAGAAGGAGGCTTGCTGCGAGAAGGCTGAGGGTTGCGAGAAGGCCGAAGGCTGCTGCAAGGAGAAAGCCGAGGGTTGCTGCAAAGAGAAGGCCGAGGGCTGCTGCAAAGAGAAGGCCGAGGGTTGCTGCAAAGAGAAGGCCGAGTAACACCTTTCGACCATAAAGCAAGAGGATTTCACAAATGGAATCCTCTTTTTTTTGTGTTTTTCCCCAAAAAAAAGGTAACTTTGCATCACTTTTTAATTAAACACAATTAATCAAAACATTTACCACATGCAACAAGTTGAACTTTGGATGCTGATTCCTTTTGCTATCATGCTCCTCACGATTGCTGTGGCTCCCCTCGTCGCCGAACATTGGTGGGAGAAGAACCGCAACAAACTTATCTTTACGTTGGCCCTGTCGATTCCGACGGCACTCTTTTTGGCTCATGTCGGGTTGGGCAGCAACGTAGCACATCAGTTGCTCTACGACTATGTGCCTTTCATCATTCTGCTGTTGGCCCTCTTTGTGGTCACGGGAGGTATTCACATCCGTGGCGACATCGCCGCAACACCGGCTGTAAACACGGGCGTATTGGCTTTAGGTTGGATTTTGGCCTCGTTCATGGGTACGACCGGCGCTGCCATGCTGATGATTCGTCCCCTGCTGCAAATCAACCAACAGCGCCACCACCGCGTGCACACGGTGCTCTTCTTCATCGCCTTGGTGGCCAACTGTGGCGGCCTGCTCACCCCGCTGGGCGATCCCCCGTTGTTCCTGCTCTACCTGCGTGGTGCCGATTTCAGCTGGTTCATGGAGGTGATGCCGCAATGGGCCTTCGTAGGTATCTCGCTGCTCCTCATCTACTTTGTATGGGACCTCATCCTCGTTCGTCGCGAGCCGGCCGAGTTGCGTCAGCGCGACCTCGAAGAGCATGAGCCGATTCGCGTGACGGGCGGCATCAACTTCCTCTGGTTGGGCGCCGTCATCGCAGCCGTCATCTTCCTCAACCGCGCCTATATCCCCGCCATGGGCGACCACCACGCACCGCTCTTTGTACAGTTCCTGCGTGAAATCGTGCTGCTGCTTATCGTGGCACTGTCGCTGTGGAGCACCAAACGTGCCGTACGCGAGGCCAACCACTTCTCGTGGGGACCGATTACCGAGGTGGCCATCCTCTTCGTGGGTATCTTCACGACGATGACCCCTGCGCTGCTCTACCTCGGTGAGCACGCCGCATCATTGGGCCTGACCGAACCGTGGCAGTTCTACTACGCGACGGGTGCCCTCTCGTCGTTCCTCGACAATGCTCCGACGGCCGTTGCCTTCTACACGGTGGCTACGGGTCTGCCGACTCCCGAGGGCGTGATGCTCATCGCCGGTATTCCCGAATTGCTGCTCAAAGCGATTGCCCTGGGTGCCGTCTTCTTTGGTGCCATGACCTACATCGGCAACGGTCCGAACTTCATGGTGAAGGCCATCGCCGAGTCCGAAGGGGTGAAGATGCCGTCGTTCTTCGGTTATATGACGCGCTTCTCGCTGATTGTGCTGCTGCCGATTTATGTTCTGACGCAACTCATCTTCTTCTAAACGAGGTTTGTCAAGATAAGAAAGGGCGTGTCCAAAACTTGTTGGACATGCCCTTTTTGTTAGATCGTCTTTTATCATCTCTGCCGAGCATTTAACCAGGTTATAATATCCTGCAACACCTGCTCATCCATCGTCGTCTCAATCTGTCCATACTCCGCGACTGCGCCGGTCGTGCAGGGTTGAAAGAGGTGATTGAGCCCCTCGTAGCACTTCGTCTCGACCGAAGCCCCTTCGGGTGCCAACTGCCGCAGACGTCCCAGATTGGCCGCGGCATCGACCTGCACATCCTTTGCGCCATTCAGCGCCAGGCAGGGTCGCCCGCCCAATGCGGCAATGGCCGGCGCAGGGTCCAGACGCACGAAGGCATCCATCCACGGTTGCTGCTCGGCCATGGCAGCCAGTTGTTCCAAATTCTGGCGCCAGGGGGCAGGGAGCTGCAATCCGGCAGTTGCTTCGGCCGCCAACTGCTCCTTCTCGGCTGCCACCGCAGCCGGTGTACGCTCAACCCAGGCACCATAGAGCCGCCGCAACGCCTCGGCATAACTGTCCGCCAGCGATTCGGGGACCCCTTGCAGGAGGAGCTCTGCCCGATTTTGCGTCGCTAAAAGTTCCGCCCCCGACACCGTCATGCCGGCCAACGAAATCACAAAGGCAACCGCAGGCTCCTCGGCAGCGGCCATCAACGCAATCGTACCCCCTTCGCTATGGCCGGCGATGCCGATGCCGTGATGTGCAATGTGCGGGTGGTTGCGCAGGAAATCGAAGGCCCCGAGGGCATCCTGCATCAAATCGTGGGTGGTCGACCCCTTCAACCGTGCCAACTCCTCGGGCGAAGCGTTGAAACCTCGATCGTCGTAGCGCAGCACGGCATAGCCGGCGCGCGTCAGGCGGTCGGCCAAGAGCAGGAAGGGTTTATGGCCGAGCAGCTCCTCGTCACGATTCTGCGTACCGCTGCCGGTCACCAGCACCACGGCCGGATAGTGTCCCTCGGTCGCCGGCAGTGTCAGCGTACCATGCAGCGTCACGGCCCCATCCCGTCCTGCGAAGCTGACCTCCTCGCTGCGATAGGGGAAGGGCGCCTGCGGTTGCTGCGGACGACGGGGCGGTGTCGGCTCGCCCCGTTTCAACAACAGCGAGGTAGAGAAGGAGCCCTGCGTAAAGAGCCCCATCAAGGTCGTTTCGCCAAAAAAGGCCCCGTCGAAGCGGGCCCGCAGAGGGCTGATGCAGAGGGTTACGGCCGAGGGTGTCACCGCCACCGAATCGACCGGAATTCCTTTGGCGCCCTGGTCGGGGCTGTCCATCGTCGCCTGCCACCCTTCGGGGGTTTGGCTGAGGTGGAAGAGCAGCCGCAGTTTCGAGCCATTGACATCGAGGGTACCTCCCCAGGTACCGGCCGCCGATTGTCCCCACGCCATCGCGGGCAGCAGCAGAAAGAGCAACAACAGTCGTTTCATCATCAAATGCGTTTTTCGGCCCGAACTACTCCAACAGGCGGCATGGTTCGAGGCGGAAGGTGAAGGTATAATCGCCGTAGGGGAGTCGATAGGCCGGCAAGGGCCATGCACCCCACGAATTTTCGCAGCCCAGCCCCATCTGTGCGCCATCGATGCAGAGGTAGACCTGCTCGTCGGGGGTCAGTTCGGAGGAGTGGCGCTGATCCTTCTGCACACCATCGTCAAGCATCTCCAAAGCGTAGTGCAGGGCCGATGCCGAGAAGAACCCCTCGGCCGAAATCAGCAATCCCTGCCCGCTGCGATTGCCCTGATGCCACCAGCGCAAATCGCTCTTCGTACCCGTCTCCTGCGGGCGGATATAAGGGTAGAACTGCTCCTCGACCGACTGGGCATAGCGGCCTACGAAGGTCGAGGCCTTGCGGTCGATATAGTTCTCGGCCGGTCCACGACCGTAATAGCGAATCGCATCGTAGTCGGCAGCCATCTCCATCCGCATGCCAAAGCGCATCATCGGGGGATGTTTCGCCCCTGCCGTCGCCTTCAACGACTGGGTGACCGTCACCCCACCCTGCTGATTCACACGGTAGTTTAGCGTCAGCGCCGCCTCCACCTCGGGCATCGCATAACGGGCCGTCACAACCACTTCGGTGCCCGCTGTTTGGGCTGTCAGCGACTGCAACACGAGCGTCGGATGATGCCATACGCGCCACTTGGTGTGGAGGTTGGCCCCATGTCATTGTCGGTCGGAGCCCGCCAGAAGTTGGGACGCAGGGTCGAGCCCTCGGCCAACCAGCGGTGGCCGTCGCTCTCATAGCGCGTCAGGAAACCGCTCTTGCGGTCGAAGTCCAGACGCACGCCGTCGCCCTCGACGATGAGGTAGTTGCGATCCTCTTCGACGAGCGACAAGCCACGCTCGGGAGCAAAGTAACGCAGCGACGTACCGGGCAGCGTGACACCCCCTTCGCGCAGCACAAATTGCTGACGAGCCAGCACCGTACCGGCCGGCAACAGGGGTTCGGCCTCACGCAGGCGGTAGTGGAGGTTGAGCAGCAATTCGCCCTCAGCAGGCAGCGTTCCCAGCGGCAACGACAAGGCGGCGGTCTGTTGTGGAGCCACATGCGGCACCTTCATCCCTCCGCAGCGCACCGCACGACCATCGCACAAGAGTTCCCACGCAAGGTCGAAGTTCGACAAATCGCGGAAGAGGTACTCGTTGTGAATCGTAAAGTCGCCCTGCGTCATCGCCACCGGCTCGGTCCAAATCGACTGCTGCCAATAGGCCGCCTCGGCCATGTGGGGATTGGGACGGCGATCGGGCGAGATAAGGCCGTTGTCGCAGAAATTCTTGTCCGAAGCGTCGTAGGGATTCCAATCGCCGCCATAGCCATAAATCGGCCGCCCGTGGGCACCGCGCTTATGGAGCGACTGGTCGACAAAGTCCCAAATGAAGCCGCCCTGATACATCGGTTCGCGACGTGTCAGTTCCCAATACTCTTTGAACCCTCCCAGCGAGTTGCCCATCGCGTGGGCATATTCGCACTGAATAAGCGGTTTCGAGGGCTTTTCGGCGAGGTAGTTCGCACTGCGTGCCACGCTCAAATACATCGGGCAGTAGATGTCGGTCTTGCCCTGCACGGCCGCCTGTTCGTATTGAATCGGGCGCATCGGGTCGAAGGCGTCAATCCAATCGTAGGCCGCCTCGAAATTGGGGCCATAGCCCGCCTCGTTCCCGAGCGACCAGAGGATGACCGAGGGGTGGTTGTGGTTGCAGCGCACGTTGCGTTCGTTGCGTTCGAGGTGCGCCCGAGCATAATCGGCATTGCGAGCCAGGGTCTGCTCACCATACCCCACTCCGTGCGACTCGATGTTGGCCTCGGCCACGAGGTAAAGGCCATATTCGTCGCAGAGTTCGTACCAGCGGGGCGTGTCGGGATAGTGGCAGGTGCGCACGGCATTGAAGTTGTGCTCCTTCAACAGACGAATATCCTGCAACATCCGCTCTTCGGTCAGGAGGTACCCTTCGTCGGGGTCCATTTCGTGGCGGTTGGCACCCTTCAACAGGATGGCCTGTCCATTGATTTTGAGTTGTCCGCCTTCGATTTTCACCTCACGAAAACCCGTGCGCAACGGGATACGCTCGACGAGGGCGCCCTTCGCATCCTTCAAATCGAGGATCAGGTGGTAGAGCGTCGGCACCTCGGCCGACCAAAGGGCCACCTTACCGGCATCGAGCGCAAAGTGCATCTCGGTGCCCTGCACCCGCTGCTCGGCCGCAGCAACCGCACGCCCTCCGGCATCGCACAACTGCACCGCAACAGTACAGCCCCGCGCCGCCTTCGAGAGGGCCACCTCGACATCAAGTCTGCCCTGCGTGTAGTTCTCCGCCAACGAGGGGGTCAATCGCACATCCTCCACACATCGTTTATCGCGGGCATAGAGGTAGCTTTCGCGTGCCACACCGGCCAGACGGAAGAAATCCTGATCTTCGAGGTAGGTGCCGTCGCACCAGCGATGGATGCGGAAGGCGAAGAGGTTGCGACCGGGTTTGAGGTAGGGGGTCAGGTCAAACTCGGTGGCGAGTTTACTGTCCTCGCTGTACCCGACAAAGCGGCCGTTGACCCACAGCGTAAGGTTCGAGGTCACAGAGCCGAAGTGGGCAATAATCTGCTTGCCGCTCCACGCTTCGGGAATTACCACCTCGCGGCGATAGGAGCCGGTGTGGTTGCCGCGGTCGGGGTAGTGAGGCGGATTGGGAGCCTGCTGTTCGCGCCAGGCATAACCGATATTGACATAGAGCGGGTCGCCATAGCCGTGCAGTTCCCAAATACCCGGCACGGGCATCGTTGCCCAGTGGCGGTCGTCGTAGTCCGCACGGAAAAAGTCGGCGGGTGCCGACGAAGCATCGGCCACCCAGTTGAAGCGCCAATGGCCGTGGAGCGAAAGAAAACGCTCCGAGGCACACTTATCGCCTGCGGCGGCACGTTCGGCCGATTCGTAGGCAAAGAACGAAGCGTGCATGGGCAGACGGTTGATGGCATTGAGCGTGGGGTCGAAGCGGGCATCCTCATAGGGTTGCGCCTGCAAGGCGGTTGTCGCCAGCAGCGAGAGCAGTAGCAATAGTCGTTTCATCGCGTTGAGGGGTTGTATTTGATACAAATATAACTATTTTTTGGAAAAAATTTTGTTTTGCGCATCGCTTGTCGTATCTTCGCGGTCGGAAAATTCAAACTATAAACACATAACACTATGCAAATTACAGCTGCTGATATCAAAATCGGCATGTGCATCGAGATGGACGGCAAGACTTTCCTTGTAGTCGATTTCCAGCACTGCAAGCCGGGCAAGGGTCCCGCCTTCGTTCGTTCGAAGCTCAAAAATTTGGAGAATGGTCGCGTTCTGGAGAACACCTTCTCGTCGGTAGGTATCAAAATCGAGCAGGTGCGCGTGGAGCGTCGCCCCTATCAGTTCACCTACGAGGATGACCTGGGTGCCCACTTCATGC